>JAZDIP010000013.1:0-40100 GCA_043804925.1 bacterium | reverse complement strand
TTTAACATAATTATACCATACAAATATTGCAAGAATTTTATACAAAATTACGAAAACCTTGCAATTTTATCAAGTATAATTTATCCACAACTTATTACCATTGCTGATACTTACGGACTTTTTCACCGTTAACTAATTAGTAATTAGTAATTAAAATTCCTGCTTCCGTTTGTCTGGTACTTCCATTTGAAAGTTACATAACCTTTATACGATTCATAATCAGCAATAGTTGTGTCCCTGTAGTATTTTGAATCGGTAATTACCATAAGAGCATATTTATTTTCTTTTGTTTTAACAGCAATCACCTGACTTTGGTATACAACAATAGCGGAAGAATAAGATAAATTTTTATCAATTATGGATAATGTGTCAAATATTTTTAATGCAGTATCTAAATTATCTATATGTGATTCATTTCCTGGAAAAAGGACAGAAAAAGTTACGTAATCCATTGCAGTAACAAATCCTATTCCAATTGGTTCTCCACTTTCGTGAATAAACACCATAGTACTGAATACATCAGAAATATTTTCATCAATTGGATAACCTAATGCTTTACCTGTTTTGAAAGAGAAAAAGGAAAGGGAGTCTGTTTTAACGGTTGATTCTCCCTCAATAATTGTGGATTGAACAGGTTCATTATTATTCTCGCATGAAAATAACAGAAGAAATAGTAATGTTGAAACTAAATATTTCATTATGTCAAATATAATTAATAAAATTACTTGCAACAAATATACAAAAAATACTTAATTTTATTTTTAAAGAATTTAACAAAATATATCACAATTATTAAAATGAAGAAAATACTTAACAAATTAGTACTAATAGCTGTCTTTTTCTTTGTAGCTCAAAGCTATGCAACATCAGATGAATTTGATAAAAAAAGCGATTTATCTTTTTTTATAGGATTAAACTATTTCATACCTCAAGAAGAATTTTATAGAGAAGGATATGATAATGGTTTTTTCGGAATATCTTTTCCTTTTGGACTCAATTTTGGAAGTACTTACAGATTTGATGATAACTTCAAATTGAGGTTTGAACTAATTAACAACAACAGGACGATTGAAGATGAAAATTTAACATTGGGTAAGAATTCTTTAAATACTTTGATTTGTTATAATTTTCAATTAGAGGAATGGGAAATTTATGCAGGGATTGGACCTTCGGTGAATTTGATTTTTTCAAATATTGAAAGCGCAATAACTGCATCAACTGGTCAAGTCATCGGGAAAAAGACATTTAATTTTAATGCGATTGATTTTGGTTTCTTGATTGGTGCAGGTTTAATCTATCCTGTTTCTGAATCTTTTTCTATTGATTTTGGCTTAAATTATGGTATGAATAATCTCATTGAGAATATACTCAATAAGTTTATTTATCATGAACCAAATAGGAACTGGTATGGTAATGTTGGTGGTTTAAATCTATATTGTAATTTTTTATGGTACTATTAGTAAGGTGGCAATATGATAATAAGGATATTTTTTTTAATAATAATTATGTTTTTTCAATTAGTTCTTACAAATTGCGATTCTACCAATGCGCCTGTGAATCCTGCAGAAATTTCTAATACGAAGGGTATTGAAGAGCTAACAATAAAGGATTTTGAAATTTTGATTTTTCCAATTCCTTTTAGAGATAATTTCAGAATTGCTTTTGTTCTTCAGGAAAATTCTTTTGTTAGATTAAGTTTGGAAAACGTTGTAGGACAAGAAATAATGATTATTGATGACAGTATGAAACTTGCAGGAGAACATACGTTCAATGTAGATGGGAAATCATTTGACGATGGGATTTATATTGTTCATTTGGAAATAGCTGGTGTCGGTTCGATTAGAAAATTCATCGTAAAAGCAACAAAATAAACAAAAAGGGAGCTAAAAAACTCCCTTTCTTTTGCGGGGCCGACGAGACTCGAACTCGCGGCCTCCAGTGTGACAGACTGGCGCTCTAACCAAGCTGAGCTACGACCCCTTCACCACTTCGTGAGTGCTAAGTTTTAAGTGCTAAGTGTTAAGTTAACAATAATACAAATCACTAAAAATTCAAACAACACAAAATTTTCTAATATCATGTTTTAAGTGTTAAGTGTTAAGTTATTTTTCCTTCTTTAACTTTAAATTTAAAACTTAAAATTTAAAACTTTTTCTATCTTCTATCTTCTAAAGCCGTGGACCCAAGGAGGATCGAACTCCTGACCTCTTGAATGCCATTCAAGCGCTCTCCCTAGCTGAGCTATGGGCCCCCAATTCGTTTTCCTCTTATGAGTTCCACATAAGAAAACAAAATTAAGAGTTTTCAGTGAATAAGGCAAATATATTTTGTGATTATTTTATAGTTCCATTTATTAAGTTTGTATTGCAGTCCCGGTGACTCCTCTCCCAGATATTAGATGCTGGTGATGAAGCCGGGTTTTTTTTTATAATCTAATCCCTCAATCATATTTTTAAACATGATTTGATATATTACAAATCTGATAAATTTGCGGTATACTATCAAACATATCTAACAAAAACTTATATATCAAAATCAATCCCATTATTTCAATCTCTCTGAATAATTAACGGCAAAAATAATTATTCACTATTAGTTATTCACTAAATTAAAGTATCGCTTCAAGTTCTGCTTCGCTTTCGCAGATTACTTCCCTTGCTTTGCTGCCTGCATAAGGACCAACAACACCTGCATCTTCAAGTTCATCAATAATTTTTCCGGCACGTGCATAACCAACTTTTAACCTTCTTTGTACAATCGAAACCGATGCCTGTTGTAAACTGATTACAAGCCGGGCGGCATCAGCAAATAAGGGGTCTCTATCCTCTCTCGAAATTGCACCTGCACCACCGCCATTATCATTTAAGCTTGGAAGCATATATGGCTTTGAATATCCTTTTTGATTTCCTATATGTTCGCAAATTGCCTCTACTTCATCAGTGCTTATAAAAGAGTTCTGAATACGAATTGGTTTTGGCGAACCACCCGGTAAAAACAGCATATCGCCATTGCCCAGAAGTTGGTCTGCACCGGATTGGTCAAGAATTGTTCTCGAGTCAATCTTTGATGCAACAAGATAAGCCAGACGTGCAGGAAAGTTTGCCTTAATGATACCTGTAATAACATCAACTGATGGTCTTTGGGTAGCAACAACAAGGTGAATTCCTACTGCCCGTGCCAATTGTGCAATTCGAATTATTGGTGCTTCGACTTCTTTTGCCGCCGTCATCATAAGGTCGGCAAGTTCATCTATGATAACAACGATATACGGCATTGGTCTGTGGACAATATCTTTATCATCCTTGTATTTTCCGCTTATTACTTTATTATTGTAATCCAGAAGATTTCTTTGCCCAACCTGCGCAAGTATATCATATCTTCTGTCCATTTCTGCACAAAGAGATTTCAATACGATTACTGCATCTTCCGGTGAAGTGATAATCAAATCCTTAATATCAGGCGAAGAAGCCAGAAAATGATATTCCAAGCTCGCATACAGGTTCAGTTCTACTTTTTTAGGGTCAATTATTACAAACTTCATTTCGCTTGGATGTTTCTTATAAAGCAGTGAAGCCAAAACCGTATTGATGCCAACGCTTTTTCCCGCACCGGTTGAACCGGCAATAAGAAGATGCGGCATTTTAGACAGGTCGGCACAATAGACATCGCCACCTATTGTTTTTCCAAGAGCCAGTGGCAGTTTGTGGTCTGACTGATGGAATCTGGGTGATTTAACTATACTTGAAAACCTGACGATGGAAGGATTTTTATTTGGAATTTCAATTCCGACAGTTCCTTTCCCAGGTATGGGAGCGATGATTCTAATACCTCTTGCCTTCAAAGCCATGGCAATATCGTCTGACAAACTTTCAATACGGCTTATCTTAATACCCGGAGCAGGTACGAATTCATATTGAGTAACTACAGGTCCCGGAGTTACACTAAGGTTGTCAATTTCAATTTTAAATGTTTCTAATTTCTCCCTGAGCAGTCGTGCATTCTCTTCGAGTTCCTTATCGTTTACATCTGCCAATTCATCTCTTTGGTTCAATAAGTCATAGCCGGGAGACTGATAGTCAATTTCTTCGTCATGTATCGAGGTGCCTAAAAGATTAATAGGTTCATCATCTATAGTTATTTTTGGTTCATTGACGATTACAGTCAAAGGTTTTTTTACATCTTGTTCATCCGTTACAAACTCATCTTCAGGTTCAGTATCTTCATCGAACTCATCAGTTACCTCAAAATCGGCTTCAGGTTGGTCCTGAACGCCCTCATATAACTTGTTTAAAATTGCTTTTTCATCTATCTTGGGATTTATTTTTTCTCCAACAATCGAGGATTCACCTTCATTGTCGAAACCGCCTGCCGATAAAGGATTTTCATCTTCCTCAATTTCCGGTTGGTTTATTTCGGGATTATTATTTTGGCTATTCACACTTCTTTTTATAATATGAGCCGGTTCCAAGTCATCAATTATTGGTTCATTTTGCCTGTTGATTCTAATATCTTCAATTCTTCGGTTTTGTAAAGTTTCATCATCATCTTCTTCATCTTCAATCACTTGAATATCCATATTCAATTTTTCGCTAATAAAATTTTTCAGTTTGATAATTAATTTAAATGGTTGTCTTTGGCTTAAATTAATTGAATGAAGCAATTTGTTTATGTTGATATTTGTTCCAAATACAAAAGTTATTGCAGCAGCAGCAAGAATTATTAGTATAGTACCGAACCTGCCGATTACACCAATGAATATAGATGACACAAACTGCCCGATTGTACCGCTCCATTCACGTGATAAGTCTGAAAATGCCTCTATCTGCTGAAATGTTCCCATCAGTGAAGCAAACAATAAACCGAAAATTAAAAAAAGTATTGTTCTTCTGGCTAAATCTTTTGATACGGTCAAAGCAACAAATAATTCCTTCGACCATAAAAACATAAAGAAAGGGGTAAGGATTGTTATATAACCAATTAAATGATTGAAAAAGAAATCGGAAGACAATGTCCCAAAAATACCTAACCAATTTTGTATTCCTTCGAATTTTACTTTTACGATTTCATTGCCTGCCATTAGTTTGAAAAATTCAACGAAGGATATTTCCGTATAGACCTCATCTTTTGGTGTATAAGATATCATGGCTAACAGCAATATAACGCCAAATGCAAATAGTAAAATCGCAATGATTCTTATTTGCTTACTGAGTTTTATTTCTATATCATCGTCTTCGGATGAACTGTTCTTGCGTTTTGAATCGGAGCCGCCGGAATCCTTTAACGGTTTTTTCCTGCTTCGAGAACGCTTTATAATGACATTATCTTCATCTGTATCCATTTTTCCCCCTTAGATACTAATTCTCATAAAGATTTTTTTAAAAATATAATAGTTCTAATAGCAGAAAATTGACATCAATATTGTATTCCCCGCTAAATTATGCTGCAATCATAAATAATATAGTTACGAAAATACAATCTATTTTAATTTAAATCAAGTTTTTTTTGCGAAACAGTGTTCTTCGGTAAGTTTATCAGACAAGAGAAAGGAAAAGGGAGAAGGGAGTTTAAAGTTTTAAATTCTAAATTTTAAATTTTAAGTTTTAAATTGAAAACAAAAGACAATTACACAGTAATACGCTGCGGAAACACAGAGATTCACAAAGAAATTAACAATTGACCATTAACAGTTGACAATTGCTATTAATTCCATTTTCCATAATTTCTGTTTTGGGAACTTATTAAACTAATAAAACTTATAAAACTAAGGTAATGAACGAACTATACTACGGCGACTGCCTTGATTTGCTTAAGGGAATGCACCACAAAACCGTACAAATCCCCGGGAACGGCTTGCAGACAACGTTTAAGAAGGCGTGAAGCTGTGGATGTCGAGGAAGAAGAAGAGTGGCTGTTTAAATAGATATTATCATGGCAATCATATTAATCTCAAAAATCACAGTTCAGGCAAAAAAAATCAGCGAAATCATTAAAATCAGTTTAATCTGTAGTACAGACATTGATTCCCGTTTCACGTTTCGATTTTTCACCTTTTCGATGTTTCACGATTTTTTTAAAATCAACTTCTGAACCGCCAAAACAACATCCTCAACCGAAATTTTATTCATGCAGTCAAAATGTACTTTCGGACATTTATTCAAACCGTAATGCGTACAAGGACGGCAGGGAAGGATTTTTTCGACAATCTCATGTTTTGTACGGAAAGGAATAAATCCAAACTCTTTAACAGTAGAACCGAATATTGCAACTACAGGGACTTTGCGAGCAGCAGCAATATGTACGACACCGGTATCATTTGATATAAGAAGCGATGCTGAATCAATAGCGGAAACAGTCCTGATAATCGAATCAGACTCTGTGCAATCTTCAAATTCAAATGTGATTTTACTCGTAATCCAATCTGTAATCTCTTTATCCTTTTTACCTCCAATCAGGACAATATCTGCATAAAAATTCTCCTTCAAATGAATAATAAGTTCCAAATATTTTTCTTTCTGCCATCGTTTCGTATTGTGGAAAGCTCCCGGAGCAATGGCTATTGTCAATGAATTTTTGACTTTTTTTTCTTCCGGAAGGTAGATTGGACTCAAGGTTTCGTTTGGTAACCACAACTCCAATCCTTTGCCGTCATCTTCAATATCAAGAGGAGATGCAGTCATACGGTAAATTTCAGGTATTGGAACAATTTTCTTCAGCAAAGGTCTTTTGAAATAAACCATCGAAAGCTTGTGCAATCTCATCTTTTTAACATAAAGATATTGAGCACCCAAACCACTGCGGAAAACTCTCGACCTAATATTTCTTTGTAAATCAATAACTAAATCATATCTGCCGCTCGGAATCTTTGATTTAATATTTTTTTTCAAATCATTAATATCCTTCAAAGAGCTTTGTTTATCATATTCAATCAGATTCGAGATATGGGGGTTATTGGTGAAAATTTCGGCAAACTGCTTTGAAGTAGCGAAATCTAAGCGGGTATTGGGATATTTATTTCTGATTTGTCTTATAAGTGCTGTAGTCAGGATTACATCACCCATCGAGCTAAGTCGTATTACGAGAATATTTTCAATTTTTTTCAACATTTTTAAATTTTTTTATAAATAAATTTCAATAAAAAAAAATTTGTGATTAACTTGCAGAACAAATTAATGAATTTTTTAATTATATTTAGTAAGTATGAATTTTTCGATAGAAAATAAGAATGGCTTCGTGATTTTTACATTAAAAGTAAAAAATCTTGATTCGGAAAACTCGGCAAATCTCAAAGCCGAACTTTTAATTATTTGCCAGCCGACAGTAAAAGGATTAATTCTGGATATTTCTAATGTGGAATACATTGATTCGAGCGGACTCGGAGCCCTATTACTGGCTCATAGGCAATTGAAGGAATACGAGACTGCAATAACGTTGGTCGGAGCGCAGGAAGTCGTTAAGTCAATGCTCAATATATCACAATTGATAGAATTATTTCGTTTGGAAGATACTATTGAAGACGCAATTGCTTCGTATAATTAATTTCAAAAAGAACTTAACCGGCTTCGCCGTCTCTTTCAGGATAGGGTGGAAGAGGCAAAGAATTGGGAATACCCATTAGTGGAAAATCTTTTCTGAGAGGGTGAAGCGGTTCGCCGGTTTCCGGGTCATTAAAATCTTCTGGCATATAATAACGTCTCAAACCGGGATGGCCGCTGAATTTAATGCCATACATATCCCAGGTTTCTCTTTCGTACCAGTTTGCACTCTCCCAAACACTTGTTATGCTTGGGCAAACCGGTTCATTTTCACTCACAGGTACTTTCAATCGGATTCTGGATTTATTCGGATTGGAATAAAGAAAATATACTAGTTCAAATCTTGGTTTCTTTTTGTTGTACCAATCAATAGCAGTAACATCCGTAAGCATATCGAAACGTGTAGTCTCGTTATCTTTCAAAATTCGGGCTGTATCAATCAGCTTTTCCTTAGGTATAATAAAAGAAATTTGCTCCCTGTGTTCGTAAATCTCGGATTCAGGGCAAACCGATTTAACTAATTCAATAACTTTTTCTTTATCCAATGCCATAATTCAAACTTTAATAACAAAAATTACTAATATATAAAGTATTAATTTACGAAAATTCAAAATATAAATAAAAGAATTTTCAAATTTCCAACATTACCATCTGTATGCTATTCTCAGGTAAACACCAATTTGGGAATGATATCCAATACCTCCAACTATTTGCTCTAAATAATCATTATCTTCATTGAGAAATAATAAAGGCATTTGTGCTCCAAAACCAAAGCAAATACCGCCTTGGTTTACCACACCATGACGATAATAAAGCCGTTTTTCCGGGTCCCATAGCAAAACAGAATCAATAGAAGAGTAGAATCCAATATTAGCAAACAAGCTTATTTCTTCAAGGTCATAATAACCGAAAAAGTCTCCACAAACCGTATTGCCCGGGTATGATTTCTGTTGCAGGTTACTTTGATTACCTGACTGCTGAGGGCTTGTTTTTGGAATATCTGTGGCAAAACCCGTAGCACTGATGCCTAATCCTAAAAATCTATACCTAAAACCCAAAGCACCACCGGGACCGCTGCTTCCATACCCCAAATCAAGATTAAGATACACCCAGTCATATTCTTCGTCATCGGGAAACTCGCTGTCAACTTCTGTTTGACTGAATAATAAAGAAGAATTTGATAATCCAATCATCAAAATCACAGGTAATAAAATTAAATATCTCATATGCTCAATATATTTTTTTAATTATTAAGTTATTCCGGGTGATGTGAGGAATCCAGTATTCATACGGTTCCTGGATTCTTCACTTCACTACGTTTCATTCAGAATGACTTATCATTTATATTTCGAATTTCACGTCATACTGAGTTTATCGAAGTATGACTTCCCATGTTTCGGTATAATTATTTCTTCACAAACTGTTTTGCGTAATACTTTGCTGTCAGTTTTTCACCTGTTGCTTTTTCGATCATATCATTCCATAGATATTTTGCACCCGGAGTAAAAACTGTTTTAATCAAATATTCTCCGACTTCGGGTTGTTTAAAGTATGCCGTTTCTTTGCCTTCGGCTAACTTCAGGACATCTTTTTTGATATAATTGTCAAGTTGTGATGCTAAAAGTTCACCTAAATGATAATTGTGATAGTAGCAAGGACTTGATGCTATGTGAGTTTTTGTTGCCCAATCGGGCTCATTTCTGCCTGCTGGTTTTTTAACCATTTGGTATTTTTCTACCAAATCCCACCATAATTTATTTAAATCCTGGTCGGGATTTTCGTACATGCTTTTTTCAAAACGGTACATAACTTGTGACCATCTGCTGAAGACAAGCTGTTCGAGAGTTAAAATCTTAAATGCAGTTTCCGCGATTTTTGTTTTTTCTGCATCGCTAATACCAAGCATATCTTGCATAAATTGCGGATTGGAGGATAATCTGCCGAACATCATAGCAATTGCTTCGGTTGTGAAAATCTGAGCAGGTGTTTTCAAAAACCAAGGGAGGTCTTTGTCATGCCATTTGAAATATACTGCATGACCAAATTCATGAAGCATTGTATTCATCCAACTGCTGTTGTCCTTTACGTTGCAAAGAACCCTTGTGTCTTTTTTATCCCTATTAATATCAATGCAGAAAGCATGCTGGCTTTTTCCTTCTCTCTCGAAAAGGTCGCTATTTTTAACCATATCATCTATTGGCAAGCTAATGCTTGAATAATAATCTTCTGTTAATTTAACAATATCTTTGCCTTTGTAATATACATCTAAGTCAATATCATAAATTTTCGGAGCTTCCTGGAAATATCTGTTCTGGTAATGCCATGGCATTAATTCTTCTTTTTTGATACCGCATTGTTTTGAAATAACTCCATCCATTTCATTTTTTAATGATTTGAATGATTCTTTGGTAAGTTCGTCAAGTTCATCAAATAATTTACTTATTTCGGTAGGGTCCTGCTCATTTAGTTTTAAGCTCATTTCGTGATAATTATTGAAACCAAGTTCTTTTGCCGCTTCATTTCTTAGCTTAACCAATGCAATAATATCTTCAGCTACTAATGGGCCAATTGATTTATGTGCTTTCCAAACTTTTTCAAGTTTTTTTGAATCCTTGGAATCCTTTAAAGTGTTTTCTACGTCATTGTCTGTCATTTTTTTACCGTCAACAACAGCTCTGAAGTTTTGGAATTTCTTACTGATTTCGTTCTGCATCTTTGTCATTGCAGCAAGTTTTTCAGGATTAATTTGCTTGCCAAGAAATGAAAGATACATCATCTCGAGGTCTCTTTTTTTAATATCATCCAATATTAAGCTGGATTCCCTGAATTTTTTAATTTTCTCAAAAGTTTCTTTATTTGAGAGAATTTTATCCATTTTAATTTCGGCTTCGGAAGCTTTATCGAAATCTTCAGGTTTTCCTGTATTTGCAGCAGTCCAATAAGTTAAACAACTTTCCGTATAAGCCGATGCAACTTCGGATTCGAGCTTGCCTGCAAATTCCGTAAATTCTTTTTCCATTTTTTGAACTTCCTCCTTGTTAATTGTCTGATTGGCTTCATCTTTCTTTTCGCAACTCACAATACCGAGTGAAAGTATCAAGATTAAAACCAACAAATAGTTGTAATAAAGACGTTTCATATTAAATCCTTTCAATATAATTAATAAATTTATTTCTTAGCGGGAAAATATTCTTAAATGTGACATCCTTCGACAACTTTAGTATGACATATTATTTATATAGTCTTAAAAACTCCAAACGGTCTTGTAACTGTGCAATTGGAACCAGTAATTTGTCCTTGCCTAAGATGGCTTCTTCCTGACTTGAAAATACCATGTCATAATCCTTACTCATAACAATTGCCTCTTCGGGACATACTTCCTCGCAAAAGCCGCAGAATATGCAACGAAGCATATTTATTTCAAATTTTACGGGGTATCTCTCTTTTACAAGTTCAGTTTCATCTGCTTGTACTTCAATAGCCAAAGCCGGACATACTCTTGAGCATAAACCGCAGGCAACACATCTGCCCCCGGCTTCTTCCTTAACCAACACAGGACGCCCACGATATGAACCTTCCGGTTCCCATCTCTCTTCAGGATATTGCCTGGTGAACTTTGGTTTAAACATCTGACGGAATGTTATACCCATTCCTCTTGCTATTTCAGGTAAATAAAGCTGTTCCCAAAAATTTAATCTCTGAGATTCGTTATTTTCTTTTCTATTCATATATATAACCTAAATAATTTCTCGTATCAATATTAACTAATTAAACTCATAAAACTCATTAAACTTAAATTAGAAACATTACAATACCTGTAAGTATAACATTCAATAAAGCTAACGGCAACAAAACTCTCCATCCCAAATTCATTAATTGGTCATAACGGAATCTTGGGACTGTCCAGCGAACCCAAATAAAGAAGTTGCAAAGCAATAAAATCTTAACGACTATTGTAACAAATTGTGCAAGTGCCATCCAAATTGAACCTTCCTGAAGTCCCAGCCATTCAGGATTAAACGGCAATTGCCAGCCACCAAGATATAAAATGGCTATCAATGCCGACGAAGTTGCCATATTACCATATTCGGCAAGGAAAAACATTCCGAATTTCATTCCGGTATATTCAGTATTATATCCCCCAACAAGTTCCGGTTCAGCTTCAGGTAAATCAAATGGAGTCCTGTTTGTCTCGGCAAATGCAGATACAAGAAATATAATGAAACCAAGGGGTTGCAATAAAATATTCCACAACCAGCCGCTTTGATGAATAATAATATCATTCAGATTCAAAGACCCGGTTACCATTATTACACCCATAATAGCCAATCCCATCGAAAGTTCATATGATATCATCTGAGCAGAAGACCTAAGTCCACCGAGAAGGGAGTATTTGTTGTTTGACGACCAACCGGCAATTGTTATGCCATAAACACCAACCGATGTCATTGCCAGAATGAATAAGATTCCAATATTGACATTTGGAGCAATTCCCATTTGAATTGTCCTTCCGGCTAATTCAAATGAACTTCCTAAAGGGATAACTGCATAAACCGCAACAGTAATACCAAGAGAAATAATTGGAGCTAACCTGTGTAAATTCTTGTTTGCCGCATCAGGTACAATATCTTCCTTCATAAATAATTTCAGTACATCGGCAAAAGGTTGTAGTAATCCTTTTGGACCAGCCCGGTTCGGTCCTATTCTGTTTTGAATAAATGCTGAAACTTTACGTTCACAATAAACTAAAGTTGCTGCAGCAAGCAATATTAACGTGAAAATTAAAACTGCTTTAATCAATGCTTCTAATAATATCCAGCCAAGTTCTTCCATAATTCCTAATTCAATTTTCAATTTTCAATTTTACAATTTTCAATCAATTTTCAAGTTCAAATTTTCAAATCTTAATTTCAAATGTTCAACTCCTACGGAGTCCTTGAAGGCAGGGATTTTCCATTGTTATAAACGTTCAATCGCATGCCTTTGTATTTACCCTTCTTCATTCTCCCTATTCCTTTTTCCAACTCAAAACTCTCAACTCTTAACTCTCAACTTAAAAAGGTTTCATCGTATGCGAATCATAATTAATCACCTTTGGCTCAGGATTATCAGCTTTGTTCAGGACCAATCCCTGAAACTCATCGAGCAAGTCATAGCTCATACCTTTAAAAGCCGGTATTTGAGCAGCAATTTCATTGAAAACCGCTTCAGCATTTGCATATTTCCAATTACTTCCATACTGATTAGCTATCTTCAAGATTATTTTCCAGTTGGGGAGGCAATTCTTTAACAGATGCTGAGCCCATCTATCGTTGGGAGCACCAAATTTGTCGAGACGGCTCATTTTCATTCCCATAAAGCGTAGATTTTCGGATGTAACCAAAGCTTCCTTAAAATGCTGAACTCTACCATGATGATTTACAAAAGTTCCATCTGTTTCGGCAAAAGTTGAACAAGGGAGAACCAAATCTGCTTTGTTTGTCAATTGAGTCCTGTTTTTTGCATGTACAATCAAAGCATTCAAATTGTCTAATTCATCAATTACTTCAGGTTCATCTTCCAAATCTTCATCCATTATATAAAGCAATTTTATATTGCCGAATTTAATCTTTTCGATTAACTGTTCAGTATTTATTCCTTTCATTCCAGGCTTTACGCCAACTTCCTCCGCACCGGCTGAATTTGGAGTTTTGTCATTTTGTTTCAGGAAATTATCTCCAAAAGAATTATCCTCATGCCTGAAGAAATCAATATTATTTGTACCGATGACAGATTTTGCAAACTTATGAAGCAAATAATTATCCTCATTTGTAGCCATTGCAGAACCTAAAAACATAATCTCGTTCGGTTTGAATGTCTTGAGCATATTCCCTGTCTTCTGTAATGCTTGTTCCCAAGATATGCTTTCCTTTTCTCCATTATTAATTTTAATTTCAGGTTCAGTAATCCTATTTTCATTTACTTTTTGTTCTTGGGTCAATCTTCCGTAATCACAAAGCCAGTATTTATTGACAAAAGGATTTGAACGTGGTTCAAATCGTAAAATCTCATTATTGCGGACACCGATTTTAATATTACAACCTTTGGCACAACCGGGACAGATGGAATCATTGAAGCTCATGTCCCAAACACGTGATTTAAAGCGGAAGTCCCTGCTTGTCAAAGCACCCACAGGGCAAATCTCTATTACATTCATCGAATATGGATTATTGAATTTCTCGTCTTTCGCAACCTCAATTGTAACATGGTCGCCGCGGTTGACGAATGTAAGAATGTCCTGATGTGCAACTTCCTGTGCATATCGGATGCATCTGGAACAAGTAATGCATCTTTCGGCATCATACATGACATTATCGCCCCACTCCTGCCGTTTCAAAGCCGCATTTTTTTCGTCAACAAATCTACTTTCACCTCTTGAATGTCTGTAAGCATATTCCTGTAGCTTGCATTCTCCTGCTTCGTCACAAATCGGACAATCCAAGGGGTGATTAATCAGAATAAATTCCATTACAGCTTCCCGTGCTTGAATTGCTTTTTCAGAATTGGTTTTAATATTCATTCCATCGGAAACAACCGTTGCACATGCAATTTGTAATTTCGGAAAGAACGATATCACAGGATTTCCGCTGTTATCAACCTCGGTACTGCCGTCAGCCAGTCTTTTAGGTTGACCAACTTCAACAAGGCACATTCTGCAATTACCGGATATTGACAATTCCGGGTGCCAGCAAAAATGCGGTATTTCGATACCATTCTCATAAGCCGCTTCAATAACGGTTTTCCCGCTTGAAGTTTCTATTCTTTTACCATCAATTACTATATGAGGCATATTATTTATCTACTCCCTATACATATTCAGAACTAATATTATAATTCTTTGCTTATAAAACTTACAAATTACAAATAAATCTTAAAAAATTAAAAAAACAATGGATAAATTTTTATTAACAAATTGAAACTAATTGAGTTTATTGTTCATTAGGTAACCGGATTTCTGTCAGTTAAAATGAATTTTAATTAAATTCACTAAAATTATTAATTCTTATTTTTAATTCCATATTTAATTTGTAAATTTAAGTTTATAAAAAGATATATTTTGATACTGAATATGAAAGAAAAAATTACACCGTTAATGAAACAGTACGGGCAAATTAAAAACAAATTTCCCGATACTATTTTATTATTCCGATTAGGTGATTTTTTTGAAACTTTCAACGAAGATGCAGTTACCACTGCAAAGGTTTGCGGCATTACTTTAACAAAGAGAAATAATGGTGCGGCAGGAGATTGTCCCTTAGCCGGATTTCCACATCATCAACTCGATGCTTACTTGCCAAAACTTGTCAGAGCAGGATACCGCGTTGCAGTATGTGACCAGCTTGAAGACCCAAAAGCATCGAGAGGTATTGTCAGGCGCGGTGTTACGGAAGTCGTTACTCCCGGTGTCGCCCTTTATGATAAACTGCTCGAGACAAAGCGAAATAATTTTGTTGCGGCTGTATCCCTGAAATTTGAGAGAGGAACAAACTTAGCAGGTCTCTCGTTTTTGGATATTTCAACAGCAGAATTTTATGTTTGCGAAATGGATATTGCGAAACTGGCAGAAACTTTGGAAACTTTGGCTCCAAGCGAGATTATCGTTAGTAAAAATCAAAAAAACGAACTAATTGAACTATTTGGAAAATTATCATATAAACCGCTTATCACAAAACTTGAACCTTGGATTTTTGAGGAAGAATTCGGCAAAGAAGCTTTGCTCGGACATTTCAAAACAAAAGGGCTCAAAGGATTTGGAATTGAAAATTATACGGCTGGTTTATCGGCTTCAGGTGCTGTATTGCACTATATTAACGAAACACAAGCTGGTCAAACAGAGCATCTAAAAAACATCAGTATTTATCAGTATTCCGAGTACATGACTCTTGACTTTGCTACAAAGCGGAATTTAGAAATAACCTTTTCAATGGCTGACAGTTCAAAGGAAGGGACCTTGATTTCTATTCTTGATAAGACTCAGACTGCTATGGGAGGAAGACTTTTAAAGCAATGGCTCGTGCATCCATTGAAAAGCTTAGAACCCATTAATACAAGATTAGCAATAGTCGAGGCATTCGTTAAAAACAAAACACAACATCAGATTATGCGCCAGGAATTATCGGAAATCGGCGACCTTGAAAGATTGATTTCAAAAGTTTGTACAGGCAGAGCTAATCCGAGAGATGTCGTATCTTTAAAGCTCAGTTTAATGAAAATTCCGAGAGCTATCAAAATCCTAAATGAGATGTCATCTGGAAATAGTGGTTCAGTCAAGGATTCTTTAAGTATTATCAGTTCTAAGCTTGAACCTATGGATGAGCTTGTGTTATTGATTAACAGTTCCATTATTGATGAGCCATCCGTACAAATGGGTATCGGGAATATATTCCGAACAGGATATTCCGAAGAACTCGATTCATACATCGAAGCAAAGTACTCAGGAAAGAATTGGGTTTCAAGTTATCAAGAGACGGAACGGGAAAGGTCGGGAATTAATTCTCTCAAAGTTAGCTTTAATTCAGTATTTGGATATTATATTGAAATTACTAAGGTTCACAATCATAAAATTCCTGAATCATATCAACGTAGGCAGACTCTTACTAATGCTGAGAGATATATAACTCCCGAGTTAAAGGAAATAGAAGATAAAATCCTCAATGCAGAAGCAAAAATCATTGAATTGGAAAGCAGTCTATTTTCAGATTTAAGAATAAAGATAGCTGAATTTACTGAAACGATTCAAAAAAATGCAGTAGCTATTGCCGTTATTGATTGCCTCCAAAGCTTTGCCGATTGTGCAGTTGAATATAATTATACAAAACCCGAAATAGACCAATCCAACGAAATCGAAATTGTCGAAGGAAGACATCCTGTTGTCGAAAGATTATTGCCATTAGGTGAAAACTATACGCCTAATGACACAAAATTGAAACCTCAAACAGAGCGAATTCATATCTTAACAGGACCGAATATGTCAGGAAAATCCTGTTATCTCCGGCAGGTAGGATTAATAATCTTATTAGGACAAATTGGCTCATATGTTCCTGCTAAGAAAGCAAAATTTGGTATTGTAGATAGAATATTTACTCGTGTTGGAGCACAGGACAACATTAGTTCGGGAGAAAGTACTTTTCTTGTAGAAATGCAGGAAGCAGCTAATATCATGAATAATGCTACCGGCAGAAGTTTGATTTTACTCGATGAAGTCGGCAGGGGGACAGCTACTTATGATGGTATCTCAATTGCCTGGGCAATCACTGAATATATTCACAACGTACTTGGTGCAAAAACACTTTTTGCGACTCACTATCACGAGTTGAATGACCTTGCAGCTCGTTTTGAGAAAATTGTCAATTATAAGGTTGAAGTTATTGAAGCAGGTGAAACAATTATTTTCACACATAAAGTTCTACCGGGTGCAAGCGACCATTCATTTGGAATCCATGTAGCTCAAATGGCGGGGATGCCTGAAGAAATCACAAACAGGGCGAATGTAATTATGCGTTCCTTTGAGTCTGACAGTCCAAGCGGTTCTTTGCAAGGAAATACATTGAAGCCTGATACACAAAAAATTGAAACCAGGAAATCGAGATATGTGCCTGAGCAGATGTCAATATTTGAATTTAAGGATGATGCTTTAAGAGAGCAAATATTAAATTTGGACCTGAATAATATTACTCCAATCGAAGCAATTAAAATTTTGAATGAAATGCAAAAAAAAGCAAAGAAAAGTAAAAAAACATAAAAATTATTAAGTCATTAAACTTTTTAAACTAAAATTATGGATGAAGTTAAAATAGATAGAATAATTCGAAGTAAGCGGCGTACTTTTTCAATAGAGATTAATCCGAAAGGTTTGCTGACTGTCAGGGCTCCTTTGAGGGCAACTGTTGGTGAAATAACCAAAGTTGTAAAGGAAAAATGCGATTGGATTAAGAGAAAGAAAAAGGAAATATCCCAAAAAGTAGCTCAAAAGAAAAAGCGGCATTATATCACTGGAGAAAAATTTGAATGCTTAGGCAAGGATTTTACATTGATTGTTAAAGAAGGACATAAATATGCCTTTTCAACATCAGGTGATGAACTCATCATCAATTCTCAGTACCAGAAGGTAGCTAAAAGTCTATTGATTTACTGGTATAAAAACCAGGCATATAAATATATCAGTAAACGAACAAATCACTATTCTGAAATCATGCATCTTCGTTATAATAAAATTAATATCACAGGTGCAAATACAAGATGGGGCAGTTGCAGCAACAACAAAAATATTAATTTTTCATGGCGGCTTGTTCTTGCTCCAAAGCAAGTTGTTGATTATGTCATCGTTCATGAATTAGCACATTTAATTGAAATGAATCATTCCGAGAAATTCTGGAATCGTGTTGCACGTATCATGCCAAATTATATGATTTATGAAACCTGGCTGAAGGAAAACGGGCATTTACTCGATTTATAAAATATTTGAAATTTATTACGTCTATCGTTTCGCTTTTGTTTAATATAGTGAAATAATAATGAATTTTCAAAAAAACTTATATCAGAAATTTATAGAAAAAAAACTGCCTTTAAACGACCAACTGGCAGCTGCAAGGTCAATTTTAGCCAACGAACGGACATTCTTGTCTTATCAAAGAACTGCCATAACCTTGTTTATTGCAGGTTTGTCTTTTGTGAAGTTTTTTGATGCACACTGGATAATAATTATTGGATGGATATTTATGCCTGTATCAATCGTTACAATATTTTTAGGAATTTTTAGATATGTTAGAATGAGTAGTTTAATTAAAAATATCGAGCATGAATCATTTATATTCCAGGAAAATAATAGCGAATAATTAAGCACTCTTAATTTGAATAATATCATTTTCAAGTTCTGTTTTAAAGCTTTGTAATTCTTCTTTTGTCCAAATGAATTCATAAGTCCAGTCATCATTAATTGCATTGGGTTTGGCTAACTTGGTGAACAATAACCGGGATTTATATGTTCTGCATTCAGGTTGTAAGAGCATCACCAAATAAGCATAGACTTTCATTTGAAATTCGTAATATTTTGCAAACTCTATTATATCGTCTTTTGATGCTGCAATATTGCTTTTCCAATCCCAGACCTCATAAACAGAATCTTTTTCGAAAAGCAAATCAATTTTAGCATTTAAAAAATCATTAAGTATTGGTATATTATACTCAGCTTCATGCTTTGAACTAATAATCTCATTAATATTTTTCTTAATCAATTCGGTCGAAACCATATTAGAAATTTCTTGAATAATTCTATCTTTGAATTCATTATTTAATTCTTTGCGAATGATTAGTGAGGATTCTTCCAATAAATCGTTTAAAACATTTTTATTAATAATTTCTTCAGAACACCATTTTGAGATATTTTCCATAATAAAATGAATAATGGTTCCTTCTTCAGCACTTGAAATGGAATCCTTTTCATTAGTAATTAGAAATTGTTTATTAGTAATTAAATCCTGTCTCCTGTCTGCTGCCTGCAGTCTGCCTTCATCTAAGTCATCCTGAGCTTGCCGAAGAATTGTCTCATCAATTGTTAATTGTGAATTGTCAATTGTGAATTTACTCATGTCATCCTGAGCTTGCCGGAGAGTGAAATCATCATCAAATCCCAAAACATAACGGCTAAAATATGCATCTCTATCTTCCCTGAATTTGATTATTCTCGAAGCAGAAAACATATCATTAGATATTTCGGATTTAATGTCATCCATCAATAATTCAGGAAAGGGCTGTTGGATTGTATGTGATGAAATATCGGTTGATGCTAATTCTATTTCATTGATTATATCAATTTTGAAATTTATCATGTGAGTATCAATTGTTCCGTCAAGATATATTTGTAAATCGAATAAAAACTGCATTTCACCTGCTTGCAGCAAACCTTGCTCAATTAACAAACCTTGCAGAATAAGTTCAAATAGTGAATTTTTGTGCTTCGTGGAATTTAAATCTGCTGTGATAATCAAATGCTCTTTTGCTCTTGTTAAAGCAACATAAAGCAGTCTCTTCAACTCTGCTTTCTCCTTTAAAATATTCTTGTTTTTTGCGAAAAAAAATAGCGGTGTATCAATTTCCTGATATATTTGTAATTCTTGATTATAAACTGGAGTATTAAACGACAAGCCCAAACCTTCATCAATTACAAAACTATCGCCATTGTTTCTTCCGGTATTATTGTTGAACAAAGCAACCACAGGAAACTCCAGACCTTTAGCGGCATGAATTGTAAGAAAGTTTACTGCATTGTCATCTGTAATAAACGCTGCTTCGCTTTCGGTGATTTCTTCTTTTGATATCAGATTTACTTCCTCGACAAAATCGAATAAAGTTTTGAATCCTCTTTTTTCAAAATCAGATGCAAATTGTTTAAGTTTTAGCAGATTTGCCGTTACTTGAGCTCTGCCGGACGAAGACGCCGAGGTTCCAAACCACCCGCATAGCTCTACTGTTTGAGCAATCAGATGGGATATGCTCAATCTTGTCGAATACGAGAGCAGTTTTGATATTATCTCGTAAGACCGGATAATGACAGTTTCAGTACTATGACCATTTTTTACAATGTACTCAAGTTTTTCGAAAAGTGATTTTTGTTTTAAAGAAGATATTTGTAAAATTTGTGCATCAGTCAATCCAAAATATGGTGAACGTAATGCTGCTGTTATTGACAGGTCATCTCCGGGATTGTGCAGGAATTTCAAAACTGAAATCATATCAATTACTTCCTGTGCCTGATAAAATCCTTTGCCGGAATGCAATACGTAGGGGATATTGTACTTTTGGAATGCATTCGAAAGTTCATTGAATTTGGTTCTGGCTCTGCTTAAAACAGCAATATCTGAGAATTTATACTGTGAAGTTGCAGTAAAATTTTTAATATAAATCGCAAGCAATTCCGCTTCTGATATTCTTTCGTCTTTTTTTTCTTTATCAACTTTTTCACATACAAGGATTCTGACTGAACCAAACTGGTCTTCTTCCAAATTACCCGGAAGATTAGGAGAACAAAGGAAATTATTCAATTCGGGGATTCTCTTCGAGCACACCAGGTTTGAATATTCAACATCGAACTCTGAATCCTTGCGGTTCATAACGTTTCCACATATAAGATTAGTAAATGCAGTAATAACCGGAAGATGACGGAAAGAAACAGTTAAACCCATTTCTCCTTGCGATTGCACAGCATCCTCGACTGAGATACATCCCTTTGCAGTATTTATTTCTTTGGATAGTCGGGTGTTTTGAATTAACGATTGATTGCAATTCCTGATATCTTCGGTTGCTTTTTTGAAAACGCGGACATCAGCATTTCTGAATCCATAAATGCTTTGCTTAGGGTCGCCAACTATGAAAAGATTTATCTGCTCACTTAGCGAATTATCCAATAATTGTGGGACAAGGGATTTAATAATTTTATACTGAATTTCATTTGTATCCTGAAACTCATCAACCATCATAAAACGAAATCGCTTGCTGATTTTTTCAGCCACATCCTTATTTTGTAGCATATCCTGTGCTTTGATTAATATATCATCAAAGTCCAATCCACCTGCTTCCTGCTTTTTGTATTCAATAATTTCGTTAACCTGTTTTGTCAAATCAAATAAGAAGCGGGCATAAGAAATCAAGTCAGTTTGATGATTTATTTTATCAAGACATGACAGTACCTTGATAAGTTCCTGCAAATTTTCAAGTTCGGCATTGTAAATGAATAAATCATCATTCAATATTTTTTTAAAAGTGGGACTGTTTAAAAGATATTTTTGTGTTAATATTTTTTGTTTATTTAATTCATCGCATAATTCACTCAAATTAAAATTAAAGCAATCTTCATAATTAATATTATTATCTCTGTTATTTAACAAATTAATAACATCGTTTATAATATTACGAAATGCTATAATTAGTGTTAGTTGTTCCCTCGATAAATTCAGCTTACTCAATGTACCAAAAATCCTATAAACTTCTGATAGTGTATCTGCATAATTATCACTCAAATATTTTAAAAATTCAAGTACAGCAATCTGATTAATTTCTTCATCCGTATGAGTTTCATAAAACAATTGAATTTTCGGGAGGACATCCCTTTTATAAAGAATGATTTTAATCATAGATTCAACTTTCTTCTTGCCAAAAGCGGAAATCAACAGCTTCAGCATTTCGGTATTATCATCATTTGAAGTCAAATAATCCGTCAAAGTATCGGTAATAGCATCTTTCATAATACCGATTTTCTCAGCTTCGCTGAGTTCGCTGAAATTTGGAGGGACACTTGATTCTATAGGGAAATCCCTGATTAATGAAGAGCAGAAACTATGTATGGTTGAAATATGGGCAGAGTTTAGCCGCTCACGAATTCTGATTAATTTAGTATGCTGAGTTTTACTGATTAACGAATCCTGAATAATTTCCTCAATGGATTTCGCAATTTTAGCAAATATCTCGGCAGCAGCTTTTCGTGTAAAAGTTATGGCTACTAATTCCCGTGGTTCAACTTTAAGATTATTATCAAGTAACAAAGCTACAAATCGTTTTTGCAGAACGGTTGTTTTGCCTGAACCTGCATTCGCATTAACAGACAAATGCCTGTCATAACTTTGTGCAAGCAATTGTTCCTTTGTATCAACAAATTTTTCTGCCATAATACATTAAACTTCATAAATAATATTTACAAAAGTAATGATTTAATAGGAGAAAGGGAAAAGGAAAGATTGAATTGAATCTTACTTAATTATATTAACAAATTCCAATATTTGACCAGGATGAAATCAAATAATCACTATATTCAAAAATTCCTGCAATTCTCCAATTTGTGCAGAAGAAAGACGAGGAGCATCGGTTTTGAAACCGTTTTCAATTAATTGCAAAAAAATATTAAAAAATATTCATCTTTATTGTCTTCTTATGACTTTTCTTTTTTTTCAATACAGAAATTCATTAATTTGCAAAACTATATTGGTTTAGAAGTTAAAAAAAGTATTATATAATTTAAATGAATGAAAAACAAAGAACAATAAAGAACACAGTTTCTTTCTCCGGGATTGGTTTACATACCGGTAAATCGTCAACAATAACCTTCAATCCTGCGTCCGAAAACTATGGATTAAGGTTTGTGCGTACCGATTTGGACAAACATGTTGAAATTCCGGCTCTCGTTGACAATGTGGTGGACTTATCGCGTGGAACCACACTTGGTATTGGGGATGTTAAGGTTCATACAGTTGAACATGTTTTAGCTTCTTTGGTCGGATTAAGGATTGACAACTGCATGATAGAACTTTCGGGAATAGAACCTCCTGTTGGAGACGGAAGTTCACTTCCATTTGTCGAAGTTTTATTGAATGCAGGTTTTGTTGAACAAAAAGAAGACCGCGATTGTTTTGTTGTTGAAGAAGCAGTCAGGTATAAAAATGATGAAAAGGAAGTTGACATAGTTGCTTTGCCGACGAATGATTATAGAATAACCGTTATGGTTGACTATCACAATCCGGCATTAGGAAGTCAGCATACAGGTGTTTTCAACCTTGAAAAGGAATTTGTTGAAGAGTTTGCTCCTGCCCGCACATTTTGTTTTCTAACCGAATTGCAGATGCTTCAGGAACAGGGATTAATTAGAGGTGGGCAACTTGATAACGCTTTGGTTATAATTGATAAAGATATTTCTCAAAAAGAACTTGAGGAATTAAAAGTTAATTTCAATCTTGACCATACACCTTTGCTTGGTTCCAGTGGATATTTGGATAACCGTAAGCTAAGATTTAAGAATGAACCTGCCCGACACAAATTACTTGATATGTTAGGTGACCTTTCTTTAATTGGTGTTCCTATAAAAGCACAAATTTTAGCAGCGCGTCCCGGTCATGCAAGTAATATTGAATTTGCAAAGAAAATAAGACAACTTTATCTCCAGAAAAAGAAAATTACCAAGTTTCAGGGTAAAGACACTAAAAGCGGTGTAGTGCTTGATATCAATGGTTTGCTAAAGATTATGCCTCATCGATATCCATTTCTTTTAATTGATAAAGTATTAAGTTTCGATACCGAAAATAAAACTGTTGTTGGTGTGAAAAATGTAACTATGAACGAGGAATTTTTCCAGGGACATTTTCCAGGTAATCCTGTTATGCCGGGAGTTTTGATTACAGAATCTATGGCGCAAACAGGTTGTCTTCTTATAATTAACGAAGAACAGGAATGGGAAAATAAACTTGTACTGTTTATGGGTATTAAAAATGCAAAATTCCGTAAACCCGTTATACCCGGCGACCAGCTTATTTTAACCGCAAAATTAATTGGTAAAAAACTTGGTGCTTATTTTTTAGACGTTACCGCTTCTGTTGATGGACAAATTGTCGCACAGGCGGAATTGCAAACTGCTGTTATTGATAAATAAATTGTAAGAAAAAATGAATATTCATCCAACTGCTATTGTTTCAAATAATGCCAAAATTGGCGAAAATGTACAAATTGGTGCTTTTTCCATCATCGAAGATGATGTTGAAATCGGTGATAACACCATTATTCGTTCAAATGTTGTGTTGGCTAACGGTGCAAGAATTGGAAAAGATGTGTTGATTTGCAACGGAGCTGTCATTGCAACCGAACCTCAGGATTTAAAGTTTGGCGGTGAAAAAACTTACGCTTACATCGGTAACCGTACTGTCCTGCGGGAATTCGTTACTGTTAATAGAGGAACACATGTTACTGGTAAAGCCGTTGTCGGAGAAGATTGCTTTATCATGGCTTATTGCCATGTTGCACATGATTGCGTAGTTGGGAATCATGTGATTATGGCAAATGCCACACAACTTGCAGGTCATGTTCATGTTGACGATTGGGTTACAATCGGTGGAGTGGTCAAGATTCATCAGTTTTGTCGCATTGGTTGTCATGCTATGCTTGGTGCCGATGTGAAAATTGCTAAAGATGTTCCTCCATATACTTTAGTGGGAAGTATTCCTGCAAAGATTGATGGAGTAAATAAAATAGGATTAAAACGCAAGGGTTTTTCAAACGATTTGATTACTGAAATTGAAGATTTTTATCGTATGATATTATTTTCCGGTTTGAACACCAAAGATGGAATTAAAAAGTTCTTGGAAAAACCTGTAATATCGGATGAAGTTCTATTGTGTATCAAATTCATTGAAGAATCCGAAAGAGGAATCTACAGGTAATTTATTGAATAATGAATAGTAAAGAGTGAAAAATTTTCTATCGGTAATTTCGTACTATTCTTATACAACGTTGAGTATGATTTCTTAGATAATATTTTTATTTTTGCTTGTTGTTTGTTAATTTAAATTATTATTTGAACTCGAAATTAATAAATGGTGTGGTGATGAAAAAAATTATTTTATTATTTTTTGCTCTGGTTTTATTTTCAATTCCGTTTCTATCATCATGTACGAAAAGTAATGATGATATAACAAGGAATTTTTGGATTAAGTACAAAAGAGGCAAACCTAATTATTTGGTGAAATTTAACAATGATGGGAAGTTTATTAATTTTAACCGGCTTGAAGATAAATTCAAATATCAAATTATTCAAAACAGATTAATAATTACCAAAAGCAGCGGAGAAAAACAAAAATATTTTATTAAAGTATTAACTTCTGAATTATTAAAGCTTTCTGAAATTAATGATATTGGTACAATGGATATTGACATCTTCAAAGTTGCAGGTTCTTCGGATTATTTTTTGGGAAGCTGGATAAAAATCAACAAAGGGGATACCTACCGTTTAACTCTTGAAACAGATGGGAAGGGTGTAATCGAGGAAGAAGTCAATGAATACATTGCTAAAAAACCTATTAAATATTCCGTGAAAAAAAACAACCTGATTTTTCTAAATGGCAAAGAATATAGTTATTCTTTTTCAAATGATATTATGGATTTGGAATTAATTGGAAAAGAAGGAAATAAAGTCAGCTTAACAAGAATAAAATAAAATAATTTTTCAAAGAAAAATAAGTAAAATCAGTAATTGGTAATTGGTAATTATCTAAACATTTCTTTCAGCATACCCCAAGTTCTGCGGATACTGCTTGTGTTATGAATGACGTTAGCTACTGAACTGTAAATTTTGCTGTTGTCTTTTTTAACAATTGTAACTCTATAGAAGTATATATTTTTTGACAAGGTTTTTTCAGAATCTTCACCAATCTTGAAAGCGGATTCATCAATATAAGTATACGTGGTTGGGAATCCTTTTGCTTGCTTTGTTTCAATCGTTTCAAATATTTGGTCACTTCCGGCTCTTTCAACTAAAAAGGAACGAATATCCTGCTCTGTTGAAGTCTTCCACTCAACAGTAATAGATTTACCATCTGATTTAGCATTCAGAGATTCAATTATCTCATCAGAAGCCAATAATGAAATTGCTCCGAAAGAAAGCAGCATTATTATTATTATTCTCAGTTTCATATTACAAATATATAACTTAGTTAGAAATATACCAAATTTATTTTTTCATAGTTTTTAATCAAATAACAAGCCAGAAATTATAAATACCGCATCTTTTTTGTTAACGGATTTGACTTATTTTTATTAGTAAAAGGTTTAAAATATTTTTTTTGATTAAACTTTTTCAAATTCAATGTGTCAAAATATTAAATAAATAATTATATTAGAAAAAATTATAATGTACACGGGTAGCTTAACATTGGTTTTGGATAGCGACAAAGAAATTTTGCAGGAACTTGAGAGCGGTAATAGTGAGCGTGGAGCTACTGCTTTTGTCAGGAAGTATCAGAATTTTGTATTTTCTACCGCTTTGCGTTATTTGAAATCCTATGATGATGCTGACGATGCTGCTCAGGAAGTTTTCATTAAAGCTTTGAAAAATATAAAGCAGTTTCGGGAAGAAAGCAGTTTAAAGACATGGCTTTACAGGATTACATTTAACGTTAGCACTAACATGCTGAGAAAAAAGAAGATATTCGGTTTTTTCAAAGGTTCGCCGGATACCGATAATGAATTTGAAGATGAATGGTATAATTTAGCCGATTCCTCTCCAAATCCTGAACAAAAGTATATCAATGCCGAGTTTGAAGACAGGTTTTTAAAGTTACTGATGAAATTACCTGAAAAACAAAGGGAGACATTTGCTCTCAGATATTTTGATGAGTTACCTTATGAGGATATATCAAAGTTACTTGGCACAAGTGTAGGTGGTTTAAAAGCCAATTATTTTCAGGCAACAAAGAAATTAGCAGTGTATTTAAAAGATTCAAAACAGGATTTTAAACCAATAAAAGCAGTGTGATTCGCAATATAATATTTAATAAATTTGGATGGAAATAATGAAAAATAACGAAAAAAATGAAATATTGAGTTTTCAGGATATGCAGGATTTGCTCTGTGATTATGTATTTGAGAAGCTTAATGATGAGAAAAGGCAAGCTTTTGAAAATTCATTATTTAAGTATCCTGACCTGATAAATGAAATTGATGAAATTAAACAAGCATTTGCTAATTTTCAGCAAAAAAATCTTGATAGAAAAATAAGTGCTTATACACGAAATCTATCAGTTAAAGTAAATCAAAAATTGTCAGAGCAAAGAAGATTAACCTATAAATTACAATGGCTTTATAAGTATCTAATACCGGTTTCGGGTATTGCTGTAATTTTCCTGATTGTGTCATACTTTAATTTGTTTGAAAATGACCAAACACTTAATCCAAACAGTTTAATGAAGAAAAATGTTGCTTTTACCGGAATAACTCAAAGTGATATTGATTCTCTTTTTAACAATGATAATGACACTATCAATTACTTAACGGAAATTGGAAAGCTAATACCTGCAGCGACACAATCACAGTCTGATTTACTTGCAAAACTGGATGAAAATAACCTTGGAGTTACTTTAAAAGAAGTTTATGACGACATTTTATCCGAACTAATTTTGCAGGAAGGGATTAATATAAGTAAATTTGGAAATATTAAACAATACGATTTATTTAAAAATTTTGAAAATCTTGAAGAAGAAGACATAGAAAATATTTTGAAGGAGCTCGAAAATGCAGATTTTAATACGTAGCATGATTCTCGGCATATTGCTGTTCATGCTAATTCCGTCAACGGATATGGATGCTCAACCACCGGGAAAACCAAAGGAGCGGATTAAACAAATTAAGAAGATGAAGCTTCTCGAAGTCCTGAGACTGAGTGAAGAAGAAGCCGATAAATTTCTTGTCAAGTACACAAGCTGGGAGAACAAAATTGAAGACCAAAAGGATTTGGTTGATAAAATCTCCGATGACCTTTTAAATGCATTGAAGGATGATGCATCAATCGAGGATATAAAGAAGTTGTCCCAAAGATTACTTTCGGAACAGGAAAAGTTTGGAATGATGCAGATAGACAAAATGAAGGCAATGAAAGAAATTCTCGATGATAAAAACTACGCTAAGTATCTTGTTTTCGAAGACAGGTTTTTTAAGGAACTGTCCGAAATGATGATGCGGCGTGGTCAGGGACAAGGACCAGGAGGACCCGGAGAAGGCCACGGACAAGGCAGAGGCAGAAGGGAAGAGTAATCAAGAATTTATTTTTGAATTAATAAATAATGTAATAAGGTTTTAAAACCTTTCGATACTTTTATGTTACTAAGGTTTAATATCTTTATTAGGTTTTATTAAATTCCCAATTCCCAATTCCCAAGTGAATTCACTTTCCTTTCATCAGTTCCAATTCTATTTTTCGGGCTTCTATGTTTACGTGGATTACCCTGACTTTTATTTTGTCTCCGAGTTTATAGGATTTCTTATTTCTTTTTCCGGTTAGTCTGTGGTTTTGTTCATCATAGTAATAGTAATCATCACGCAAGTCTCGTATATGGATTAAACCCTCTCCCCAAAAGTCTTCCATCAAAACAAATATTCCGAAATTGGTAATACCCGAAATCCTGCCGTCAAGTTCTTTGCCAAGATATTCTCTTGCCATAAATGTTTGTGCTAAACGGGAACATGCTCTTTCTGCTTCCATTGCTTCGCGTTCTGTTTCAGTGCAATGATTCCCGATATTTTCCAAAACAGTGTTGTAATATGCAATTTTGTTTGGTTTGGGTTTTGCTTTTGTGTATTCCTTGAGCAAGCGATGAACGATTAAGTCAGGATAACGTCTGATTGGTGATGTAAAATGAGAATAATCCATAAAACCTAAACCATAATGACCGATGTTTTTCGGGGAATATTCTGCTTTTGCCATTGAGCGGAGCAAAATCTGATGAACTATATATTTTTCCGGTTTATCGGCAAATAGCTTTACAACTCTATTAATCTCTTTCGATGTTCGATTTTTTAATGCAAATTTGACTCCAAGTGTTTTCAGAAAAGCAAGATTTTCGCTTAACTTTTCCGGATTCGGCTCGTCGTGAATTCTATATAGGAAGGGCATTACATCAGGTAATTTATACTTTTTCGATAATTTTCTTACGTGCATTGCCACAGTTTTGTTAGCAAGAAGCATACATTCTTCGACAAGCTTATTAGCAGAAGTACTTCTTCTTGGCTCTGCATTAATTGGGTTTTTATTTTCATCCAGTTCAAATTTTACTTCAACCGATTCAAAATCAACACCACCCAAAGCAAAACGATTTTCCCTGAGTTGAACTGCAAGTTTATGCAATGGCAAAATCAAATCATCAAGTTCACCCTTCCCATCTTCAATTATCTGCTGAACTTCTTCGTAGGCAAACCTACGTGAACTTTTAATAACAGATTCACTGATTGTATAGTCGGTAACAATACCATTCGGAGTTATTTCCATCAGAACTGTAAATGTTAATCTCACTCGCTTAGGTTTTAATGAACAAAGGTCGTTCGACAATTCTTCGGGTAACATCGGAATAACTCTGTCAACAAGATAGATACTGTTTCCACGCTTTAAAGCTTCCATATCGAGTTCAGTTTTTTCAGTTACATAGTAGCTTACATCGGCTATATGAACACCTAATAGACGATTTCCGTTATCGAGGAATTTTAATGACAAAGCATCATCAAAATCTTTTGCATCAATCGGGTCAATTGTGATAACAGTTTCTTTTCTCAGGTCAAGACGTCCTGTGGCAATACTCTTCATATCGGGCTTTTTAATGCCCTTTACAAGTTTAAGTACTTTTTCGGGAAACTCTTCAGGAAGATTGAATTCTTCGATGATTGAATCGAATTCTGCGGCTGCCTCGCCGATTGCAGTAGGAGAAGAAACAATCTTCATAACCTCGCCCTGAGGACTTTTCAAAGGATTATCCCACCTTAGAAGTTTTACTTTTACTTTATCTCCATCTTTTGCATCATTTAACTTATTTTCTTTAATTAAGAAGTCAACATAATACTTTTCATCGTCGGGAATGAAATAGTAAACATTGTCGTAGAACTCAATTTTACCGGGGATTTCAGTATCATTTCTTTCTAAAATCTTAATGACCTCACCTCTTGGTTTCCTGTTTTTCTTTACGGGTAAATATCGGATGATTACAGTATCACCATCCATTGCAGTATTCAGATATCTTTTTTTAACTCTAACTTTTTCCTGCTGGTCATGATTCATAAGAACAAAGCCCTGTCCACCTCTAATATGTATAATTCCTTCGTTAGTCGAAACACCTTCGCTAACATTCAAACTGAATCTTCTGCGGGTAGATTTTGATAAGATTCCTTGTGAACATAATTCAACAAGAATTGATTTTAAAACAAGATATTCCGGACTATCGGATGTTATTGATAAACCTTTTGCAATTTCATTCAATCGTAATGTAGTGGTATCTCCCTGAAATAATTTAAGGAGATTGTCAATGAGCATTTTTTGATTCATATAAGTTATTTATTATTAAAACAAATTTAAATTATTAAAATACTATGAATTGTTATAATATTCAAATTTTAGTGAGGAAGTATATTTTGAATTGATATTTTAATAGAGAAGCAGAGCTATTTGAAGTTCTTTTCTTTAGGTAAGCTGATTAATATCCCTGACAAAATCATTAATTTCATTATCCGAAAAGCCCTTTTCTTTGGAAGCCGATTCGAGTGTTCCCCAAACCGGCTCTCCGCAGACAAAGCATCTTATACCTTTATCCCTGAGGTAATTCACGGAATCAGGAATTTTCGATAGTAAATCTTCGATGGAAGTATCTTTATTTATTCGTTTCTTCGTTTTCATTACTTTTTACTTCCTTCTTTTTCACAGGAAAAGCTAAAGCCAGTCCGACCACTGCACCATATAAAGTACTAATATGCCAGTTTGAAGTCAGTGGGCATGTACCTGAACCGCAACCGATGAAATAAAAATAGGCATAACCCAATATGGCACCGGCGGCACCACCTAAGCTAAGTTTAGTATATTTATTCATATACTTCTCTTAGTTGTTTGAAACATTTGGATGTTCTACACCAAGCACTTCATTAATTGCTTTGATGTAACCTTCTTTTGGCAAAGCACCAACAGCCATTTGCGGTTTGTCATTCAAAGGAACGAACAAGACTGAAGGAATACTTCGAATACCAAAAGCAGCAGCAAGTTCCTGTTGTTCTTCGGTATCAATTTTATAAATATCAACTTTACCATGATATTCTTTTGATAATTCATCCATAATTGGAGCAACCATCTTACAAGGACCACACCAGTCGGCATAAAAATCAATTACGCAGGGTTTATCACCGGCAAACTTCCATTCCTGGTTGTTCTCGAAATCAAAAACTTTTTGCAAAAAAGTTTCTTTAGTTAAAAATTCCATTTTTTCTCCTTTAACAATAAAAAATTTACTAATTAGACATTATATATCAAATCTTATTTTACTATAACGAATCAAATAAAACTATATTGCTGGACAGTAATATAGTTTTTTAAGTTCATAAAGTTTGTAAAGTTTATAAAGTTTATAAAGTTTGTAAAGTTCATAAAGTTATAAAGTTCATAAAGTTCATAAAATTTGTAAAGTTCATAAAGTTTGTAAAGTTTTTTATTAATAATAGTGTAATGGATTCCTGCTTTCGCAGGAATGACAAATAAATTCAAAATTCATTTTCCCTTCTCCTTTCTCCCTTTTCCCTTCTGCTGACAGCCGTCTGCTTACTTCTTTTTAGAAACATATTTAAATAACAATTTTTCTATTAGCAATTTTGTTTTTATTTTAATATATATGAACTAATGTATTTTAATTAAGAATATTCTATATGAGTGATTATACAAATTATTCGACGATAATTGTTACTATTAAAGACCGAATTGCAAGAGTTACATTGAACAGACCTGATGTTCATAATGCTTTTAACAATATCTTAATTAATGATTTATATGATGCCTTTGATAAATTAAAGTATGAAAATGATGTCAGGGTAATAATCATAACGGGCAATGGAAAATCTTTTTGTGCGGGTGCTGATTTGAATTGGATGAAAAGCGTTGTAAATTATTCATTTGAGCAAAATCTGGAAGAATCGTTAAAATTAGCTAACCTAATGTATCTGATTTTTACTCATCCAAAACCTATAATAGCAAGAATTAACGGCTCTGCCGTTGGCGGGGGTGTTGGTTTAATGTCTGTTTGCGATATTTTAATTGCAGATGAAAATGCAAAATTCGGATTAAGTGAAGTTAAGCTGGGTTTAGTTCCGGCTGCAATTTCCCCTTTTGTGATGAGCAGAATAGGAGAACCGCGTGCAAGAGAACTTTTTATAACGGGTGAAAGAATTACAGCAAAAAGGGCAGAAGAATTGAATCTAATAAATTATGCTGTTCCTAAAGAGTTACTTGATGACAAAGTAAATGAAAAAGTGAATTTAATTTTGCAAAATGGTCCGGAAGCAGTTAAATCCGTAAAGGAGATGATTTTTAAAGTTGGACATATTATTAAAATTGACGAGGTACACAATTATACTGCCGAGTTAATTGCTAATTTGAGATTAAGTCCCGAAGGTCAGGAAGGAATGAATGCTTTTCTTGAGAAAAGAAAACCAAGCTGGTCAAAATAGATAATGAATAGTGAAAAATATGGGAGAAGGGAGAAAGGAAAAGGGAGAAGGGATTAAGAAAAAATGAATTGATACAAAATAATACCCTATTGATTAAATATTTGTAAAAGAAAATATAGAAGGATGGCAAGTGATAAAAAAAGTTTTAATAGCAAATAGAAGTGAAATAGCATGCAGGATAATAAGAGCATGTAAGGAAATGGGTATAAGAACTGTAGCCGTATATTCTGAAGCAGACTCAGAAGCATTACATGTTTTATCTGCCGATGAATCAATATGTATTGGGCCTGCTCCTGCACTTCAGTCTTATCTAAATCAGGATGCTGTAATAAAAGCAGCAAAGGATACAGGTTGTGATGCAATTCATCCCGGTTACGGCTTTTTAGCTGAAAACAGTGGATTTAATAAAAAAGTCAGGGATTCAGGATTAATCTTTATTGGTCCTGACCCTAAACCTATGGAACTGCTTGGTTCAAAAGTTGCATCAAGGCAATTAATGCTCAAGTCCGGTGTACCTGTAATTCCTGGCATGAAAACAAGTTCTTTGGAAATCAAGGATTTTGAAAAAACAGCGGATGAAATGGGATTTCCTGTATTAATCAAAGCATCTGCCGGTGGCGGTGGAAAAGGAATGAGAGTTGTTCATCAAAAAGAAAAGCTGAAAGATGCTGTCGAGTCGGCTATGAGGGAGTCTAAATCAGCTTTCGGAAGCGATGAAGTTTATTTGGAAAAATACATTGAATCTCCAAGGCATGTTGAATTTCAGATAGCCGCTGACAGTCATGGGAATGTAATTTATCTATTTGAGCGTGAATGCTCGATTCAAAGACGTCACCAAAAAATAATCGAGGAAGCTCCATCACCCGTAATGGATGCTGATTTGCAAAAAAGAATGGGAGAAACCGCTGTTAAAGTTGCTCAAGCTGCAAATTACGATAGTGTCGGTACAGTTGAGTTTCTTGTTGACAAAGACAAAAATTTCTATTTTCTGGAAGTTAATGCAAGAATTCAGGTAGAACATCCGGTTACTGAAATGACTACAGGAATTGACCTTGTCAAATTGCAAATAGCTATTGCAAATGGAGACAAAATTCCATTTAAACAAGAAGATTTAAAACAGTCAGGACATGCAATTGAGTGTAGAATTTATGCAGAAGATGCTGATAATAATTTTATGCCGTCTTCGGGTAACATACTTTTCCTTAAAGAACCGACGGGTCCGGGTGTCAGGTATGATTGCGGAATTTATCAGGGAAGTAAGGTCTCCGTTTTTTATGACCCTGTTTTGGCAAAACTGATTGCATGGGGCAAAGACAGAGAAGAAGCACGACAAAGAATTATTCTTGCACTCAAACAAAATATAATATTGGGTGTTAAAACATCAATTAAATTTATGATTAATTGTCTGGAGCATCCTGAATTTGTCAAAGGCAATACTTTCACAAATTTTATAGAAAATAATATGAGTCAAAAAGTTCCCAGACCTGATGTCATATTAAATGCTGCTCTGACAGCCGCAACAGTATATTCTCAAAATAACAAGAAACCCATTACTACATTTTCAGATGGAAACGGAAAAATACCGACACCATGGGAATCAATTGGTAGATGGGAAATTTGTTCATCAAAATAATTGGAGAAAATATGAAATTAAAATATGAAAATAATACTTTTGATGTTGATGTAAATAATACCGGTGGGCAGATTTCAGCTAAAATTAACGGTAAAAACTCCTTGTTTAAAATTGGAGCATCTCTGCCAAATATGTTCTCAATAGCAATTCCAAACTCTGAAGGAGAGGAACAGTTATTCAAATTCTATACTGCAGAAGACGATAATCACATATTTGTCAATTGTGATGGAGATTGCATTGTATTTGACAAAGTAAAGGAAGAGGAGAAATCTTTCGATGATAATGGAATTGACTCGGGAAATAAACAAACAGTTCTTCCGCCAATGCCCGGAACTATTGTGAAAGTTCTGGTTGAAAATGGTCAAACAGTTTCAGAGGGAGATGCGTTGATTATAGTTGAAGCAATGAAAATGGAAACAACTTTATATGCGGCAATAGACGGTAAGGTTACAGAGGTAAATGCACAAGCCGGTGAGCAGGTTGATGCTGACAAAGTTTTGATTGTCGTTGAAAAAGATGAATAAAAAAAATTAAAATAAATATGCAAATTGAATAAAAAAATAAATATAGGTGGACTTATGCATAAAAACTTACTATTTGCTCTAATATTTCTTGCAGTTGTTTTTTCAATAAACGGCTATTCAAAAGAGAAATTTACTCACAATAATAAATTACTTTCTGAAAATGAAGTATTGAATTCCAAAGAAACTTTAACTTGGGATTTAAAAGCTTTCGTTGTTTCAAGTAGTTTTTATTATACCTACGATGAAGATAGCATTTTAAATGTAGTTAACATTTTTAAGAAGAGTGGAGAAGAATTAGTTTTTTCCGGTAAACGGACATATTACTATGATGAAAATAAAAAATTATTGGAAGACATTACCGAAGATTTAATTAATGATACTCTAAAATTCTCTACAAAAAATCAATATACTCTGGACGAGAATAATAATATCATTGATTCTACATATTTTACATGGAATTCTGATGATGGTGTTTGGAGCGAAAATTACAGAACAAGTTCGACATTTAATACTGAAGGTCAAAAAATATTTGCTCTTGGTCAAAGATGGCGAAATAATACCTGGGAAAAAAATAGATATTATATTTATCAACACAATGAATCAAATATAATTGATACTGTATTTTCGAAAAGATGGGGACAAGGTAATTGGAGAAATAATGCTTTTATTGTTTATATATACGACGATGAAAATAATCTTACTGAAACTATTACGAAAACATATTGGGGAAATAATATAATTAATTATAGTAAAATAGTATATGTATATGAAGATAATAGATTATCAGAATTGTCAAATTATTTGTGGCAAAATAATGATTGGGTTTTACAGGATACTCAAACATTCGATTATGATGAAAATGGTAAATTGATAATGATAATAATTATGAAAAACGAAAATGTTGGATGGTTAGCCAATACCCAAAACTTATACTTTTACGACCAACAAAACAATTTGCTTAAGGACCTTACACAAAGATTTATCAATGAACAATGGCAGGACAATATGAGAATCAACTATTCTTATGACGATTCAAATAAATTAATAGAGGAACAATCTCAAACTTATTCAGTAAACTCAAGCAGTTGGACTAATCAGGAGAAAAATGAGTATTCTTATTACCAAGACGGAAAAAAGCACATTGATTATAATTACTCATGGAGTAATAATGACGGATGGAAATATACTGCCAGTTCAACCTATACTTATGACAATATTGAAAATATTTCAATTGTTACCAATCAAAAATATGTTGATAGTATTTCTACATGGATAAATACAACAAAAACAAGTACAACCTTTAATGAGGATAACAATCCGGTAGTTGTTGTTACTGAAAAGTGGAATGAATTGAATAACTGGTATAGAAATTCCACAAAATCAGAATATTTTTATGATGAATCCGGTTTTTTAATTGAAGATGATTATTACACCTGGTTATATACTTGGAATAATGATACAAAAAATTATTATACAAATAATATTCAAGGTAATCCTACTGAACATCTGATTCAGAAATATATTGATTCCGTTTGGACTGATTCAGAAAAATATATTTTTGGTTATGATACTGAAGACAGAATGATTTCTCAGTTGTATTTAAATTGGGAAAATTCCCGTTGGGATAGTAGCGAAAAACAAACGTTCTATTATGGAGAACCAAATATTTTAGGAGTTATTGATTTAGGAAATCGGATTTTATCACTATATAATTATCCTAATCCTGTCGTAAATAACACAACAATAAGTCTTGAATTGGCTCATCCTTCATATATTGACTTACGGCTTCATAATAATAGCGGAATTGAAATTAAAACAATCTCGAAAGGTTTCTTTTCCAAAGGAGTGCACCATTTTGATATTAATAGCAACAATTTTCCTTCAGGAATATATTACTATACATTAACAATGGATAAAAATAAGAAAACTATGAAAATGATTATTGTGAAGTAAGATATTTTTACAAAAAAAGGGGCACGAAAATGTGTCCCTTTTTTTTAGAGAATAAATTTATTTTTAAAATGTTCAACTTTAAATTATTTCAAAAATTTACTTCATCAAAATCGTCGAGTAGCTTTAAGCCACGCATTGCTTTCCTGTCGTCAGGGTCGTACTCTAAAGCTTTTTTATATGCTCTTCTGGCTTCGATTTTCCTGTCAAGATTTAGATATGCATCACCTAATAATGTCAATGTTGCAGGACTTTCATCATTATTATCAAGTACGGTTTTAAAATTCTCGATTGCTTCATCGTAATATCCCAATCTTAAGTTCGTATTACCCAAATGAAAATAAGCTATGGTAAAATTGGGATTTTTTTCAGTTACAATTTTATAGTGTCTTTTTGCATCGCGTAAGTGTCCGTAATGATAATTCAGGATACCCAACCAATAATTAGCCATAAGGAAATCCGGGTCAATATGAAGTACGGTCTTCATTTCGTTAATAGCTTTCCTGATTCTTACCTGGCGGTAATATGCAAGACCTAATTCATAGTGAGCTGTCGGGAAATTCGGTAATAGTTCCGTTGCTTTTTCCAGGTATTCGACGGCTTCTTTGAGCATACCGATTCTGTAGTAAACATTACCGCAATGTTTAAAAACAATTCCCAAATCAGGATTTTTAGCCAAGGCAATTTTATAATGCTCGATTGCCTCTAAATACTCTCCATTGGTTTCTGCCTGATATGCGGCAAGAACTTCCGGGTCATCGGAATCAAATTTCCGGGATTGACTTCCTCTCATCATTACTCCATTTATAATTAATACTGAATAATATTTCTTTTTTAACGGAAACTGAATAAACGGTAACCGTAAGATTAATTTACAAAATTTCTTACACTCAAAAAGTCTATCAAGCTAAAAATCAATTGCATTCAATCACTGAGATATTAATTAACTGTTAACCGGCAACTGACAGCCGTCATTTTTTAAATTTTCACAGGAACAGGATTTTCACCCGAATAATCATAGAAGCCCTTACCTGATTTTCTGCCATAATAACCCGCAGCTACCATTTTCTTCAACAAAGGGCAAGGCCTGAATCTTGGGTCGCCAATATCTTCATGCAATACTTTCATAATTGCAAGAGTAACATCCAAACCGATTAAATCGGCAAGGAAAAGAGGTCCCATCGGATGAGCCAATCCAAGTTTTGCAACATTATCAATTGCATCAATAGTGCCAACACCTTCCATAACGGCGAAGCATGCTTCGTTAATTAAGGGCATTAAAATTCTGTTTGCTATAAATCCGGGATAATCATTTGCCACAACCGGTATTTTTCCTAATTTCTCGGACAATTCTTTTACGATTGTATAAGTTTCATCACTTGTAACTAGTCCACGGATTACTTCAACCAATTTCATCATTGGGACAGGATTCATAAAGTGCATTCCGATTATTTTATCGGGACGGCTTGTCTTTGCGGCGATTTCTGTGATTGAAATTGTTGATGTATTGCTTGCTATTATTACTTCAGGTCTGACGATTTTATCGAGTTTGCCGAAAATTTCGTACTTCAACTCTTTGCTTTCGATAACTGCTTCAACAACAAAGTCGGCATCTTTTCCATCTTCGAAATTGGAAGTTCCGCTAATACGCTTCATTATTTCATCGGCTTGCTCTTTAGTTAATTTTTCTTTTGCTACTTGCCTGCCAAGATTTTTTTCAATCGTTGTCATACCCTTTTTTAAAGCATTTTCAAATGCATCGCAAAGAATAACATTATAGCCACATTGTGCGAAAACGTGAGCAATTCCGTTGCCCATTGTACCTGCACCGATAACCAATACTTTTTTAATTTCCATTGTGTACCTTTCAATTTAATATAAAAATTTATTTTTGATGAGTTCATTATATTCAAAGTAATAAAAAGTTGGCAAAAAAAGAAAACAAATTATATAAGTCGGCTAAAAATTAAATTTTCTTAACAAAGGATGTTGTTATATATAATAAAAGTCAATAAAAAAAGGGGTGAGGAATTCTTAAGAAAATAGAAAGAATTAGTTATGGTGATAATTGAAGTAAACTTTAAAATAATTTCCCAATCAGGTCATATTCGGAAGCATCCGTAATCCTGACATTATAAAAATCTCCGATATTTAATTTCTTTTTTGATTTTACGAGGACAGCATTGTCGACATCGGGAGCATCATGTTCGGTTCTACCAACATAGTTCTTGCTTTTATCAACATTATCAATGATAACTTTAACATCTTTACCGATAAAACTCCTGTTTCTTTCGAGAGATATTTGCATTTGCAACTTCATTAATTCATCCCTTCGCTGATTTTTAATTTCCTCGGGGACAGAATCACCTAATTCAAAAGCCGATGTTCCTTCCTCGTGGGAGTATGTGAAGACTCCTACCCTGTCCAATTTTTTCTCGTTTATAAAGTCGTAAAGCATTTGAAAATCTTTATCTGTTTCGCCGGGAAATCCGGTGATAAACGTACTCCTGATGGCAACGTTTTTTACTTTGTCCCGGATTATATCTACTAATTCCGAAGTCTGTTTATGATTCATTTTCCTTTTCATGTCTTTTAATATACCTGAAGAAACATGTTGTAAAGGGATGTCAATATATTTACAAATGTTAGCCCGTTCATTAATAACATCCAAAATTTCGTATGGGAAATTTAAGGGGTAAGTATAGAGCAATCTAATCCAACTCAATCCTTCAATATCACTTGTTTTTTTCAATAGTCCGGCTAATTGTGATTTTCCTTGAGTATCAATTCCATAGTATGTTGTGTCCTGAGCGATGATATTTAACTCTATGACACCTTTTTTAGCCAAAGACTTCGCTTCATTGATTATATCATTTTCAGCCCGGGAAATGTATTTACCTCTAATCAACGGTATCGAACAAAAAGAGCATTTATGGTTGCATCCTTCCGATATTTTTAAGTATGCAAAATGCTTAGGTGTTAGTAAAACTCTTTCTTCGGTAAGCTCTTTTTTGAAATCCGGTTTTAAGTGGAGGAGGATTTCCCGAACTGAGTTTAATCCGGAAAATAAATCAACATCATCAATTTGATTTTTTAAAACTTCCATATATCTTTCAGCCAAACAGCCGCATACGATAACTTTCTTTAAATCTCCTCTCTTTTTTGATTCAATGGCATCCAATATTACCTGAATACTTTCTTCTTTTGCCGTTTTGATGAATCCGCATGTGTTTATAACGAGATAATCCGTATTGTTATAATCTTTTGATATATTGAATCCTGCTTCTTTGAATACGCCAAGCATATTTTCCGAATCAACTGTATTTTTACTACAACCGAGAGTTAGTACACTTATTCTGTCTTTTTTTTGACTCATATTACCCTGATTAATATTATAATTCTAAATTTTTATTTATATATAAAATTAAT
>JAZDIP010000012.1:0-66288 GCA_043804925.1 bacterium | reverse complement strand
ACTATGTTCTTCATCAAGGACTATACTTTGTAAATTTGACCTAACTGTAGGATCGTCTGGTTTGTCATAAACATTTCTTTTAAAGCATACATTTACCCCATGATAGCACATTTCCCATTCCGGTTTAGGAGGAAGAGTATCCAAAGATTGCAGTTTCGGCTTTTTGTTTTGTGCTGTAGCAATTGTGGTTATGGTAATATTCAAAAGCAATAAAACCATTATTAAAGCAAAATAAATCAAAGACGATTCAGCAATTCCGGTCTTCCGTCTTTCAGTTCTTCCGTTATTCTGTCTTTCCAAATTACCCATAAAAACCTCCAAAAAATTATACTTTTTTGAAATTTGCATCCCTGCTTACTTATAAAACACATGAGAATGCAAAATGTTACACTTTTTTCTAAAAAAAGTGAATTTTTTTAGGAAATGGGGTCTAAATTTACAATTTTGCGGCTTGGTGGGAAATTATTTCGTTTCTCCTTTTACGGTAAACATTTCACAAAAAGAAGAAAGTAAGAATTGATATGCTGAGTATCATAGACAAACAATTGATATCCACAGAGGACTTTAAAAGATAGATTCCTGCTTTCGCAGGAATGACACTTTTTAAAGAAGATTCAACTTTATGAACTTTATGAACTTTATAAACTTTATAAACTTTATGAACTTGTTATACTATTTTTTCTTCTTTTTCGGAAGCTGCTTCTTCTTTGCATAACTTTGTGTAGCACGACCGGGAACAGACCTGCCTTGTGACTCTGCCATTTGCTGTGCTTCTCTCATTTTCTTTTGCAACCAGCCCTCTTTTTTAGGTGATTTCCTCAATTGTGCAAGAGATGGCCTGTTTTTTGAATAATTATTTATATAGACCTGCTGGATTATGCTTAGCAGGTTAAACATAAAATAATAAAGGTTCAATCCCGATGGCAAACTGGAAAATATCAACGTAAACATGACAGGCATGATATAAACCATTGCTTTTTGTCTAGGGTCTGTAACCGTCAGCTTTTGTTGTAAAAACATTGTGGCACCCATCAGCAGGGCAAGACCCGAAATGAATTTAATCCCTAATAAGGAAAATGGCAATGTAACCAAAACATCGGGAAGTGATAAGTCGGTAATCCACCAAATAAAATCAGCTTGTCTCAAGTCAATTTGCGACCTAAGAACAGACCATAATGCAAATAAAATTGGCATCTGCAACAGCAATGGCAAACATCCGCTTGCAGGATTAATACCATATTCGGAATACAATTTCATCATTTCCTTTTGCTGCTCTTTTTGGTCATCGGCAAATTTTGTCCGAATTTTTTCCATTTCAGGACCTAATAATTTCATTTTTTGTGCCGAGCGCATTTGCTGTATTGACAGCGGATACAGCAACATTTTCATTAATATAGAAAATACGATAATGGTAATACCATAATTGGAAATGAACATGTGAATAAAGAGAAACAATGGCAGAATCAGGTATTCACCGATGTACCTGATAAATCCCCAACCGAAATATACCATTTTGGTTAGTTTATAATCACCAACAATATCATAATCGAGTGGTCCAATATACACCTGGAATTTTTTTGTATCTTTTCCGCCATCGTATGGAATACGAAAAGAAATATCATACAATTCCAAAACACCTTCGTTCTTAACATGTTTCTTTTCGCCGTAAAGGTCAACAGTACCATCAAAGGAACGGTAGGGTTGAGGAATAATACCAACTCCAAAGTACTTGGTTTTAATCCCTGCAAAATCAATAATTCCTGTTCCTGCATCTTCTATTGGTACATCGTCTGTAGCGTCAATTTTTTGCATGTCGTCATTCATCGAAATCATTGCTTCTGCATCGGAGGATTCGTCAACTGTGTTCCATTCCTGATATCTCAAACCATTCGACCAGACATAATTATAACCTCTGGAAGGTATAATATCCTCGAGAGAATTTAAAGTTATCTCTGTATTGACATGATATTTATTTCCGAAAAAAGTAAATTTCTTTTCAATGTATTTATCATCGGCAATTTGCAGTTTCGCAGTTAAAATAAGAGTTTGATTTCCTGTTAATCTGTAATTCCTTTTACCATCATTTCTTAAATCAAAAAACAAATCTCTCGTATCAATTTTCTTTGCATCTTTGGTAATAAAAGTCATGTAAAGTTGCCCTCTTTCGTCGGGGTCTTTGTTCCATATCAATTGGCTCGGGAATCCGTTCCATTGTTTAAAATCTTTAAGTTCCCATTTAATTAATGACGCACCCTTGTTGCTTATTTTAGCTTTTAAGAGGTCAGTTTCAATAGTAATAATATCTTCATCACCTTCGGCAAATTTGGCAAAATACAATCCGTATTTTTTTGCATCTTTTAAGGAATCTCCCGATATTGAAGCTGTGCTGTCGTTTATTTCAGTTGTTTCTTCAACCTGAGGGGTTTCTTTGCTTTCAACCATTTCAGATGTATCGGTTTTACTTTTTTTCTTCTGTTCTTCCAAAGATTCATGCTGAGTAGTAACAGATGTATAAAATAACCAAATCATCACAATAACTGTGATGAGTACTATTGCCATTAAGGAACGTTTATCCATTTTTAAAATCTATATTATCATTATTACATAATTTCATTATTTTCTTCTATTTTCTATCTTCTATCTTCTATCTTCAATTTTCTATCTTCTATCTTCTATTTTCTATCTTCTATCTTCAATTTTCTATCTTCTATCTTCTATCTTCTATCTTCTATTTTCTATCTTCTATCTTCTATTTTCTATCTTCTATGACCGGGTCATACCCGCCTTTGTTAAAAGGATGACATCTCGATATCCGTTTAAATGCAAGCCAACTGCCTTTTGCTGCTCCATGTATTTTAACTGCCTCCATAGCATATTCCGAGCATGTCGGATAAAACCTGCATGAAGATGGCAGATAAGGAGAAATTGCCATCTTATAGAACTTAATCAATATTAAAATTATATGCTTCAATTTGTATTATCTTTTTTACTTGAAATATATGATTGGGAGTTAAGCAGTATTTTTTTTAAGGATTCTTTAACTTCATTCATACTAATCAAACCCGGGTAGACAGGCGCCCATCTCCAGATTATAATAATATTTTTGATATTGTCAAACAAAGTACTTTCTTCCTTTAATAATTGCCTGAAACTTTCACGAATTAATCTTTTTATTCTATTTCTTATCACCGCTTTCTTAGCTGTTTTCTTGCTAACTGCAACTGCATAAAAAATAACCCGATTGATATTCGGATTAATTTCATTCGGGTCTGATTCATATGTGATGAGTGATAAGCAGTCCTTATTTCTAAATTTTGTTCCGCTTTTAAAAAGCTCATCAAATTTTGCCTTACCCTTGATTGCCTGCAATTTAGCTTGAATCATGCCAAACCTAAATATGTTTGAAATCCGAGCAGAAAAAACAATAACCGCCAATCATTAACAATTGACCATTAACAATTAACCATTAATTACGCTTTTTTACCTTCGTCGCTGACAGTTAATTTAAATCTGCCTTTAGCCCTACGGCTTGCAAGTACTTTTCTGCCGTTTTTAGTAGCCATTCTTGCCCTAAATCCGTGCTTATTCAATCTTTTTCTTCTGCTGGGTTGAAAAGTTCTTTTCATTTCAATTTACCTAACTTATATTACTAATTATATATATTTATATTATTCATTTTTAAGGAACTACAAATTTATGATTATTTTATGAGAAATAATAATTTTTTTCAAATTTACAGGGAAATTCGCAACATTGGTAATTTCATCGGAAATATTGTATCATATTCCCATATAGTATCCAATTCATAAAAAAAAGGGTGTTTGATAATCAAAGTAATTGTAACAATGAAAAATCAAATACCCTTATTATTACAAAATGAAATTTTCTTACTTAATCTTCTTAACAAAATCTCTTAATATATCAGCTAATTTCGGTTTGCTGATTTCTGCCAATTCATAATATACCCTTGTATTTGGCTGTTTGATTTTAATGAATCTTCCCAAATCAATAGGAGTACCAATAACAACTGAATCGCATTTGGTTTTGGCAATTGTCTTTTCCAAATCTTTCATTTGCTCTTTACCGTAACCCATTGCGGGTAACAGCGTACCAATTTCAGGATACTTCTTAAATGTTTCCGTAATCTTGCCAACCGTATAAGGACGTGGGTCAACAAAGCCGACAGCACCATAACGTCTTGCGGCAACCATTCCGGCTCCCATATCCATTTCACCATGTGTCAATGTTGGTCCGTCTTCGATTACAAGAACATTTTTGCCTCTGATAACTTCCGGTTTTTCTGCAACAACTGATGATGCAGCAAGAATTATCAAAGCTTTTGGATTATATTCCCTAATGTTGTTCAAGACGTAATCAATATCTTCGGGATATGCTGAATCTACTTTGTTCACAACTACTACATCAGCCATACGCAAGTTGACTTCACCGGGATAATAGCCGATTTCGTGCCCCGGTCTCAATGGGTCAACTACAACTATAGATAAATCCGGTTTATAAAATGGCATATCATTGTTACCGCCGTCCCAGATGATAATATCAGCTTCTTTTTCGGCTTCCCTAACAATAGCTTCATAATCAACACCCGAATAAATTATACTGTTCATTGCTATATGTGGTTCGTACTCTTCCATTTCCTCGATTGTGCATTTATGCTTCTCCAAATCGGAAAGTTTGGCAAATCTTTGGACTTTCTGTTTTGCCAAATCACCATAAGGCATGGGATGACGAATTGAAACGACTTTCTTGCCAATGGACATCAATTGACGAACTACTTCGCGTGTAGTCTGGCTCTTACCGCAACCTGTACGAACAGCGGTGATTGAAACAACAGGTTTCTTGGAAACAATCATTGTCGGATATGAACCAAGCATCGAGAATTTTGCACCGGTTACGAGAACGCGTGAGGCAAGATGCATTACCGTATCGTATGGCAGGTCACTATATGACAATACACATTCGCTGACATTGTACCTTTTAATTAATTTTTCCAATTCACTTTCTGCAAAAATCGGAATACCGTTTGGATATAATTTCCCAGCCAATGTTGCGGGATATTTCCTTCCTGCGATATCCGGAATCTGTGCAGCTGTAAAAGCAACAACTTCAGTATTCTCGCAATTCCTGTAATATGTATTGAAGTTATGGAAATCTCTTCCGGCTGCTCCTATAATGATTACACGCTTTCTATCTTTTTTACTCATTTAAAACTCCTAAAAATATATTTATAAAATATCAATCTAATGATTTGACAACGTTTTCAATTTTTTCGACTGCCCAGTCAATTTCTTCTTTTGTAATAACGAGAGGCGGTGCAAATCTAATTATGTTTTCATGTGTTTCCTTACACAAAATTCCTTCTTCTTTCAGTTTTTCGCAATAAGGCCTTGCTTTTCTGTCGAGTACAAAACCAATCCACAAACCGCGACCTCTGACATTGACTATATGGGGATTAGGAATAGCTCTCAGCTTTTCGATAAAGTAATTACCTAATTTGTCTGAACTTTCAATTAACTTTTCTTCTTCGATAACCTCTAATGCTCTAACTGCAACAGCCGCACCTAATGGATTGCCACCAAATGTTGAGCCATGCTCACCGGGTTTGATTACACCAAGAATTTCTTTGTCCGCCAATATTGCTGACACGGGATAAAATCCGCCGGAAAGTGCTTTTCCGATAATTACTATATCCGGTCTTACTCCTTCATAATAATGTGCAAAAAGTTTACCCGCTCTACCTAACCCCGATTGGATTTCGTCACATATAAACAATATATTGTTTTCTTTACATATTTTTTCAATTCCTTTCAAATAACCGTCCGGAGGTATAACAATCCCCCCTTCACCCTGAATCGGTTCGACCATGACTGCGGCAGTGTTTTGATTTATCTTCGATTTCAAATCATTGAGATTCCCGTATTCATGCATAGGAAACGCTTGAGTGCAATAAGGACCAAAACCTTTATACGACATAGGGTCATCGGAAAAACCCACGATGGTTGTCGTCCTGCCATGGAAGTTACCTGAAGCTACAATGATTTCTGCTTTATTTTCAGGAATTCCTTTTTTATCATATCCCCATCGCCTTGCGGTTTTAATTGCAGTTTCAACTGCCTCAGCTCCTGAATTCATTGGTAAAGACATATCATATCCTGTCATATCATGAAGCTTTTTGTATAATAAAGGAAGTTGATTGTTCCTAAATGCCCGGCTTGTCAAAGTTACCTTTGATGCCTGGGCAATGAATACTTCCATTATTTTCGGATGGCAGTGTCCTTGATTGACTGCAGAATATGCCGCAAGACAGTCAAGGTATCTTTTACCGTCAACATCAGTAACCCATATGCCTTTGGCTTCGCTAATCACAACATCCAAAGGATGGTAGTTATGTGCTCCATATTTGTTTTCAATATCAATATAATCCTGTGATTTCATTAATTAAATTTCTCCTATATAATAATTTTCAATTTTTCAATTTTCATTCAATTTTTAAATACTAATTTTCAAATCTTTTTTGTTCAACTCCTCCGGGTTTGAAAACCCGAGGGAATAATTTTCTGTTACAAACATTCAATCGCTCTCTGCGATTGTTTTATTCTCTGTGTAACTCCGTGTCATCTCTGTTTAACTCTGTGTAATTGCTTTCTTGAATATCGTTTTACAGAAAAGTTTACTAAGAAAAGTCAATAATCATTTATCCTTTCTCCTTTTTCTCTTTTCCAAGAGGATTATTTTCTAACAGAATCAAACAAAGTCGGCTCGTCATTTTCTTCAAAGAGCATAGTTAAAAGAGCCATTCTGACATATAAACCATTCCTCGATTGTCTGAAGTATGCCGCTCTCCTGTCATGGTCAACATCTGTATCAATTTCAACGGAACGAGGAAGAGGGTGCATAATAATTGAATTATACTTCATTTTTTGCAGAACACTTGAATCAATATTATATGCCGACAAATCAACGTTTCTGTCCTTTAACCTGTCTCTGTCAATTCTTGTCTGATAGACAACATCCACTTTGTTGATAATATTTTCGGTAGAAGTTGTTAACTGATATGAAACTCCATTTTCATCGAGATGCTCAAGAATGTCGGGCCTGATTTGCAATTCATCGGGAGAAATGAAGTATAATTTCATCCTTTCGAATTTACTCAAGAGGTAAGCTAATGACCTGACGGTTCTGCCTTTGTCCAAAGCCCCGATAAATGCGACTGATAAACCATTGAGTGCATGACATTCGTTGTATATCGTATATAAGTCAAGAAGAGCTTGAGTAGGATGCTGCCCACCTGCTCCATCACCGGCATTAATAACAGGAACAGGAGAAATGGATGCGGCTCTTTTTGCCCCTCCTTCCTCAATGTGCCTGAGAACAATAACATCGCAATAATCGGATATTATTCGTATAGTATCTTCCAGTCGTTCGCCTCGAACTTCGGAAGAAAACTCATACGCTTGCTCAGTTGCAAGATTTTTCCCTCCGAGCCGGAACATAGCAGATTCGAAAGAAAATCTCGTTCTGGTCGAAGGTTTGTAAAACAAACTTGCCATGATTTTATTTTCGTAATCCCTCGTTCCTCCGCGGGCAACAACTTTTTTCATTTCCTCAGTTCTTTTGAATAACTCCATCAAACGCGGAACTGTGAACTGTTGAGATTCAACAACATGCCTTAATTTCATTTTTTCACCCGGTTTATTATTATTTTAATTTAAAATTTTCAATTTAAAATTTAAAATCAATTTTCAAAATCTAATTTTCATACTTTACTATATTCAATCGCTATGATATTGTTACAACTTAAAACATAAAATTTAACACTAACAACTGTCGCCTGTCAACTAACGACTGACGACTAACGACTAATATGTGTTCCTGCCTTTTCTTCAAGTGCATCCATTAAATATTCATAAGAAGTAATAATTACTTTTTTTCCACCGTTCTTTAAAAATTTAAGAGCCGACTCAATTTTTGGTCCCATGCTGCCCGGTGGAAAATGTCCTTCGTCAAGATATTTCTGCATTTCAACGGAAGTGGCTTTTTTTATTCCCTCTTGTTTTTCTGTTTTATAATTTAAATATACCTGGTCTGTATCGGTACTGATAATAAACAAATCAACATCAAGATTTTTAGCAAGTAATGCCGAAGACCTGTCTTTATCAATAACTGCTTCCATTCCTATTATTTCCCCTTTCTCTCCGTAAGCTACGGGGATTCCTCCTCCACCGAGGGCTATTGCCACAATCCCTAACTCGATTAATTTCGAAATTACTTCCAATTGTAATATTTCTATAGGTTCAGGAGATGCAACTACTCTACGATAACCTCTTGCAGAATCTTCGACAATATCCCAACCAAGTCTTCTCCGTTTTCTTTCAGCTTCTTCTTTTTCATAAAAAGGACCAATTGGTTTAGTAGGATTTTGAAACGCAATATCATTTTTATCAACAAGCACCATTGTAGGAATTGTCGAAACCAGCTTTTTTAGTCCAAGTTGCTTCAATTCAAATTCCAGTGCTTTTTGCATTATATATCCAATCTCGCTTTGAGTTGTAGCAACACACATATCGAGTGTATGTGTATAAACTTCGTTTTCGGCTCTTTCGGAACGGAGCAATGCCGCACCTGCCTGAGGTCCGTTTCCATGGGTAATCACTACTTCCCATCCAAGCTTAATCATCCGTGCAATACTTTTAGCTGTTGCCCGGGCATTAGCCGACTGCTCGGAAAGAGTTCCTCTCTCACCTGCTCTAATCAATGAATTACCACCAACTGCTATTAATGCTTTTTGTACCATTTTCTTTAGTTATTAGATGTTAGTAATTAGATGTTAGTAATTAGATGTTAGAAGAAAGCTTAAAGCATAAAGATGAAAGTGAATTTGAAATAAATAAAATTCTTCATTAAATTTCTCTACTTTCCTACTCATTTTTTGTTCTACCACTAACTACTAATCCATTCTACATTTTACATTCTACATTTTCCGAAATTTATTTCATCAATTTATACATGATTGCTTTTTGAATATGCAATCTGTTTTCTGCTTCCTGAAATACTACTGATTGCTTTGAATCTATTACAGCATCAGTTACTTCTTCGTTCCTGTGTGCAGGAAGACAATGCATAAAGATTGCATCTTTCTTTGCTTTTGCCATCAGCTTTTCATTAACCTGATAATCCCAAAAGATTCTTCTGCGTTTTTCGGCTTCGGCTTCCTGTCCCATAGATGCCCATGTATCGGTATAAATAACATCCGAATTTTTAACTGCCTCAACCGGGTTTTTTATATATTCAATTTTTGCACCTGTCTCTTTTGCCGCTTCTTCTGCTTCTTTAAATGCAACAAGATTTGGTTCGTAACCGGCAGGTGTGGAAATTACAACATGAACACCAAGACGGGCACCACCATTCATCAAAGAATGAGCTACGTTATTTCCATCACCCAGATAAGTAAGTTTTAATTTTTTAAAATCACCCTTAATTTCTTTAATTGTCATGTAATCAGCCATTCCCTGACAAGGATGAGTATAATCCGTCAGTCCGTTAATAACAGGTATTTTTGTGTATTTTGACATATCTTCTACGATGTCATGTCCGAATGTTCTAATCATAATACCTTGAACCATGCGGTCTAATACCATAGAAACATCATAAACAGATTCACGCTTGCCCAAATTAATTTCTGCAGGTGATAAATAAAGTGAATATCCACCCAATTGCTGAATACCAATATCAAAACTTGTTCTTGTTCTGAGTGAGGGTTTTTCGAATATCAAAGCCAATGTTTTACCCTTAAGTGATTCGCTGTATTTCAAGGGATTCTTTTTCATATCAATAGCTATCTTAAAAGTATCAAGTACTTCTTCAGTAGTAAAATCCAATATTTTTAAAAAATCTTTTTTCACGTGTAAACTCCTTTTTTTCTAATAAGTAAAATAATAATAAAATTTCGCCTTAACAAAAGACAAATATATAAAAATTTATAATAATTTTATTCTTTTAAAACTTAAATCGGTGCGTCAGTTTGATAATGCCTGAAATGAAGAATCTTGCTTGCTCTTGATTTAGACATATTGAATCGAGGAGCAGAAAAATAATGTTCGGAGGACAAATCCGAAAAGTTTGTCATCAAAATACAGTTAATATTTTTCATTCCATTATTCATATCAAAAATTACATAAACATTTATTAAATGTAAAGTTAATTAAATACAAATCTAATACATATAAACAAAATATACAAGTTATTATGTTGAAATTTAACCGATATCTTTTCTAAGATGATTTGCTGAGACTGTACTTTTTATTAACTTTGCAATTTAAAAATTTACTTATAAATTTGGATACTAAGATGTTAAGGTTTGTTATTTTATGCTTATTTATGTTACTTTGTTTTTTCCAAAACAATTCAGCCAAGGATACGACAGAAATAAATGATAAGGCAGATGAAGTTCCAAGACATTACATAGGAGCTTCAGTTTCTTCAATTTCGTCATTAGGCATCAGCTATCATTTTTTAGAGAAAAGAAAAAATCCGACAGATGCATTTAAGTTTACTTTTGGTTTATTGCCTGATTTGTATGATTCAAAAATATGGGTTTTCTTTGGTGCTGAATTTCAAACATCAATTTATCAAAATGATTTTAGCCGATTATATTGGTTGATTGGTGCAGGTTATGAGAGTTTATATATTTCAGGAGGTACAGGAGTCGGTTATGAATTGTATTCAGGAAAGCCGGGAATTGCGATTAATTTGGATTTAGGAATTTCATTACTTAAAGAAATACCCAATCCATATGCAAGCAGGGGAACTTATGGTATTGAATTTGCTCCGGGAATTGGTCTTGGCTTGAGTTATGCTTATTAAAAATTATTATGTTAAATTTATATAGATAATAAAGATGGAAACGAATAATTATAATTTTGGAAATTCTTTTGAAAGAATTTTTGTCGTCATTTTAGCGATATTAACAGCATTAACATTGATTTATCTTGCAGTCCAAGGTCCATTGATGCTTGGCAACATCAAGTATAAAACTGCTGATTTGGTCAACAATCAACTTATCGGTCAGGATTTAATAAATCTTGTAGTTCTAAGCCCGATATTACTTATCGCAGGTATCGGATTATTCTTCAAGAAATCCTTTTCAAAATATCTTTTGATGATGACACCTCTCTTTTTGATTTATTATGCTCTTAGCTATACAATCGGCTGGGAGTGGAGTTCATCAGTTTACACCGGCAATAACGAAAAATATATGTTTTACTTTTTGTTTGTACTGATTTCCTCAATAATATTTTTGATGTATTCTCTTTCAATTTTTCCGAAAAATGTTGAGAGCAATTTCAAGAAACTGGGACTACTGATTTATTCTGTTCTTTTTATATTGTTTCAGTTGATTTTTGGTTCAATGTGGGTTGGAGAAGTCTTAGAAGTTATCAAGACCGGAACGACCAGAGCATACGACATTGCACCTACTGCATTTTGGTTAGTACGGGTTTTTGATTTAGGATTTACCATACCTTTAGGAATTATAAGTGTTTATCTGCTTTGGGCGAGACCTCAATCATCTTATCCGATACAATTCATGTTCTATGGTTTCTTTTTCACCATGATTATAGCAGTAAATGCAATGGGAATAATGATGCTTGTTAAAAATGACCCGACCTTTTTGTTGAGGGATTTGATTGTATTTCTTTCTATCGCTGTAATTATTTTTGTCGGTTTTGTATATGTGATGAAAAATTATAAAATTTAATATATTTGATTTCGTAAAATATTCATTAAATTTGGTAATTAATAAATAGCCAATTATTTAATTTTTATTGAGGGTTAGTCGGTGGATAGGAACATTGGATCGCATAACATTATACTGAGATTGATACCAGTATTTCTTATAGTAACTATTATTTCATCATGTTCTACATTCAATGATAGTTTATTGGTTAAAAATATCAAAAAAGAACCTAATAATAAAAATTATATTTTTGACTTATATCAATATTATGAGAAAAATGCTATGATTTCTGATCAACTACTTACTATGTGGATTTATTTGATAAAAACAGATGATAATCAGAGAGCAAAAGAACTTCTCGATGTATTTTATAAGCGTTTATATACATTGCCCTCAGGATTGAATAAAGAGACCATTTATTTAAATTCAGAGGATTTACTTTCTAATGAAAGAACTTTTAATGTATCAATGGATCTTGTTTTCGGCATGGGAAAAAATAAAATTTTAAAAGATGAATATAAGAATAAACCATACATGGAAAAAAATGTGGAATTTTTTAGAAATTATTTAACTATTGTTTCAGCAATGTATAAAAAAGAAGATAAAAATAAACTTAAGAAAAATTTTGCAGTATGGTTTTTCATGCCATATTTTACTGAGTTAGTTGAAAATAATTTTATTGAGCCATTTACTTATAAAATATTTTCTTATAATGCCACTGATGAAATAAATAACTGGATAAAAAATAACGTTACTAAGATGAAAGAATTTATTCAATGGTCTGATCAATATAATTGGAATAAAAAATAAATAATTATGTTGATATTTTGCTATATTTGATATTATTGTCTCTAAACATATTTAAAATTTTATTTTGAGGTTATTATGAAAAAGAATATTGGAACTGTTGACAGAGTAATCCGTTTGATTGCCGCTGTTGTTCTTGTAGTTTTATTTTTTACGAAATTAGTGACAGGCACATGGGGAATAATTATACTTGTAGTTGCAGCTTTATTATTGATAACTAATTTATTTAAATTTTGCCCTGCATATATGCCTTTTGGGATTAATACGTGTAAGGTGGATGAAAAGAAATAACTTTAGAGTTTATGACACAAACACAAAACCCCGAAATCACACAAAAGCATCTCAGATGCGTTTACAAAGCAGGTGCTATTGCTGCTATTATAGTCGTAATCGGCAGTATATTCGATATTATTATTGGTTCTTCTCTTGGTGGAGACCTGACGGCTATTCCCAAAAATGCTGTGGACAGGTTTGCCCTTTTCCAAGTCAATCCTCTACTGAGTTTATATTACCTTGACTTTTTGAATTTAGTAACTCTTGTAATTTCCTTTCCTGCAATCTTTGCTTTGTATTGGGCTATGAAAAAATACAGACCGGCACTCTCGACTATGGGGATGATTGTGTTCATTATCGGTCTTACTCTTTTTATCAGCAACAACACGGCTTTGCAAATGGCTCAACTTAGCTATAAATACAACCATACAACAGACCAAATGGTACAGTTTTTTTTGTCGGGTCTCGGTGATTTTTTGATAGCTAAAGGTTCGCATGGTAGTGCAGGAGTTTTCTTTGGCTTTTTCTTCGTGCTTGTTTCGGAAATGATGATTTCGTTTGCCATGCTCTCAAAAGAGATCTTCAGTAAATGGACAGGAATTATCGGAATTTTAGGAACATTTCTTATGCTGATTTATATATTTCTGGTAACATTTGTTCCGGGAGTGGGAAAAGTAGCTATGATGGTTTCAATGCCCGGAGGATTATTACTGATGGCTTGGATGGTTTTATTTACAATCAGGTTGTTTAAGTTGGGAAGTTTAAAATAAGTTAGTTATATTATATTAAACGAGCTGAAATAAGAATAAAATTATTTTACAAATAAATACCTATCCTAAATGCTTAAAAAAAAGCTGTTTTTTTATGTTAACTTTTTTCAGCCATATCTCTTTTTAATTGGGCTACATCTCTCGCAAGTTCCGGTAAATTATTCAACACAGCTTCAATCTTGAAAGCATGCAATCTTTCTTTTATTGGACTGCCAAAATACATGCCCTTCTTTTCAACCGATTTGGCGACACCTGATTGTGCAAGTATAACAACATCATCTGCTGTTTCAAGATGACCGGCAAGACCAACCTGCCCTCCCAGACGGTTACGTTTACCGACATTGCAGGAACCTGCGATACCAACCTGAGAGACAAGGGCAGTATTTTCACCTATTTTTACATTATGTCCCACCTGGCAAAGATTATCAATTTTTACTCCTTTGCCAATAATTGTACTTCCAATTAATGCTCTGTCAATTGTAGTGTTGGAGCCAATTTCAACATCATCCTCGATTATAACATTTCCTAATTGAGGAATTTTTTCATAACTGCCGTCTTTATGTTCAATATATCCAAAACCGTCCGAACCAATAACAACTCCGGGATGTATAATACAATCCTTTCCAATCTTTGTATCATTACAACAAATAACACCCGAATGTAATAATGTATTTTCACCTATCTCGACATTTTCATATAGAGTAATATTAGAGTGCAAAAATACATTTCCAGCAATTGCACAGTTTTTACCAACGATACAGTTCGGTCCAATATATGCCGTCTTATCAAGTTTTGTCGTTTCGTCAACAACAGCAGTTGGGTGAATGAAAGAAGTATTTTTTGGTTTAAGTGAATCGAGGTATTTTAAAATCTTTACAATACCTAAATATGGATTTTCCGTTTTTATAATTGTAATATAATCCGGTATATCATTTTTAAAATCTTTTTGAACAATAATGCAGGATGCCTGAATATTATTCAGGTATTTTTCGAAAGTTTTATCGGAATAAAATGTTAACTCTCCTTGTTTAACATCCTCAATTCTGTTCAAACCATAAATATTAACTTCAGGGTTACCAACAATTTCACCTTCAATTAATCCTGCAATTTCTTTAACTGTAAACAAAGCATTCTTTTCCATTTCAACTACTCCATTATTAAAAACTAAAGGGAATGTAAAATTTCATATCACATTCCCTGCAAAATAGCATAATCAAATCTAAATAAAAAACAATTTCTATTTTTTATTCGGAGGTATTTCCTCTCTTTTATTCTCAATAGGATTTTCATTTGGTTTAGTTGGAACAGGTTCTTCATCAATATTTGTTTCCGAACCCCTGCTACGACTCTTGCTTCTGCGTTTCGAAGGTGCTTGCTTTGATTCGCTCTGCTGATTTCTGGGGTCTTTCGTGATTTTCGCATCAAGCTCTTCCTCCAGCTTTTTTGTATCAACACCAAGTTTACGCAAAACTTTTACTGTCAAATCATACTTGAAATTCACATACGGCAGTGGCTGAACGCTTTTATCAAAAACAATATCATATCCTTCGTTAGCCGCTACATCTTGAGTTGCCGCATAAATCTTCTCCTCGATTTTTTGCATCAGCATCTGCACTGCTTTGTCGTATTCTCCATCTACCTCAAATTTATCTTTAGCAAAAGTTTTTTGAAGTTTCTTAAGTTCGTTTAACTCACTCTCGTTAGTAGTTCTTTCTTCATCACTCCATACCAGACGATTCTTCTTGATTTCATCCTCTAATATCCTGATATTTTCTTCGATAGATTGCAACTCGCGTTTCCACTCTTCCACAATTGACTGTAAACGTTGGTCTGCTTGCCGGGCTTCAGGAAAATTCTTTCTGATATCATCAGACGAAATAAATCCCACCTTCTGGGCTTTCAGGGTTAATGCTGATATCAATATTGCTATCAGCAATATAAAATATGATTTTAATCGCATAATTCTACTCATAATTTTTAGACAACACAAATAAATTATTGTATTTGTCCTACATACTTAATCCCTAATATACTTAATATCTTTACTTCTCATTATTAGTATCTTCTACTGTTATAATTGATTAAACGCACTATTTTGCTATAAGGTTCAATTATTTCTTATCACCGGACATTCCGCGTTTCAGCAAATCCAATACCGAAAACGTAATATCAAATTCGTCTTCAGCATAAAGCAACATAGGACTTGCCTTGTCAAGCACAAAATTCATATATTCCTTCTTGGCTACCTTTTGAATGGCTGTGCGGACTTTTTCCCTGATTGGGGCTAAAAGTTTTTCACGGTTTTGAGCTAATTCCCCTTGCGCACCAAGTTTTTCCTGCTGATACTTCTGGTATTCAATTTGCAATTGTTGTAAGGATTCTTCTTCCTTTTTTTGCTGTTCCGGATTCATCATCGTTTTTTGTTTATTGTATTGCTCCATCTTAGCACCAAAAATTTTCTCGATTGAAAGCAATGAATCCTTAAATGATTGTGCCATTTGCTGTAATGTTTTATCAGCATCCATTGCCTCAGGCAATTCCTTGACAATCATCTCTACATCAACTATGCCAATTTTTAATGCTTTTTCTTTTTGTGCTTTTGCATTCTGTACTGTAAGAAGCAATGCAATCAAAATTATTGCTAATCCAAATACTTTTTTCATATAATTTCTCCCATTAGTTTTTTAAAAAAATATTTTATTCTATCATCTCTATTCAATTTCTATTTTCTATTTTCTATTTTCTAAAACTGTTGCCCTAAATGAAATAAAAACTTCCATCCGGCAGGTGAGCCTTTATCAATAACCGGGTCAAATCCATAGCCATAGCTAAAGCCAATAACTCCAATAGGCATCATCATTAATTGAACTCCTAAGCCCACAGAACGTTTCAAATTGAAAGGGTCACTGTTTTTCAAATCACCCCAAACGTTTCCAGCTTCAGCAAATCCATAAAAATAAACGGGCATAGGGTCAAGGGAAACGGCAAAACGAAGTTCTGCTATGTGTCTTGCCAAAACCTTGCCTCCACCATAGGGACCAACTGATTGGTCTTCATATCCACGTAGAGGAGTTACTCCAAAACCGCTCAATCCATTGCCTCCCATGGAATATAATTCAATTGGATTTATCATCGTATCGGATTGAAAACCTGTAATATATCCAATGTTCGTGCTTAAATAAAGTACCATTCTGTCATTGCCTTGAATCTGCATTAATGGATGCGCCATTTCGAATTTCATTATATTTTTAAAGTAATCAGTATTACCTAATGATAATGCTCCAAGTGCTACAGAAGATGCAAAACTGAATCTGGAACCTACTGATGGAAAAAACAAATTATTGAAACTTGTACGAGAAATTGTTTGCGCTAATGTAAACTCAGTTGACAAACCTGTTCGATAATAATAACCACCATCACCTTCAACAAAATTTTCCTGCAACCTCACACTCCAATCACCTCGAAAATAATCATCAGGCCAATGAAAACGCCGCCCAAAATTTATTGCTCCTCCGGTTCTTCTGATATTCAAATTCGAATTGTATCTTATCCATGAATAATACAAATTAAATCCGACAGTTGTTGGCTCATCAAAAAGCCAAGGTTCAGTAAATCCTATTGAATATTGTTGATATCTGTTTGCCTGGCCAAACTCCGCATGCAGGTTTAATATCTGTCCTGCACCCTCCCTGAAAGGTCTTGCAATTGAAAAATTACTTAAGGTTAAGCCCACGGCACCTGTTAACCCGAATGTTCCCATAAATCCAATCGAAGCATTGATTTGGTCGGAAGAACGCTCCTCAACCGAATAAATAAGGTCAACATTTTTATCATCAACGGGTTTTATATCCGGTTTCAATGCTTCGGGATTGAAATACTGCATAACACCCAAAGCCCTTATGCTTCTAATAATGGCTGACCTATTAAAATATTCTCCCGGTCTGGTAAAAAGTTCCCGTCTTATTACTTTATCCTTCGTTTTCGTATTGCCCTTGATATCGACTTTTCTAATCTTTACTCTCTGATTTTCATAAACCTTAACAATAATATCAACTGAATCCGGAGTAAAGCGTTTTTCCTCGGGAATAAGTCTTGCCGCCAGATATCCGTTATCAGCGTAAAGTGAAGTTACATCGGTTTGGTCCATATTCTGGAAAAGATTCATTTCGAATTTCTCGTAATCGTAAGGGTCTCCTTTTGCAAAGTCAAGTCTTTTGACAAGTTCAAAATCGGGATAAACCGTATTACCGTCAAATTTAATATCTCTTATAAATAACCTTTCTCCTTCGAAGACTTCTATTTTTATTTTAACTTCATCATTATTTTCACTATAAATCAATGTGTCCTTAATGATAGCAGCATCCACATAACCCTTTTTCTTAAAAAAAGTTATCAGTTTTTCCTTGTCTTTTTCATATTCATCTAAATTCAATTTAGAAGACCTCCAAAATTGCCACCATTTCTTTGTATGGGTATCTTCGAATGCATCTTCCAACTCTTTATTATTAAATGCTTGATTTCCCTGAAAATATATTTGGTTTACATGATATTCAAATCCTTCGTCAACATCAATGTTCAGGTCTGTATAATTACTGTCCTTCGTTTCCAACTCGGTATTAACTTTAGCAAAAACAAGACCTTCCTTTTTATAAAGTTTTTTCAATCTTTGACTTGCGAGATATACATCATAGTTAGAGAGAATATCACCTTCGTTTTTCCCGATTTCCTTTTTAATTTCAGCTTCAGACAGTTCCTTATTATTCGTAACATTGACCCCACTCAGATTTGGAAATTCTTTAACTTTAATCAAAAGAAATATCCCCATAGGTGTGTTCTTTTCGATTTCTATCTTCACATCAGCAAATTGTTTTCTTTGCCAAATATTTTTGATAGCAGATTGCAATTTGTTTTGTCCGTCACCGGGAAAAGTAAGTTTGTCTCCTTCCCTTAATCCGGATATTGCGATGATAGTTCCTTTATCAGTCCTAATATTACCTTCGACATTAATACTCAGGATAGTATATGTCTTCTCGATTGTTTGCGAAAAAAGTAAAGATGCAAACAAAAAAAAGAAGATAAAAACAGTCAATATTTTATTTAGTCCTGATAGCATTAACAACTCGCTGTAAGTATGATTCCTTGTTTTTTAATATATTTAATTGCTGAGAAGTTTTTCCAAATCTTCGCTCTCTTGTCATATAACTTTCCAAAGCCCGATAAAAGAGTTCCCTTCTGAATTCGGGCCAATAATTTTCAGTTACATACATTTCCCCGTAAGCCATCTCCCACAACAAAAAGTTACTTAATCTCATCTCCCCGCTTGTGCGAATTAAATAATCGGGATCTGGTAAATCTTTAGTGCTCAAATAAGAAATAAACAATTCATCGGTAATATCCTCCGGTGAAACTTTTCCCCTTCTTACATCGAGAGCAATCATTTGGACTGCTCTTACAATATCCCAACGTCCCCCGTAACTTAAAGCCAATGTTAGAGTAAGTCCGCTATTGTTTGCCGTAAGTGTCATGGCTTTATGCAAGAGTTTTTGAACAACCTTCGGAAGAGAATTGATTTTCCCGATAGCTTTTACCCGGACATTATTATCATGTAATTCATTCAATTCGACTTTCAAATAATGCTCGAGCAATTTCATCAAAATTCCAACTTCATGAACAGGCCTTTTCCAATTTTCAATTGAAAATGCATAAAGCGTCAGGAATTCAATACCTATTAGAGATGATGCTTTAACGATATCTCTGACACTTTCAATGCCTTCTTTATGCCCTTCCGTTCTGGAAAGCCCTTTTTCAATAGCCCACCTGCCATTACCATCCATTATAATAGCAACATGCCGGGGCAATTTCCCCTTATCTAAAAGTTCTTTTTGAACTTCTCTGTCCTCAATTATTTGCTCAATTTTCCAATCCATATTGTAATATTATATAGAAAAAATTTAACTAAAGAATTACTAAATTAGCTCATTCTTAATTAAAATTCAAGAATACAGCTAAATTAATTTTATATTTTTCAAAAATTTAACATAATTTTTTTTGTTTTTCAAACTTAGCTTTTGTAAATTTGTTATTCTTAAAGAGTAAAAAAATTTAAAAAACATATTGTTCACTAAATATTTGGATTAATTATGACAAAAGCAGATATAGTTGACGAAATCGCAAAAGCAACCGGATTAACAAAAATTGAGACAAAAGCCGTTGTTGACGGAGTGTTCGGTAGCATTATTAACGCCATTTCAAACGGGAAACGTATTGAATTAAGAGGTTTTGGCGTTTTCAAACAAAAAAGCCGTAAACCACGTATGGCTCGCAATCCTAAAAGCGGAGAGTTGGTTCCACTTTCAAAAAGATACGTGCCGGTTTTCAAACCGTCACCTGATTTTTTAGCTAAAGTTAACGAATCCATGAAATCTTTACACGGTGAAACAGATTAATTTAATCTATTATCGTATTTACTTGGATTTTATTTTTTATTTAATTTATTAAGGAATTCTAATAATGCCTTGCGGAAGAAAAAGAAAAAGACACAAGATGTCAACGCACAAAAGAAAAAAAAGATTGCGTAAAAACAGACATAAAAAAAGATAATACTTGACTTAATGTTAATTAAGCGTTTTGCTTAGTGCAAAGCGCTTTTTTTTCTTTTTAAAAAAAATATTTGCTTATTGATTTTATTGTGTTATATTTGTAGTATTGTAGTTAATATATTTGTTAAATAAACGGAGAAATATGCTCTAAACATCCTACCTAATTAGTAATGTTCATTACAAGTATATTTTATTATGCACAATATCTACTGATTTTTTTCATTAACATTATATTAATGTTAATAATTTATTTTTTGAAATAATAGTTCTAAAATTGAGAATAACATGTTGGTATGGAATTTGCCTGATTAGTCTTATTTTTGAATTTTTTATTTTGAAGGATATATTTAAATAATTTTTGTTAAAATAATCAGGGATAACTTATAGAGCTTTGATACGCATAATTAATATGTTTGTTCAGGGCATGATATAATGGAAAATTTAGATTTAAAGCAATTGTCTGAGCTTGTTCAAGCTCGGAATGTAGATATTCCTGTTCGCAAGAAACTTATCATAAGAAAGTTGTCGGCAGGAATGCTTTTATTAATGTCGGATATAATAATGTTGACATTAGCTGTTTTCATCTCCTTAGGAATAAGAGAGTTATTTTGGCACGACCAAATAGAATTGGGACTTTACCTGCAAATCCTTCCTTTCGTGATATGTTTGTTTCCCTTTGCGTTTTATATAAAAGGATTATATCCGGGATTCGGTATTGATCCAATCGAGGAATTGAGGATACTTATATACAGTTCGACAATTGTCTTCGCCATATTGGCTACTGCGAGCTTTTTGTTTAAAGGTCCCTGGGATTATTCACGTTTTGTTTTTCTGGTTTCGTGGATTCTTGCTGTTATATCTGTACCGGTGGGCAGGTCTTTAACAAAAAAGTATTTTGGCAAAAAACCTTGGTGGGGTGTACCGGTCATGATAATAGGAGCCGGTGAAGCAGGAGAAAGGGTAATTAAATCTTTGAATAAGCAACCTTCAATAGGTCTCAGACCCGTAGTAGCTATTGATGATGATTCAGATAAATGGGGATATATGTTTCAGGTACCTGTAGTAGGTGGGATGGATACAATACCACAATTAACAAAAAACCTGAATATTAACCATGCAATCATAGCTATGCCTAAAGTTCCCCGAAGAAGACAAAAAGAGATTATACATAACTATTCTAAGTATTTTTCAAGTATGATGATTATCCCCGACCTTTTTGGAATTTCCAGTTTATGGGTTTCAACCAGGGATTTGGGTGGCGTCTTAGGTCTTGAAGTTCAACAACGTTTATTAAAAAAATCTTCATATTACAAAAAAAGAATTTTTGATATTGTCCTTGCATCTACCTTAGGCATAATGGCTTTACCCTTTATTCTTATTATTTCTTTTTTAAGTTGGCTCGATTCTAAAGGAGGTATTTTCTTCCGGCAGGAAAGAATGGGGATTTTGGACAGCCGTTTTAAAATTGTTAAATTCAGGACAATGAGAATTGATGCAGAAAAAAGATTGTATGAAGTTTTAGCCCAAAACGAAAAATTAAGGAACGAATACAATGTTTACCATAAATTACAAAACGACCCGCGTTTAACAAGAGTTGGAAAAATTTTGCGAAAGTTCAGCTTTGACGAAATTCCCCAATTCTGGAATGTTATCAAAGGAGAAATGAGCTTAATCGGTCCACGTGCATACATGCCTTGGGAAAAAGTCAAGATGAACGGTCATGATGAAATTATTTTGAATGTTTTACCCGGAATTAGTGGACTTTGGCAGGTTACAGATAGAAATGCTTCCAGTTTCGAAGAAAGATTATATACTGATGTTTATTACATCCGAAACTGGTCAATGTTCCTCGATATTTATATCCTTGCCAGAACCATTGGTGTAGTATTCTTAGGCCGTGGAGCATAAAGAAAAAAAATCAGCATATGTTTATTCTTTATCAGTGATTTTGAAAATAATCTTATATTCTAAATTTTAGAGTTGTTGTCATGAAAAAATTAATAATATTAATTTCAGCACTATTTGTTTTTATTGGTATTAGTGGGTGTGCTACGAAAGCAGCATTCATTTATGAAACGGGTACTAACTTAAATCTAACTAAAAACAAAAAACCATTAACTATAGCTGTTATTCCACTTATTGACCTCAGAAAAACTGATAATCATAACTACTCATTGTTAGGATTCATTCCACTCGTTCCATTTGGATGGTTTGAATACAACAGACCGGAGGCAGCCAATGGATTTCTATTTCAACAAAGCTTCAATTTCCGTCCATCTGAAGATATTGCGAAAGCCATTGTATCTGAATTACAAGTTAATCAACTCTTTGAAGAAGTTTTCTTCACTTTTAGGGAAAAAGAACCGAATGTTGATTATTTTTTAACCGGAGAGTTGTATAGTACATACTGGGATGGAAGTTTAATCACATATTGTCTGTCATCTTATGGCTCTCTACTTTGGTTGGTGGGATTACCGGTTGGAACAGTTAACAATGAATTATCTTTAAAATTATTTTTAAGGAAATCTTCTAACTGGGAAGTAGTTTGGAGTGATGAAATAAAAGGTAACTATGGAAAAACTGTCGGATTTTACTATAATTGGGCTTCAGACTTTGATGGATATAGTGAAATTTTAAAGAAGGGATTAAATGAGAGTTTGAAAAAATTAGCATTAAAATTGCCGGAATTATAATCTCATTATTCCTATACCGAAAGAAAACGGATAAGTGTAATTATTAAGTTTTTCTCATCTTTACCTTTTTTTTGTTCTGATGAAATAATTTATGTAATTTTTATAAAATTGTTTACATTTGTTAATTATATTGAAAAAAATAAATGAAAGATAAATTACACATTATAACAGTATTCTCAATTATTTTCGTATTAATCATCATAGCAATAATAATTGATAACCTGCTGCAACCAAAAAGTTTTAATGAACATGGCCATTTCAGATGGGATGCCGTTAATGAACTATTGTCCCAAAAAGTAATCAACCAAGACATTAATACTTGCCGTGAATGTCATCAAGACATTTATCAATTGCATCAAAAAGATGCCCATTACAATGTTCCATGTGTTGACTGCCATAGTGCAGGAAATCTGCATGTATCTTATCACAGACATGATGCTGATTCAAAGAACATAACTAAAGAACAAGCAAAATTGAAAAAAGAATTTAATTTTGAAGGTTGTTTATATTGTCACAGGAAATTAGCGGCAAGACCTACGGATTTCCCTCAAATTGACCAGAAAGAGCATTACAAATTCATGCATGTTAAAGATTCAAATACTAAGTGCATTGTTTGCCACAGCCCACATGAGCCAATTTTTCTTTTGGCTGATTCAAGACAAGCTCGTGTTCATCCTATGGTTTATAAATGCACAGATTGTCATACTACAAAACCTGAGAAAAATTATTATAATGTTGAAGACCATCCGAAAATATTTGAATGTAAGGATTGTCATCCTGATATAGTTAAAGATTTTGAGACTAAACCTCATCATAAATATGTCGAGTGCAGAACATGTCATTTGTTCCATAAGGAAAATGAAACCATGGGGAGAATGTATAAAAATGGTAATGCAAAATTCTGTCTGCTCTGCCACGAGAGTAAGCCATTTAAAGACTCCAATTATCCTCCAAAAATCGAATGGCCTTCTCACATAGCAAAAATAAAAAGTATCAGTAAACTTGATACCAAAATTTGTCTGGATTGTCATTCGAGACATATACACAAGATGGAATTAAAATTAAGAGGTAATCCTCATGCAGGTAATTGGAAAAATGTACATGCCAAATTTGCAAAAAAGACAATCAATGGCAAAGAAAAAATGACCTGCTCGAATTGTCATACAAAGGATTATTGTTTTGATTGCCATAAATTGGATATGCCTCATCCTGAAGAATTTTTGGATAATCATAAAGCAACTGTAGAAAAAAAAGGTAAGAAGCTATGTGAAAATTGTCATAGCCAGGAATTTTGTACTCAATGTCATTAAATTGATGAGATTAAAAATTACTGATATAAAAGACTAAAAAATAGAATTATTATTAAAGGATATAATATGGATAAAATAGATAGACGAAAGTTTCTAAAACTGGGCTTGTATAGTAGCGCCGGAATATTAGTCGGGTCATTATATGCATTCAGTGAAAAAGGAGTAAAAACCGATTTTAAAAAATATGAAGATTTACTTATTTATGACTGGGGATATATTGTTGACACAACAAGATGTATTGGCTGTGGTGCTTGTGTCAGAGCTTGTGCCGTTGAAAACGATGTTCCCGAAACATTTTTTAGAACTTGGGTTGAAAGATATGAAATAAATAAAGATGAAGAGGTTAGAGTTGATTCTCCAAATGGAGCAAAAGAAAGTTTCATACAAAATAACTTTGACGCTGATATTGTTAAAGCTTTCTTTGTTCCTAAGATATGTAATCATTGCCGTAACTCAGCATGTACTCAGGTATGTCCCGTAGGAGCATCCTATCATTCACCTGATGGAGTTGTTCTAATAGACAAAGAACATTGCATAGGTTGCGGTTATTGCGTTCAAGCCTGCCCTTACGGATGCAGATATATAGACCACGAAAAAGGTACTGCCGATAAGTGTACTTTATGTTATCACAGGATACATAAAGGTGAACTACCGGCTTGTGTTAATGCCTGCCCACGGAATGCCAGAATATTTGGAAACCTGAAGGACCCGAAAAGTAATATCCGAAAAATTCTCCATGAAAGAAGATACGGAATACTAAAACCCGACTTAGGAACTAATCCTAAATGCTATTACTTAGGACTTGATTTGGAGGTTAAATAATGGAAACAATACAAAATTTTCTTTTTCCGAATGAATTGCATATAACATGGACAGTCATGATTGTGTTATATCCATATATAACAGGCATGGTTGCCGGTGCATTTATTGTATCATCTTTTTATCATGTTTTCGGTATGGAAAAGCTTAAACCAATTGCAAAATATGCTCTTGTTTCTTCAATGGCATTTTTACTTTTTGCTTCTGTACCTTTGCTCAATCATCTCGGAAGACCGGAACGTGCTTTTAATATTATGATAACACCGAATTTCAGTTCTGCTATGAGTGGTTTTGGTTTCGTTTATGTTTCATATATGTTAATAGTAGCACTTGAAATTTGGTTTAGTTACCGTTCGGAGTTTATTAACAGATACAATCAAGCAAAAGGATTACCTAAACTAATATATTATGTATTAATTCTTGGAATTACTAATGATAATGATACAACAAAAAAGTATGATAAAAAACTTGTAATAATATTGGGAGGTATTGGAATACCTGTTGCTTGCATATTACACGGCTATGTTGGATTTCTCTTTGGTTCAATTAAAGCAAACCTTTGGTGGTCAACACCCTTGATGTTTATTATTTTTATATTTTCTGCAATTGTTTCAGGGCTTGCAGTATTAATCTTTTTGTATCTGATTGTTCATTGGAAAAGAAAAATTAAAGTAAATCAGGAATCTATTGATTTGATGGCAAAATGGCTGTGGGGATTTATGATTATTGCCGTTACTCTTGAATTGATGGAAGTTCTATCAATATCTTATGAGCGAACCGAAAAATGGGCGATTCTGGAACAGTTAATTTTTGGGAAACTTAAAATCTCATATCTTTACTTACAAATTGGACTTTTTTCAATTGTGCCATTCCTTTTATTAAGTTTAACTTCTCTAGTTAAATTCAACAATAAATACAGAAACTTTTTAATTTGGAGTTCGTCAGGTTTACTATTACTCCAAGTGCTGTTTATGAGATGGAATGTTGTAATCGGCGGACAATTAGTTTCAAAAAGTATGAGAGGTTTCACGGAATATTTTCCGGGATTATTCGATAAAGAAGGACTAATCGTTTCTGCTTTACTTATTATCACACCCTTTATTTTGTTAAGGGCATTTGATAAATTGTTCCCATTTTTTGAGAAAAAATAGAACAAAAGCCGGAAGTAAAAAAATCATAACAGAATAATTGCATACTTTCTTTATAACAAAGACAGAAAGTGATAGCCGTCAAAAGTAATTCTGAACGAAACGCAGTGGAGTGAAAAATCAATTACTATTTTCAGAATCTCACCAACTCAATTATTTACAAAATATATTTGCTACCGTTTTTTTTTTTCAATTATTTTCATTTTTTCCGAAAAAAAGTGTAACATTTTACATTCTCATGTGTTATATAAGTAGAAAGTGTGCAAATTTTGAAAATGTTATTTTTTGAGATTTGTAAAATATTTCGTATATATGACTAAAGAGTAGTTCCAAACTCCTAAAAGTTTGAAGTAAATAGGTTTATATTGCTGGAGAGCAATATAAAAAGGGGTTGCTCAAATGTGTCATTCAGAGCGAAACGCAGTGAAGCGAAGAATCCAAGAACTGCATGAATACTGGATTCCTCACTCCGTTCGGAATGACAACCGGTCAAAATTAGTATTGATATATTTGATTTAAATGGAAACTTAATTTATAAATTGGAAGACAATAAAAGTTTATTAAAAGGAAAGTATAATTATTATTGGAACAAAAAGGATTATTCAAACGGAATATATTTTTGTAAGATTATAGCTGATAATAAAATATTTGTTCAAAAAATTTTGTTTACAAATTAAGGGCTTTGTTATGAAAAATATTTTATTTGGAATAATTATCTTTGTTTTGTTTTTGAATCATAAAATTTTATTCTCACAAGAAAATCATGATACTATAGTCGCTTCCACAAACAATTATAGTTTAATGACTAGTATAGGTATTGGATATCATTCATTCTGTTTATTATTGTCACCTGGAGGGTCTTGTGATAATTATACAGATTATGATCCTAGTATTGCAGGGTTTATAGGATTAGAATTACCATTTGAAAAAAAACAAATCGTTACTCTTGAATTCTCAATGATAGCTATAAATGCAAAAAACCTTAGAAATTGGAATAGCTCTAAAATATCTTATTACAATAAAACACTATTTAATCCAAATTTGGCTCTAAATATCTACTTTCTATCGATTAATAAAAAAATAAGACCTTCAATCTACTTAGGTTTTTTCGGATTACCTATATATGGACTTAATTTTGGCGCTTCAATAGATGTATCAGTTTATCAAAATATTTTAATAAGTTTGGCTTATAGAAATTTATATATTTCGAAAGGTTGGTTTAGAAATGATCTGGATAATTTATTGTATCCAGAAATAATATTTTTATCTGCTAAGTATTCAATAAATTTTTAGACTAAGGAGTTTAAAATGAAAAAAATACAAAGAATTTCATTGAAATTTGGAATTGAGAATATTATAAATATTTCTGCAAAAGATTATGAGACTGGCGCTTATTTATACGGAGTTTCCGTTGATGGGAAAATTGTTAAAAGTAAAAAGATGTTAATTGTAAAGTAATTCTAATGGGTTAAATAAATTTTATATTAATTTATTTAATCCTTTTTTTTAATTTCTAAGGAGATAAAATGAGAAAATTCATAATAATATATTTTATTTTTCTTTTGATTTACCCAAATATTTTATTTACTAAATGGACAGTTTACGACTCTCTGGGTACTGTAACTGACATAACTCAAGATTCAATAGGTACCATTTGGATTTCTGCGACACAATCTATTTATTCGTTCGATGGATTTGAATGGACAAAGTATTGGTATCATGATTATGGTTTTTCAGGGAACAATGCTTTAAAGGTTGATAAAGATGGTATGTTATGGGTGGGTACGAATCAGAATGGAGGTATATTATATAAATTTGATGGTAAAAATTGGGTGAATAATATAGGAGATTTACCTTATGATACTAAAGGTATAACTTCAATAGCAATTGATTCATCAAATAATTTATGGTTAGGAACCGGTGGCAGAGGCATAATTAAGTTTGACGGTAAAAATTCGGTCATTTATGATAAAATTATTGATACATTGGAAGATACATTTATTGCTGATATTGAAGTGGATAAAAATAATTATATTTGGGCTTTAGTCCAGCCTATTGACTGGGATGCTTATCCACCAAATTCAGCATTAATAAAATTTGATGGTAAAAATTGGAGTTTTTTTACAAGTGATAATTCTGGTTTTCAGTTTTGTTGCCCTGTTTCATTGGCATTTGATTCGCTCGGTAACATTTGGATAGGTGGTGAATTTTCCTTACAAAAGTTTGATGGTAAAAACTGGATAACATTTAATAAAATTGTGCCTGGATTTATTCGAGATATGGAGTTTGATGTTAATAATAATCTATGGATAGGCACAATGTGGTCATTATTCAAGTTTGACGGTCTCAATTTGATTGAAATTAATAAAGATAATTCCCCTATCCCTGATGATGACATTCGTTCTATTTATTGTAATAAAAACCGAATCTGGATCGGTACTTTACATGGTCTTGCTGTTTATGAGGTAGCCCCTGAAGATGTTGATGAAATAATAATTGAAAGTAACTTAATTTCTATCACACCCAATCCCATATCAGAAAAAATAAAAATAAATTTAAATTCTCCGGTAGCCGGTTTTACTGTAATTGAAATAATTAATTACGTGGGTATAAAATTAAAATCAGAGCGATTTCCGCCTGGCACAGAAATTGAACTCGATGTTTCAGATTTGCCTTCCGGTCTTTATTTTGCAACGGTAAGAGCCGGCGGGCAGGTGCAGACGGAGAAATTCCTCATATTTCGGTAAGTTTTAAATTTTAAGTTCTAAATTCTAAGTTGAGGACAGCAGACAGGAGTTTTAAGTTTTAAATTCTAAATTCTAAATTTTAATTTGAGGACAGCAGACAGGAGTTTTAAGTTTTAAATTTTAAGTTTTAAATTTTAATTTGAGATTGCTTCGTCACTGCGTTCCTCGCAATGACAAAATAAAAGAAGTGAAGAATCCAAAACCGGTTTCTTCACTCCTTTTTTAGTTCTATTGTACTTTAGTACTATAGTTTTCTGTCCTTCCGTCTTTCTGTCCTTCCGTCTTTCTGTCCTTCTACATTCTACATTCTACATTCTACACTTTCCCTTCTCCCTTCTCCCTTCTTCCTGATTCCCGTCTGCTGTCTGCTGTCTGCCGTCTGCCGTCCTTCTGCATTCTCCCTTTTCCTTTTTCCGTTCTCCTTTTTCCGAATTTTAATGCATCCTTCGACAAGCTCAGGATGACAGATAGTTTTCAATCAAACAAATAAATTCAACTTTTCGTTCTCTGCGAGTTTTGCGAGAAATTCTTTCTGCTTTCTACTTAATACCCAACACCCAACACTTAACACTCAACACCCAACACTTAACACCCAACACTTAACACTCAACACTCATTCCTATTTCCTCCAAAAAAATTGCAGATGCTTTAATCCCACCATAAAAATTATCAATTGCAAAATTCTCATTCGGCGAATGAATATTATCTGTCGGTAAGCCAAGCCCCATAAGAATCGGCGGTGCATTCAAAACATTTTGGAATATCTCAGTAATAGGTATAGAACCGCCTTCACGCATAAACACAACATCTTTTCCAAATGCCTCTTTCAAAGACCTTACTGCTATTTTGATTTCGTTGCTGTTCATCGGGACAAGAACAGGATTTCCACCATGCAAAATTTTAATTTCTGCTTTCATTGTCGGAGGTACAAGCGCCTTCAAATATTTTTCTGTCTTTTCAGCAATATTGGGAGCTTTTTGATTTGGTACCAGCCGCATTGAAATTTTTGCCGATGCTTTTGAAGGTAATACTGTTTTTGCACCTTCGCCTGTGTACCCGCTAATCATCCCATTCACATCCAAAGAAGGTCTTGCCCAAATCCGTTCCAATGTTGAATAACCAATCTCACCATTGATTTCTTTGATGCCCAAATCCTTTTTGTAATGTTTTATATTAAATGGCAGCTTTTTGTATTCCAATCTTTCCTGACCTGTCAGATCCAAAACATCGTCATAGAATCCTGGTATGGTTATTCTTCCGTATTCATCTTTTAATTTACTTATTATATTGCAAAGAACATTTGCAGGATTATCAATCGCGCCTCCAAATGAGCCCGAATGTAAATCACGGTTAGGTCCTGTCAATGTCATCTCAAAAAATGATATACCTCTCAATCCGTAGCATATCGTCGGCATTCCCTCGGCAAACCATTCTGTGTCTGAAATCAGAACCACATCACATGCTAACAAATCTTTATTTTGAAGAATAAAATCTTCAAGATGACTGCTTCCTGCTTCTTCTTCTCCCTCGATGAGTAATTTCACATTGCAGGGAAGTTTCCCATTTGTTTTAAAATGCGATTCAATTGCTTTAATATGAGTGAATACCTGACCTTTGTCGTCAGCACTTCCTCTTGCAAAAATTTTTCCATCTTTGATAGTTGGTTCAAATGGCGGTGAATCCCACAATTCCAATGGGTCAACGGGCTGAACATCGTAATGTCCGTAAATCAGTACCGTTGGTTTATCAGGTCCCGCTTCGAGCCATTCACCATAAACGATAGGATGTCCATCAGTTGGGATTATTCTTGATTTGCTTATTCCGATTTCCTGTATATTAGAACATAGCCACTCCGAACATCTTTTCATATCACCGTTGTGTTCAGAATCACTGCTGATACTCGGAATCTTCAAAAATTCAATAAGCTCTGCCAAATGCTTATCTTGATTGCTTTCAATAAAGTCAATATAATTTTCCATTTTATTATCTCTCAATTATTTCAAAATAATGCTTACAATTTACAAATTTCTGGATTTATAATAAAAAAACCTGAAAATAATTTAACGAAGCTTTTTGGATAATCTATCTAATTTTAAAAGAGAGAGTTTATCTTATTTCAATTGCTTTTTGTGCGGCGGACTGCTCGGCTTGTTTTTTGTTTTTACCGGTACCGGTTGCAATTAATTGACTATCTATATACACTCCGATAGTAAAAATTTTATCATGGTCGGGTCCTTTTTCGTCAATTACCAAATAACGCGGAGATTCTTTTCCTTCTGCCTGAACACTTTCGAGTAATATACTTTTATAATTTGTGTCCTGCATAACGGAATTGTTAATCTGAATCGGTAGCAAAGAATTTATAATAAAATTTCTTGCGGCTTCCAATCCCAAATCCAAATAAATGGCACCTATTAATGCCTCAACTGTATCTGCAAGAATTGAGTTGCATCCTTGCTCAACTGATTTTTCAGCACTATAACTCATCATAATGAATTTTTCGAGACCCATTTTTTTGGCACAAAGTGTAAGCGAAGATTCATTTACCAACCATGAACGCATTTTTGTCAAATCGCCTTCCGGAACATGTGTGTGAAGTGAAAAAAGATAGTCGGCAACAACCATTCCTAAAACTGCATCGCCTAAAAATTCAAGCCGCTCATTTGACAGAACTTTTTCGTCATTCAATACCTGAAGATATGAGCGGTGTAGTAATGCCTGTTCGAAGATTTCAGTACTTTTGATTTGGATATTAAGTATTTCTTCCAGTTCGGATTTCCTGTCATTATTCAAATATCCAACCAGAGGGAAATTCCCTTTCTGGTTGGATAAATATCTAAAATACTTTTTTAGAGGAGAAAATCTTAAAAGACCATTATATAATTGATGAAAAACTTCGATTTTTTCGCCTCATTTATTATTTTTCGTACTTTTTGAAAAGTAAAGTTGCATTATGTCCGCCAAAACCAAATGTATTGCTAAGAGCAACTTTAACCTCCTTATCAATCGGCTTATTTGGAGTGTAATTCAAATCGCAAACCGGGTCGGGTGTAAAGTAATTAATAGTTGGCGGTATTTTATTATTCTTGATAGCTAATATTGTAGCTATTGATTCAACAGCTCCTGCCGCACCAAGCAAATGACCGGTCATTGATTTAGTCGAGCTTATGGCTAACTTTCCTTCAGTTACATGAGAACCGAAAACAGTTTTAATTGCTGTTGACTCATTTTTATCATTATGTGGTGTTGAAGTTCCATGAGCATTAATATAATCAACGTCTTCAGGTTTCAAATGAGCATCTTCAATAGCTAAACGCATTGACCTGACGGCACCTTCTCCGCCTTCTGCAGGCTGGGTTATATGAAATGCGTCGTCTGTATAACCTATTCCAGCAATTTCAGCATAAATTTCAGCACCTCTGTTCAATGCATGCTCAAGAGTTTCGAGAATGATAACTCCACCACCTTCACCCATTACGAAACCATCCCTGTCCTTGTCAAAAGGCCTGCTTGCAGCTGCCGGGCTGTCATTTCTTGTTGAAAGGGCTTTCATTGCATTGAATCCACCGACTCCCATAGGACAAAGAACAGCTTCACTGCCCCCGACAACCATTACATCAGCCATACCTCTTTGGATAATCATAAAAGCATCACCAATGGCATGTGATGATGTTGCACAGGCAGAAACAGTAGCATAGTTAGGTCCTTTTAATCCCCAACGGATTGCTATATGTCCGGGTGCAATATCAGAAATAAGCATAGGTATGAAGAACGGGGAAATTCTGTCAGGTTTGCCTCCTCTTTCATAGAGCATTTGTTGTTGGTGGTGATAAGTCCACATACCACCAATGCCGGAACCAAAAATGACGCCAATTCGTTCCTTATTCGAATTCTCAAAATTTATTCCGGAATCTACAACAGCCATTTCTGCAGATGAAATTGCAAATTGTGTAAATAAATCCATACGTTGAACTTCTTTTCTATTTAAGTGCAGTAAAGGGTCATAATTTTTTACCTCACATGCAAATTTTGTATCAAATTCATTTGCATCAAAGCGTGTTAAATAACCTCCTCCGCTTTTTCCTTCCATCATAGAGTTCCAAAATTCCTCAACAGTATTTCCTATTGGGGTAACTGCACCCATGCCTGTTACAACAACACGAGGAAAATTATAATTTGCCATAAACTTCCGTCAAATTCAATTGTAAAATAAAACAAATTTATATTTAGTTGCTTAATTAAACAACTAACCTGCCAATAACAATTATTAATAAACCAAATCAACCGTTAATTATTAATTGTAAATTGTATAATCAATTAAACTCCCTTTTCGCCAAGGAATTTAACAACATCGCCGACTGTTTGAATTTTTTCAGCATCATTATCTTCGATTGTGATATTGAATTCTTTTTCGAATTCCATGATTAATTCTACAGTATCGAGTGAATCTGCCCCCAAATCTTTTGTGAAATTAGCATCTTCAGTAACTTGTGATTCTTCAACACCAAGTTTCTTTACGATAATTTCTGTTACTTTTGCTTTTAAATCAGCCATATCAAACTCCAATAAAATTATTAAACATATATTTTAAATCTATTAAAAAAAATTTTACTAAAAAACTTAACTTTCTTCATTAACACCTAACACCCAACACTCAACACTACATAGCCAGCCCGCCGTCAACATGTAAAACCTGTCCAGTAACATAAGCTGAATCCTCAGAGGCAAAGAACAAACAAGCATTAGCTATGTCTTCAGGTGTGGCTCCTCTTCTCAAAGGAATATTGCTCAAATATGCCTGTTTTTGCTCATCCGTCAATTTCTCAGTCATAGGAGTTATTACATATCCGGGAGCAATGCAGTTAACCAAAATATTTCTCGTACCAAACTCCTTTGCCAAAGATTTTGTAAGCCCGACCAATCCTGCTTTTGATGATGAATAATTTGATTGTCCTGCATTTCCAATCGAACCGACAACAGAACCCATATTAATTATTCGACCGCTTTTTTGAGACATCATCTTACGGCATACCGCTTTTGAGCAAAGAAATGCTCCTTTCAAATTTGTATTCAAAACAGCGTCCCAATCACTCGCAGACATTCTCATTACCAATGTATCCCTGGTAATTCCGGCATTATTGACCAATATGTCCATCGTTTCAGAGTTTTTCGCAACTTCATTGATAGCATTGTTAACGGATTCCTCATTGGTAACATCCGTTTGTAAGATAAAAACGAAGTCCTTTAATTCAGAATGAACTATAAAATCTTCAACTTTATCAGGAATTACGTAATCCAAAGCAAAAACCTTGGCTCCTTCGGAAGCAAACTTCTCAACAATGGCTTTACCTATACCTCTGCAGCCACCTGTTACAATTGCTGTTTTACCTTTTAATCTGTTCATTATAATCTATACTTCCTTTTTTTTTCTTATATATTCTTTTTTTATCGCCGTTTATCTTTGGCAAAAAATATTTTTATGAAAATCAAAATAACTAAAGTTTCTATTTTACGAAATTTAATTGAGTTATCAAAACTCTTTTATTTGGTGTCCAAAGCATACCGAAGGATTATTTCAATATCTTCAGCTTTATCAATGCCTCCAATTTCGACTTCATTTAATGTTCTTTTTACCAAACCCTGCAAAACATTGCCCGGACCGACTTCTGTATATTTAATAAATCCATCATTCTTCATGTTAATCATGGTCTGAGTCCAAAGTACAGGAGATGTTAACTGCTCAATTAATACCTTTTTCAATTCCTTTGCATGTGTTACCGGTTCACCGGTAACATTTACGTAAACCGGGACTTTAGCATTTTTGAACTCAATGTTCAGAATTGCTTTTTCAAGCTCCTTCTTTGCAGGTTCCATCAAAGGAGAATGGAAAGCACCGCTTACAACAAGCTCTTTCACCATTCTTGCTCCGGCATCTTTGAATTTATCAATATTATTCCTCATGTGTTCAGCAGAACCGGAGACAACTATCTGTCCTGGAGAATTGAAATTTGCAGGGACTACAAAAAGCCTTTGAGAAGCATCGGTCAGTTCTGCACAAACCTCCTCAACTTTTTTATCATCAAGGTTAATAACCGCAAACATTGTTCCCTTTTCAGCTTCACCGGCATTGAACATTAATTCACCACGTAAGGCAACTAATCTCAAAGCATCTTCGAAAGAAAGAACACCCGATGCATAAAGAGCCGCATATTCACCGACAGAATGTCCTGCAACTGCGGAAAAATCAATCTTCTTCCCTAAGATATTAACTATTAATGAACTATGTAAAAACAAAGCAGGTTGAGTATATCTTGTCTCTTTCAAAACATTAGCAGGACCTTCGATACTAATTTTACATAAATCAAATCCCAAAATCTCATTCGCTTTTTCAACTTGTACTTTCGCTTCCGGATAGGATTCTATAATATCTTTAATCATACCCACATATTGTGAGCCCTGTCCTGAAAATAATAATGCTGTCTTCATTAATTTATTTTTCAATATTAGTTAATCACTATTCACTGTTCAGTCGTTCATATTCCAAACAAAATAAATTGCTCCCCATGTCCAACCTGCTCCAAAACTCGAGAGAATCAGCTTATCGCCCTTTTTCAATTTTCCGGCATTTAACCATTCAGATAAACAGATGGGAATGGTTGCAGCTGTAGTGTTGCCGTATTTATCAATATTTATCATGACCTTGGATGGGTTTAATTTCATTCTGTCTGCTGTTGCAGTAATTATCCTCAAATTTGCCTGATGAGGTACCAGCCATGCAATATCATCTGCTACGAGATTATGCTTTTCCATTATCTCTAAAGAAATATCTGCCATACCTTTAACAGCAGCTTTAAAAACATTCGGTCCGTCCTGAAAAATAAAATGCTCACGGTTTTTCACAGTTTCTTCACTTGCAGGTTTTACGCTTCCCCCTGCTTTCATGTGTAAAAAAGGTTCACCGGCTCCGTCAATATGAAGCAGGAAATCTATAAAACCCATGTTTTCATCATCTGATGCTTCAATCAAAACACAACCTGCACCATCTCCAAAAAGAACGGCTGTAGCTCTGTCCTGAAAGTCCATGATTGAACTCATTTTATCGGCACCGCAAAGCAATAACTTTTTACTTGCACCTGATTCAACTAACTTAACAGCTGTTGTTAAGGAAAATAAAAAAGAAGAACAAGCTGCTGATATATCATATCCCCAAGCATTCTTCAATCCCAATTTTCTTTGAACTATTGCTGCCGTTGACGGGAAAAAATAGTCCGGTGTTACTGTAGCTACCAATATACAATCAATTTCTTCCGGTTTAACACCTCTTTTTTCCAAGCATTCTATTGCGGCAGGTACTATCATATCCGAAGTACCACCTTCTTTTAAAAATCTTCTTTCAGCTATACCTGTACGCGTAAAAATCCATTCGTGATTAGTATCCAAATACTTCTCAAAATATGAATTTGGATATACATTCTCCGGTATATAATGTGCTATAGATGTAATTGTCGCTCTCATATAATCATATAACTTTATAAAATATTCAACCTATAACTTAAACTACCAATAATTGACAATTGTCAACTGTCAACTGACAACGCTTGACTTATTTTTTGGTTTATTTCATTGTTAACCATTTCAACTGCTCTTTTTAACATGTGCTGTACAGCTTTTGGTGTTGACTTTCCATGACCGATTATAACCACCCCGTCAACTCCAAGTAAAGGCACCCCTCCGTATTCCTGATAATCGAATTGCATAAAAATCTTTTTAAGGAATGGTTTCATAAATCCTGCAATACCAAGATTCATAACATTTTGTTTACTGAATGAGATTACTTTTGATTTAAAAAATCCTAAAAAACTTTCAGCAAATTTCAAAATCACATTACCTGTAAAACCATCACAAACTACCACATCTGCTGTACCTTTTAGTATATCCCTTCCTTCGACATTACCGATAAAATTTAAATTGCTGTCCATGAGCAACCGGTATGTTTCCTGTAAGGTTTCTGACCCTTTTGATTTTTCTTCCCCGATGTTCAGTATTGCAACTTTTGGGCTGTCTATTCCAAGCATATTGTTAACCTGAATACTACCCATAACAGCAAACTCATATAAAAATTTTGGCTTGCAGTCAATGTTGGCACCGACATCTAAAACAAAGCAAGGAGTTGAATTCTGAGTAGGGAAAAAGGAGCCGATAGTAGGCCGGCTCACACCCTTGATTCTACCCAACAAAATTGTTGCAGTTGACATAACGGCACCTGTATTGCCGGCAGAAACAAAAGCGTCAACAAAACCCTGACTGTGTAATTCGAGACCCTTGTAAAGTGAAGAATTTTTCTTCCTGACAGCTACAGTCGGTTCGTCATCCATAGTAATAATTTCATCGGCATGAACGATAGAATAATTCAATTTTGAATAGTCAAATTGTTGTAAAGCTGTCTGAATTTTTTTCTCATCACCGACTAAAACAATTTCAACATTTTTATCAAAAAAAATTTCTTCGCAAGCTTTAATAGCTCCGTGAACTTCGTTAACCGGTGCAAAATCACCACCCATTGCATCGAGAGCTATACGTAAAACTTTTGTATCCTTTGTGCCTTTATTCATAAAGCTTACCGCTAACACTAACTGCTTTTTTGATTGATAATGTTTGATTAAGCTTTAGCAATAACTTTTCTCCCATTATAGTATCCGCACTCGTTGCAAGCCCTGTGAGCAAGCTTTGTTGCTCCGCATTGAGGGCAAATGTGGGCTTTCTCAGGTGTAGCTTTGTAGTGAGTCCGCCTTTTATCTCTTCTTGTCTTCGACAATTTTCGTTTTGGATGTGGCATATCCTTTTTCTCAAATTATTTTACAATCATTTAATTATTATTTATCTTTTTCAAAGGAGCCCAACGCTCATCAATAAAATCCGGTTCCGGTTCGTCATTACCGGCGTCAAATTCCGGAAAAATCTCCTTTAATTCTTTATCTCTGTATTTAGGTGCAATACGCTTCATGGGTAAACTTACCGCAAATATTTCTCTGATTTCACCTGAAATATCCGCATATTTACCATCAGCAGAAACTCTCACTCCTTCAGTTTCTTGTTTCTTATTTTGTCTTTCAGCTATCTGCCTCCTGCTGTTCTCTGCCAGCTTGTTTTCTACGACAAACGACAAATTCACATCAACCATAATAGTTTCAGTAAATTCTTCCAAAGTCATATCGCAAATCATTTTTGCCTGAGAAGCGGCTCGGGCAAACAGTGTAAACCTGTTTCCTATTTTTTTAAGTCTACCTTTGAGATTAATCATCCCAAAGTATTCACCAAACATTTCAGGTACATCTTCAACAGGAACCAGCATATCAACATCATGCTCTCCGTCTTTCAAACCCTGAATAAATATATTAAACATTTCTATTTTTTCCGTTTTGAAAAATCTTACAAAATTACGAAAGCTATACCATAAATCCAAAAAAATAAAAGAGTTTGTCGGCAGTATGAAAAAGCAAAAACAAATATTTTATTAACAATATATCTCAGAAATATAAAATTTTCTTCTTTCTTCTTTCTATTTTCTATTTTCTATTTTCTATTTTCTATTTATGGGCATCCAAGTCTTTGTATCTGTTCTTTTGCTATTTGTGCCAATTTGCCCGATGTGTCGTATTTGATTACTAATCTGTAATTTGCACAAGCACTTTCAATATTCTTTACGCTTTGATAGTACGTAGCAATATATAAATATGCTATAGGAGTATCTATCTTGTATTTCACCCACTCCTGGGCAGATATTCTTAACTTACTGTAATTCTTTACTTTATAATATAAATTACAAATTTTTGCGTAAGCATTACCAATTAGCCAACCATACTTTGCGGTATCCTGCATTGTTTTTTGTATAACAAAATCAAGATAGTATGTAGCACTATCATCTAATTCCTGTTTGGCAAAAGCATCTGCCAAATAAACCAAAGAGAGAAAATCAGTACTGTCTTTTTGGTAAGTTCCCATAAAATAGGATTTACAAGCTTCTGCTGAATCCATTCTAAGAAAACTTGAGCCAATATAAAAAAGTGTCTTTGCCGAAAATTCATCGTCGCATCCGTCAACACGCTTCATCATCATATCAATAGTTTCCTGATATTTGTTCAATACAAATAGCATAGCACCTGTTTTAAAAATCAATTTACATCTTGTAGGGTCTTTTTCAATTATTTTCTTATAATTTTCAATAGCTGCCAAAGTATCTCCTAATTGAAATGCTGCGGCTCCATACCTTTCCATGTCCTCGAGAGAAAGCGTATCCAAAGTTCTTAGCGAATCAAAAGTTGCTATTGATTTTTCATACTGTTTGGCATCGAAATAACAGCGTGCCAATAAAAGATAAGCTTTACTTTTTACTGTATCTATTTGTTCGGCACAAAATTTCAGATGCGGTTCCGCACTGTCACACTGTGCTAATTCATATAATGACTGTGCAAGATACCACCTTCCCAAAGGACTGTTCGGTCTTAGCTGAACATATTGATACAATGACTTAGCCGCTGTTTCCCATTTTTGGGAGAAAAATAAAATCTTCCCTTGTTCAAAAAATGCCCTTGCATTCTTAGGGTCTTGTTTTGTTATAATATTCCATTCCTGAAGCGACCTTTTAAATAATTCATTAGCAAGGTCTTCATCATATTCCCTGTTTGCCAGCCAATAATATGAAATGGCAAGTTTGGTCCTCGCCTCAACATTGCTTTCTTCAATTCCGAGAGCTTCCTCATAATTATTTTTAGCCAATTCATAAACTCTCTGTGCAAAATAAAGGTCGCCAAGCGCAATGAAGGCATCCGGTATGTTTTTATTTATTTCCCTGGCTTTAGTTATGTTTAATTCTGCTTGTTTCATAGAATCTGCCGCAAGATAAACCTGCCCGAGACACAAATAGTTTATGGGGTTGCCTTTGTCTTCTTTAACTGCTTCCTTAGCCATTTTTATTGCGTCATTATGCTTTTTCAAGCTGGATAAGGTTCGAGCCATTTTTCTTAATAGATGAGGTCTGTCACCTTCAATATCATTTGCTTTTGAATACAGAATGTAAGCTGAATCCAAATTCTCCAATTCCTCATAGACATCACCAGCCAGAATATGTAAATCAAAATCCTTCCGGTTTTCGGTAATTGCGGCATGAATATATTTTGAAGCCGCTACAAAATCTTTATCCTTAGCATAACTTTTCAGCAAATCTTTATTCGATTGTGAAAAAGCGCTACTTATTCCAATAAAACATATAAATAATATTAATCCAACATTTCTCATTTTTATACCTTAATATCAATAAAATTTTTTTTATTCTTTTCCTTTCTCCCTTTTCTCTTCACCATTCTCCTGACTCCAGTCTCTATGTAACTCTGTGTAATAATTTTCTTTAATAAACATTTTTACACAAAGAACTTAAAGTCTTCATCTATTTCAATACCTTCTACATTAACAATTGACAATTAACAATTGACAATTACTCCTCAATCAGCTTAATCTTTGCATAAGCCGGAACAATACCCGAATTATTAAAATACGACTGAACAACAAATTCTCTTTCGAGAAACATAGCAAACCAAAAAGCACGGTCGCGTTGTTTCTTAAGTATATAGACGTAATGATTAACAATATATGGGTAATATTTTCTTAAAATATTTGCTTGATGAACGACATGAGGGAAAATATATTTTCCAGAGGAATCAACAAAGCTAATCATCAAACCTTTTAAATCAGCATCTTTCACGATCTGGGATAAGTATCCAATACCAATTGCATCAGGATTTTCCCTGACATATTTTTTTACAAGTTCGGAATTTTTTTGAAAGATAATCTTATTTTTAGAGGGAGTACCTTTCAGGACAATTTTTTGCAAATTAGCATATTCTGATGAAGTATAATCGTTGCAAACGAAAACAGGTTCTTTTTTCAAATGAGGAAAATAATCTTTTAATTTTTTATCCGGTTTCGATAATATTTCTTTTATTTGGGAATCGCTAATACTATCCAAAGGAAAATCTTTATTGACATAAAATACTAAACCGTCAATTGCATAAATTGCCCTTTCGTGTGGTTCCACTTTAAAAGCTTTCATTAGCGAATCTTCATCTTTCAAATAATCCCTCGGGGTAACAATCACTTTAACATTTCCCGCTAATAACTGAGCCATTGCTTCACGCGAAGTAACTTTCAGGAAAGTCGGATGGATTTCCTTATATGCCGAATCGTACATATTGAAAACGGGCTGCATAAAATCCCATACTGCTTCATCAACAAGGCATGTAATTGTTCCGGAATTAACAGATTCATAAATCCCTGATGCTTTCGGGTCTTTATCCGATTTGTTACAAGCAAAAAAAGTGAAGCTAAGAAGAAAAAATATGTAAACCGGAAATCTGCTGAAAAACTTTTTAATCTTCTTTGCTTGGTTGTAACCTTTTTGAGTTGAGAGTTTTGAGTTGAGAGTTTTGAGTTTATTCAAATTCCTGTAATTTTTTTGTCCATCATTCGTAATTCGTAATTCGTAATTCGTAATTGATTTCTCGTTATCGGTTATCGGTTGTCCGTTGTCCGTTCCTTCATTCGTAATTCGTAATTCGTAATTCGTAATTAAATTTTGATTTCTGATTTCCGCCTTTTTCTCATCAATCGTATCATTACACAGAGTTCCACTGAGGTCGCACAGAGTTCCACTGAGATTTTTCTCACTGAATTCTGAAAGGTTTTCATTCGTAATTCGTAATTCGTAATTCGTAATTGATTTCTCGTTATCCGTTATCGGTTGTCCGTTGTCCGTTCCTTCATTCGTAATTCGTAATTCGTAATTCGTAATTAAATCCTTTCTCCCTTCTCCCTTTTTCTTTCTCCAAAAATTCTGATTTCTGACTTCTGTCTTCTGACTTCTATTCTTCATCTTCTTCCTCCTCAACATCAAAGTTATACCTTTTCACCTGAGAGTAATAGATAATAATCCTATAAGTGCCAAATAAAATGAAAACGATTCCCATTATTTTTAAAAAAGTTGGGTTCCAATCAGCCGATGACAATACACCACTAAGCATAACGATACCTAAAACTATTATCAAAGCTCTTATACTGTAATTAATTATATGGACCAACATTTTACCTTAAAACCATATTTATTGTAAAAATAAATTCTAAACTCAAAATTCTAAACTCTAAACTAAAGAAAAGAAAACCCCGACAAAATACCGGGGCTTTATTCACTTCTCACTTCTCACTTTTCACTTTTCACTAAATTTATCTCAACCTAAAAGTAACGGGAATAGTTACCCAACAAACCACCGGTCTGTCATTTTGAATGGCAGGTGTGAAAACAGATGCCATAACGGCTTTAACTGCTGCGTCATTCAATTGTTCATTATCAGAATATTCAACTCTGTGCCTTTTTGGTTTACCGTCTTTTTCCACAAGAACACGAATTAGAACTTTACCTTCGATACCTGCACGCCTTGCTATTTCGGGATATTGAATTCTCTTTTGTAATTCATTCAAATCAATATAAGGTTCCTTTTCAACAGGAATAAATTCATCAATTCCCGGTTCCTGCTCTCTTACATTTACTTTAACATCCTTAGCATCAAAATCAATATTCGGAGCAAAGCCACCAAGGTCAATTCCGTCACCACCTTCGGCAGAAGCACGTGAAAGAACCTCCATATCGGCAAATTCCTGTAAATCTTCAGTAATTTGTGCGTCCGGAACCGGAACAGGTGTACCGGCTCTTGCGGCAGGACCTGTGTTAATAATAGTTTCAGTAGGAGGAGGGGGCATCTCTTCATCTGCACCTGGAGGTGGTAGGTTCTCGAGTCTCAGTTTAACAAGAGGAGCTGTTTTCAATATATTTGTGCTTGAAGCAGAAATAGTAACAAATCCCCAATACAGAAGTATTAATAACATGAATAAGGCAATTGTTATAATAAATCCCCTGATAGTATGTTTGTTTATATACTCTTTTAGTTCTATTGCCCCGTATTCAGGTGCCGCCGGGATTTCTAATGCAATGTTCGTCATTTTTTTACTCCCAACTTCAATGTATCCTCACCAATTAGCTTTGCATCATCATCAGTAAAATTGGCTAAAGTAAATTTTCTTTTTCTTTTTGTCGGATTACCTTCCTCATCTTTTTCAGAACCTATAACTTCAGAAATTTTTACTTCTGCCAGATTCAATTCATCCAAAATATTGACCACCAGACCATAAGATGCTTCCGGAGAAACTTTCAAAGAAGTTATAAGTTTGTTTCTTACGGTTTTCTTAAGATTTTCTCTTTCAGATAAGTCTCTTATTTTCTCTAATTTTACCTTTTCAGGTTCATCAGTGCCGATATTCCAAAATATTTCACCATCCTTACGTACCGTTAATGTCATCAGTTCACTTTCCTTAACCTCCACATTTAAAAGTAATTCAGGAGGAATTGACATCTCCATAACCTGAGGTGCAGCCATGGTTGTAGTAAACATAAAAAATGTCAGCAACAAAAACGTAATATCAACCAAAGGTGTCATATCCAGATGGAAGCCCACTCTTTTTTTCTTTTTACGCTTACTGGTTTTACCCCTACTCGCTCTTTCCGGCAATGTCATGCCGCCGCTACCGCCAGCCATATTTATCTCCTATCCATATTTTCATTATTCATTTAATATTTTTCCTTTAATTAACCATTAACAATTGACAATTAACAATTAATTACGCTCCCTTTTTCTGCGTTACAAAATTGAACACAGTTGCCCTGTTTTTCCTCATAACATCATTCATTATAGTCCAAATCCATTTGTACTGGAGCCGTTTGTCGGCATCGATTGCAAAACGGGTTTTCGGATTTGTAAGAATGGTATTTTTAACCAAATGGCTCATTAAATTCAAGCTGTTGCTGTCAAGTGTACCAACTCTCATCAAAGCTTTATCTGTTTGAGCAAAATCCTTAACCTGTGCCCAAACCACAGCACGGTCTTGTTCATTAACAACTTCGTAATAAAACGATGTATCGGTTGTATTGGTAACCGAATCGGTCTCGATTGCTACTTTTACAATAGCCAAGTCCCTTTCCGGTAATTTCGATGTATCGGCAGTTACCTGAGGACGCTGAATGAAAAACTTCTGTTCACTCTCGGCTTCCGTTTTAAACTTAGCTGTAAACATGAAGAAAGTCAAAAGCAAAAACGTTATATCAACAAGTGGTGTCATGTCGATAACGAAACTTATCCTTTTCTTTTTAACTTTTGGCACTTTTATCTCCTATTTTATTTTTGTTATCCGTTATCTGTTATCCGTTATCTGTTATCCGTTATCCGTTTCTTAAGTTAATAAAAGTTAGTAGTTAGCTATTAGCTTTTTTCTTCTACTATTCTAATATTTCTCATTATTCATTATTCATTATTCATTTTTCATTATCCCTTCTCCCTTTTCCTTTCTCCTTTTTCCCTTTTCCTATCTTTTTGCTAACGACTAACGACTAAAGACTGTCGGCTTTTAATGTTTCGTTCTCAAAGTAAATATCTGAGTTACGTTTAATATAGCTTCATCTATCATATATACAAAATTGTCAACTTTGGTTGTAAAGAAGTTAAAAGCAACAATTGAGATAATAGCACCAAGCAAACCTCCGGCAGTATTGTACAATGCTTCGGAAATACCGATTGACAACTGTGTTGCCGAAACCGTACCGCTTAATGCCAATGCCTGAAATGCCCTTATCATACCGATAGTCGTTCCCAACAAACCGACCATGGTTGCGATGGAAGCCACAGTCGAAAGAATTACAAGATTCTTCTCGAGTAAAGGAGTTTCGAGGTTCATAGCTTCGTCAATTGCTCTTTGAGTTTCAGTAATCTTCTTTTCAGCGGTAAAAGCAGGGTCGTTTTCAATTTCCTTGAATCTCGATATTGCCGCCCTCATAACGTTTGCTACACTGCCTCTTTGATTGTCACATTCTGTTAAGGCACTTTCCAAGTCTCCGCCTTTGAGTTTCTCAATCATATTTTTAATATAAATTGCAGGATTACCTTTTCCTTTTGCTTTGTTGATTGTTAATAATCTTTCAAAAACGAAAGTAATTGAAATTATAATCAATGCAATTAATATTCCAACCAAAGGTCCGCCTGTATGAATAGTTGCCAAAACTGCACCGGGTTTAGGTTCTGTTCTTAATTCTCCATTGACAAATCCGGATGGGTTCCCCATGATTATCCACCAGATAATCCACATACCAATTATTAATGATAAGATTATCACTGTCATATTAAACCAATTCTTCATAAAATTACCTCATTATATTTTTACTGTTAATAAATTATTTTCATCTATATTTCTGATATCCGTTATCCGTTTTCTGTTATCCGTTTTTACTGTCGACTAACGACTTTCGACTATCGACTAAAATTATTCACTTTTCACTTTTCATTATTCATTAGCTTTATTGCTTCTTCAAGAGTTTCCGTAATCTCGAAAACCAAAGTCAATTTCGTTATCATAAAGATATTTTCGATAGACTTACTCAGACAACAGAGCAATATTTTACCTCCTCTTTTAGCAAAACTGGCATGGGCAGATATCAGTACTCCTAAAGCAGTTGAGTTCAAATAAGTAACTTTTTCAAGCGAAATTATTAGTTTGCTCTTTTTTTCCCCTGATAATTTAATAACTAAATTTTTCAGCTCTTCTGTCTCATCACCACCAATAAATTGACCTTTCAAGTGGACGATAGTTCCGCCAATTTGCTCCTCAACTTTTATCTGAGACATAATATTATCCTTATTTTATTATTAAAAATCCTTTTTTCTATATGATAGTCATGCTAAAGTTTTCAAAACTAAGAAAATTTTATTAATTTTTAGTCAAAAATCCAATAATTATTTAAAATATTTCAAAGAACATAATTTTGATTTATTCCTTTATAATTACAGACACTTCAAACAAAAAAAAGGTTACAAAGCTATTTGTCGTAAATGAATTTTTTTCAAGGGACAAGATATTGCCGAACCTTTTCTGCTTTCTGACTTCTTTTTCTAATTTCTAATTTTCTGTTTTCTGTTTTCAATATCACCACCACCACTCGTGCTTCGTTTCTCTTGTCATAAGGTTTGCCATAGCATTCAGCGGATTAACATCTTCAAATAAAATCTTATAGACTTGGGCAGTAATTGGCAATTCTACGTGATGTTTTTCACTTAGTTGAAAAGCCGACATTGTTGTTTCAACTCCCTCGGCAACCATTTTCATCTCTGTTAAAATATCTTTTAATAATTTCCCTTTCCCAATTTGCTCACCGACATACCGGTTACGGCTATGTTTACTGTTACAGGTTACAATTAAATCACCAAGTCCGGAAAGTCCCGAAAAAGTGATTGGATTAGCTCCGAGTGTTACCCCAAGCCGAGTCATACCTGCCAAACCTCTCGTAAGAAGTGCCGCTTTCGTATTATCGCCAATACCCAGACCATCAATAATACCAGCCGCTATTGCTATTACATTTTTTAAAGCACCTCCCATTTCACAACCGACTACATCATCCGAAGTATAAACCCTAAAGTATGCATTAGAAAAAATATCCTGTATTAATCTTGCATTTTCAATAATGTCTGATGCCGCAACTACTGTTGTTGGTGTTTTGCGTGAAACTTCTTCAGCATGGCTCGGTCCGGTTAACACAACGTATTGATTTCCGTTTATTCCGGCAACATCAAAAAGAATTTGAGAAACCCTCATCAAGGTGTTTTTCTCGATACCTTTGGAAAGGTTAACAAGGATTTTATCTTTAACAGGAAATTTGTACTGATTGAAAACCGGTCTAATATATTGAGTAGGTACAGCCAAGACGTAAAAATCACATCTTTTTATATCGTTTGGGTCATTTGTTGCCTTTACATTTGAATCAAGCTGAACCTCAGGCAGATATTTTGAGTTTGTGAACGATTTGTTCAATTCATCGACGACGTCTGTTTCGTGAGTCCAGATAATAACCTTGTGGTTGTTTTCAGTCAATACCTTTGCTACCGATGTTCCCCATCCACCGGCACCGATTATTGCTATTTTTAAATGTCCGAACAATTTTTTAATCCACACAATTTTTTTTAAAAACCAACCATATAACTAGCATAAACCTATTTGAACTAAAAACTCACAAACTCACAAAACTTTCAAAACATTAAACTCCTATTTAGGTTGTTTTAGTTTTATCAGATGAAGTTTATTGAACCTGTTTTCAGTGCCTTTAAGAAGTCTTTTAATATTTGAACGATGTGCAAAAACTAAAAGCAAAGCAAGAGCAGATATGAAATAAATCAATATATGATAACCCGGAATATTTACTCCGAAAATATTATACCTAAATAATAAGGATGATGGCAAGGACAATGCGGCTAAAATTGAACCCAACGATATATAACCGGAAAGTGTAACAGCTATAAGAAAAATTCCAAGTGCAATGCCTACTTCAATCGGAGCAACGCCAAGAAGCATTCCTGCTGTTGTGCTTATTCCTTTGCCTCCTTTAAAACCTACAAAAAAAGAATATATGTGTCCAATAACTGAACTTATACCGGCTATAATCATAATAATTGTTTGATTTTCAAAATACGATGAACCGAAGTTATAGTTTACATCAAATAATCTGGCAATAACGAGAACCGCAAATAAACCCTTTAAAACATCTGCAATTTGTACGACAACTCCCCATTTCCAACCCAAAACACGAAAAGCATTTGTGCTTCCCATATTCCCACTCCCTTTTTCGCGAATATCAAAACCATAAAACAGTTTACTTATAATTACAGCGCTGGGGATTGCTCCTGCGATGTAACTCAAAACTACTATAATAATCAGGGCTAATATTGAGTCCATACTTTATTTCTTAATAATTTTACAAACGACTTAATAGTAAATTCTTCAAATTTAATAAAAATATTTAATAAATCTTTCATTTTTTTACAGATAGTTCATACATAACAATTCCTGCCGCAACCGACACGTTCAATGAATCAATTTCCCCCGAACCCCGAATCTTAACTTTTTCATTAATAATTGGAATAAGTTCATCAGAAATTCCGGTTGATTCGTTACCAAAAATAATACCGATTTTATCTCGACATTCAATCTCAGAAACATATTTCTCTCCATCAAGAAAAGTGCCTAAAATCAAATGCTTTGGAAAATTATTTTTAATATATTTTTTTAAGTCATCTGTATTTAAACAATACACTTTTAGAACGGCACCCATGGAAGAACGAACTGTTTTTGGATTATAAATATCTGAACATCCTTCATTTAAAATAATCTGCCCGAAACCGAACCATTCGGCTGTTCTTATTATCGTACCGACATTACCCGGGTCTGACACTTTGTCAAGAGCTATAAAAGACTTATTAAGATTTGGTTTATTGTTTTGTAATTTGATTATTGTCAATATATCTTGTGGGGATTCCGTATCACACAAAGAATCGAAAACCTTTCGTTGAGTTTTAAATATTTGAATATTATATTTTTGTGCAATATCTTCTGCTAATTCGTTTGATTTTTGCTCCGCATTTCCGGGGAGTACAATGAATTGTGGATGATAAAGAGAATTAGGAATTTCAGAGCAAATTTTATAACCCTCTGCAATAAATAAACCATACTCATCCCTGCCTTTTTTTTTGTGCAAAGATTTAATCTTTTTTATCTGTTCCTTTGATATTTCCTTATACTCCATTCAACCATCTTATTAAACTTATTAAACTAAAGTGCAAAAATATGCATTCTTTCGGAAAAAATCTTTAGTTTTGAAAATTATAATAATAAATAATGAAATAAAGAATATGAAAATTGCACTAACCGGAGGAGCCGGATTTATTGGTTCGCATATTGCGGATGCCTATTTAGAGCAGGGGCACGAAGTCGTGATTATTGATAATTTATCAACCGGAAGGATTGAAAATATTAATCCAAAGGCAGAATTTATCGAGATTGACATTAACAGTGATAAGCTCGACAAGATATTTGAAGAAGAAAAGTTTGACATAGTTAATCATCAGGCGGCACAAATTGATGTTCGTATCTCCGTCCGTGACCCGAAATTAGATGCCAAGACGAATATTCTTGGAAGTTTGAATCTTTACGAAGCATGCAAGAATAATGGAGTAAAAAAAATCATTTTTTCTTCGACCGGCGGTGCAATATACGGAGAGCAGGATTATTTCCCGGCAGACGAAGAACATCCATTACGTCCTTGCTCTCCTTATGGTATCGCGAAGCTTGTAAACGAAAAATATCTTTTTTACTACAAAGAAATATACGGTATTGACCATGTGATTTTGAGATATGCAAACGTCTATGGACCTCGTCAAAATCCTTTTGGGGAAGCCGGAGTTATTGCAATTTTTATCAATAAAATGCTAAACGGGGAACAGCCGGTTATCAATGGCGATGGGAAAAACACAAGGGATTATGTATATGTAAGCGATATTGTCAATGGTAATCTTATTGCACTGAATAATGATGTATCGGGCATATTCAATTTGGGTACTTCCATTGAATACGACGTAAACTTCATTTTCAAAAAGCTGAATGAAATTCTGGATTCCAATTTTACAGAATATCATGGTGAAGCAAAACTTGGCGAGCAGAAAAGGTCGGTCATTTCTTATGAAAAAATTCAAAAGAAATTTGGGTGGAAACCTGAAATTGAATTAATTGAGGGATTAAGTAAAACAATAGATTTCTTTAAAAAATAGATTTGTATGATATAAAAAAACCTGTGACATAAATCGCAGGTTTTAATAATTTAATTTTCGTTTTAAAATTATCAATTAGTAATTACTAATTAAACAACCGGTGGCGGAGTATAGACTCTCGTCTTGAGTTCCGAATCCATCATAATCAAACCGCCCGGGAAACCTTCCATCATTTTCAACTTATTGACGATTTCGTCAACATTGGCTTCTTCTTCTACCTGCTCATTAATAAACCATTGAACCAGATTATTTGTTGCATGGTCTTTCTCTTTAATAGCAATATCTGCAAGATTGTTTACGCTTGCAGTGATGTACTGTTCATGTTTGTAGGCAGCTTCAAATGCTTCCAAAGGATTTTTCCAGCTTGCTTTGGGAGCTTCCATAGCCCCGATTTTTGTTTCACCGCCACGGTCTAAAACGAAATTAAAAAACTTCATTGCATGGTCCATTTCTTCTTTTGCCTGAATAAACATCCAGTTGGCAAAACCAGAAAGGTTCTTGCTTGTAAAATATCCTGCCATTGACAAATAAAGCAAAGATGAGTACATTTCTCTTGTTATTTGTTCGTTCAATGCTTTTTCAACTGATTTTTTTATCATAATATATCTCCATTAAAAAATTAATAAATTTATTTTCAATCAATATAATAATAAATAAACGGAAAATCAGGTTCTTTGTTTTATGAGAAAATCAGGAAGATGTAATGTAATAATTATCTCATCACCACAAAATTTTGAATTTCATTGCCGATGCGGAGGAAATAAATACCAACAGGAAAAGTAGAAACATCAATCCGTAGGGGCACATTGCAATGTACTCCTACAGCAATTTTTTCACCATAAACATTATAAATTTGAATATCGGTATTCCGTAAGGGCGAATGGCCGTTCGCCCCAACCGCGATTTCATACTGTATTCGCTCAGGTGCTAATGTAAAAAAAAAATCTTTCATATTTCCCTCAATTTAACTTATGTTAAATTATGAAAAATCATTGCTTAATACAAAAACCATAAAAAAAGATTTAAAGACCGGATTCCTGACAATTAATATTTACGATTTTTGCTTTTTCTTTTCCTGATGTTCCTTTAAAACTTTCTCTTGCATATCCTTGCTCAAAGGATAATAGTGTGAAAATTCCATAGAGTAGCTAGCCCTGCCACTCGACAAGCTTCTTAATGTAGTTGCGTAACCGAACATTTCTTTTAAAGGAACAAAGCCGTTCAGTTTCTGGGAACCTTTACGGTGCCTTCGCATTGATTCGATTCTGCCTCTTCGCTTGTTCAAATCACCGGTAACTGCTCCTATGTAGTCATCAGGAGTATTAACTTCTATTTTCATCATCGGCTCGAGCAAAATTGGTTTTGCTTTCAAAAATCCCTGCTTAAAGCACATTGATGCACATGTTTGAAATGCCCTGTCGGATGAATCAACGGCATGAAAACTACCGTCTATCAGAACGACTTTTACATCAACAATAGGTGAATCTGCCAATATTCCTCTTTGCAAAGTTTGTTCGATACCTTTTTTAACCGATGGGATATATTCCATTGGGATAGCACCGCCTTTTATCTGGTCAATAAATTCAAATCCTTTTCCGGGATTGGGTTCTATCCTCATCACGGTTTCAGCAAACTGACCCTTTCCACCGGATTGTTTAACGAATTTGAATCCTTCCTTGATTTCCATAGTTAAAGTCTCGCGATATGCAATAGTTGGCTCTCCAACGATAGCATCTACCCCGAATTCTACTTTCAGACGGTCAATAATAATCTCCAGATGCAATTCTCCCATTCCCGAAATGATAGTTTCATTTGTCTCCTCATCAAAACGCATATTGAATGAAGGGTCTTCCATTGCCAATTTATTTAATGATTCACCAAGTTTTTTCTCTTCATTCTTGTTAGGTGCTTTAACACTCATTTCGATTACGGTTGGCGGAATGAAAATATTTTCAAGATGTAATGGGTAATTTTCATCGCAAAGAGTATCCCCTGTTTTAGTAAATTTCATACCAATCAAAGCAACTATATCACCGGGTCCGGCTTCAATTAGTTCACTTCGTTCTTTTGCATGTATTCTCAAAATCCTACCGATTCTTTCGTAAGCAATTTTTGTAGAATTGAAAACTTTCATACCACCGGTGAGTTTACCTGAATATATTCTGATAAATGTTTGTTGCCCGACAAAAGGGTCATGGATTAATTTAAACGCCAAAGCTGAAAATGGCTCTTTTGATGAAGGTGCCCTGAGATGAGTCTTTTCAGGATTGTTAACATCGGTTCCTATAATTGAACCTTTATCAATAGGAGAAGGCAGGTAATCAACAACTCCGTCCAATAATAACCTTATACCTTTGTTTTTGTATGCCGAGCCACAGAAAACAGGAGTAATTAATAATTTAACAGTAGCATCTCTTCCGGCTTTTTTCAGCAAATCTTCTGAAACATCCTTTTCATTGATGTACAATTCCATTATCTCATCATTGAAGTCAGCAAGTTTTTCAATGAGGGTAGTTCTTGCTGATATTGCTTTTTCTTTATGGTCATCGGGAATATCGGTTTCTATTCTTTCGTTCTCAGTAAAAGAATAAGCTTTCATCTTGATTAAATCAATACATCCTTTAAAATTTTCTTCACTTCCATAAGGAATTTGAAATGGAACGGGATTAGCATCCAAATATTTATCAATTGAAGCAACTGCTTCTTCAAAATCTGCTCCCGTTCTATCCATTTTATTGATAAAAGCAATTCTCGGTACTTTATATCTGTCGGCTTGATTCCAAACTGTTTCGCTCTGTGGCTGAACTCCGGCAACGCCGCAAAATACTGCTACCATCCCATCGATGACTCTCAAACTTCTTTCGACTTCAACCGTAAAATCAACATGTCCCGGAGTATCAATAATGTTAACGATATGGTTATTCCACTCACAAGATATCGCCGCAGAAGCAATTGTGATTCCGCGTTCCTGTTCCTGCTTCATGAAATCCATCGTAGCTTCCCCGTCGTGGACTTCACCCATTTTTCTTGTAACACCGGTAAAAAACAACATTCGTTCTGTTACAGTTGTTTTACCTGCATCTATATGTGCGGCAATGCCGATATTTCGTATCTTTAGCAATGACATAATTTTATACCTATTTTTTATCTATTACAATTTTAAAGAAATATATAGACTAATGAACAATATATTAATTGTTTATTGTGATTTTATTATTTAAACCCAAATTATTCAATAAAAATAATAAGATTGACATGATGCAAGACTGAAGCCGTCATCACGAGGAGTGCAACGACGAAGCAATACTTAGTATCAAGGGGATTGCTTCACTGCATTCGCAATGAATGTAGCACAGGCCTCATGAAATTTTTTAAAATATTTCTTTTATATAATGAATAATTTGGATTAAAATTAAAATTGGTTACTACGACACTATGGACACTTAGGTTCACTAAGATAGATGATAGGTTGTTCCAGTTAAAAAATAAAAGTGAAGAGAAAAGGGATAACGGAAAACCTCCCAACGTTAATTCAATAATTTGATTTAATCTTCGTCAAAATTTCACGGTTGAAATTTATTTGTTAAACAAATTTTGCTATAACTATGGATTTAAAGAATAATGAGTTTGAATTTAAGGCGGAAATGAAACAATTGCTTAATTTAATTGTTCATTCTTTATATACTAATCCCGAAATTTTCCTCAGAGAACTTATTTCAAATTCATCTGATGCATTAAATAAAATACGGTTCAGAAGACTGACTGATAATAATATTAATAATCCTGAAGCTGAACTAACAATTAAAATCGAAGTTGATAAGGATAAAAATACATTTTCGATTGAAGACAGCGGATTAGGTATGACCAAGGATGATTTAATTAATAAAATCGGTACCGTTGCAAGTTCCGGTACATTGGAGTTTTTGCAGAAAATGCAGACGGCAGAAGCCCTTCGACAAGCTCAGGATGAAGGGAAAAGGGAAAAGGGAGAAGGGAAAAGGGAGAAAGGTGAAGGGGAAAGGGAGAAAGGTGAGGGAAAATTGAATGGGGAGTTGATTGGTCAGTTTGGCGTTGGTTTTTACTCCGCTTTTATGGTAACCGATGAGATAACACTTGAAACATTGTTTGCCGATACCGATTCAAAAGCGTATAAATGGATTTCTAAAGGTGAGGAAAAGTTTACAATTGAAGATTGCGACAAGGAAACAAGAGGAACAAAAATTTACTTCACATTTAAAGAGGAGTACAAACATTTTGCAGATGCAGAGACAATCAAATCCATATTACACAAATATTCCAATTTTGTTGATTTCCCTATTTATGTGAATGGTGAGGAAGTAAACAAAGTAAAACCAATTTGGCAAAGGAAAAAGAACGAAATCAAGGAAGAAGAGCTCAACGAATTTTATAAATATATTTCGAATGATTATCAAGATGCACTTGGGCATTTGCATTTTTCAATTGAAGGAAATGTGAATTTCAAAGCGATGGTATTTATTCCTCAAACGGCAGCTCCTACAATATTTTCCGACATGATGAATAAATCTTTACAACTTTATTCCAAGAGGATTTTCATCCAGGATGATTGCCTCGAACTTTTACCTGATTATCTCAGGTTTTTGAAGGGCGTTGTGGATACTGAAGATTTGCCTTTGAATGTTTCTCGTGAGGTTACTCAATCAAACCCAATTGTAACTAAAATAAGGAATGTAATCACAAGCAAAGTTTTAGGATTGCTTGAAGATTGGGCAAATAATGACAAGGAAAAGTATGAGAAATTTCATAAGACATGGAGTTCGCTTTTTAAAACCGGAATCAATACCGACTTTACAAATAAAGATAAAATTATCGAATTAGCCCGCTACGAAACTTCTGCTCTTGAAAAAGGCAAGCTGAAATCTTTGAAAGAATATGTAGCAACAATGCAATCCGACCAAAAAGAAATTTATTATTTGATGGGGGACAGCAGAGAATTAATTGAAAAGAATCCTAATCTTGAATATTTTAATAAGAAAGGAATTGAAGTTATCTTTCTGTATGACCCGGTTGATGTTTTCTCCTTCCCGTACATTCACACTTACGATGGGAAAAACATAAAGTCGATAGACAAAGCTGATATTGACATTTCTAAAGATGAAGAAAGTAAAAAAGATGCTTTGAGCGTGGAGCAAACCAAATCCTTGATAGAGTTTATCAAAAATAAATTGGGTGATAAGGTTGAAGATGTTTTTGAATCTAAGCGGCTTGTGGAATCACCGGTATCTCTGGTTAGCGGTGCTGCTGCTCTTGACCCTCAAATGGAAAAAATGATGCAGTATTTCGATAAAGATTTCACAAAGTCAAAGAAAATACTTGAAGTCAATATTTCGCATCCACTAATAAAAAACCTTAATAATTTATACGAACAAAATAAAGATGATGAGATTTTATCAAAATCAGTCGAGCTGCTATACAATAGTTCTGTTTTAATCGAAGGTAAATTGGATAATCCTGCTGATTATGTTAAGCAAGTTTTTGAGATGTTGGAAAAGCTAAGTAAATAATATCTGTTTGTAATAACTTATATAAAAATAATTAATAAATATAAAATGCGGAAACGTGAAATTTTCTTAGGTAGTAAATGCTGTCTATTCTATTTTATATTTTGTATCTTATAATAATAGTAAGAGGAATCTTTACCAATAAGATTTTTATCGGATAATTTTTTGCTGAAACAATCAATTTTTCTTATTTCGCCAATCAAAAAACTTGTTACTATAACATAAGAATCTTCTTTTATAATTTCTCCCTTTATGCAGAGCTTGCCTAAGCCAGGTTTTTTGATATTAATATTGGAGTTAGAATACCCTTCTATTTTCGAATGCTTTTCTAATAAGTCCACTTCAATCAATTGGAAATTTTTATTTTTTATCCATCCTAAATCAACTCCCCTGAAATAATATGTTATTTGTGGATTATACGTGTAAGACATAGCCCGAAAATCAACATATACTAAATTTCGGGCATCATCTTCAAAAAAGCTATTTGAAATTTTTTCGATATTACTACTGTAATATGGCTCTCTTTTGTTATAGAATCCTGTAAAAATCAATAATAAGAGAATTAATATAATTACTTGTTTCAAGCCATACTTTTTAGTTAGGATTGTAAAAATTAAAATTAATATAATACCCGAAATGGAATACCATAATACGATATTTGTTACTTCAAAGTTTGTAATCAACAATTTGATGCCGTTTCTAAAATCTTGAGAAAATGACCAAACAGCTAAAAAGACTGAAAGTATTGCAAGGATATATTTTCCTTTTCTTTCATTCCGCCCTGCAAACAATCCTTGGGCAATAATTAAAGATAAAAATGGGATTAACATTATAAAATAGGATTGCAGCTTGGTTGATGAAAAACTTATAATTACAAAAGCAACAAATATGACCGAATACAACAGAAGGTTGGCTCTATCTTTTAGTCCGGTTTTAAATGTAAAATAAATAAATAGAATTGCACCTGAAAAGAAAACAAAAGATTGATTTACGTAATAAAAAAATCCTAATGATTTTACATTGTTTTCAACTCCGGTTGTGATTCTTTGAAGAATATGATAATTTAAAAAATAGCTTAAAAAATTTTCATTAGTCATGCACATATATATATGCCAAGGCAGGAAGATAATCGCACCGGTTAAGATAAAAATCCCAAGTTCTTGAAATACCTCTTGAAATTTTTTATTTTTTTGTTGAATTAAAATAATACTGTATATGACAATTGATATTGGTATAATCAATCCAACGGCAATTTTGGTCATCATTGCCAGACCCCAGGCAATTCCCGAAAACAGCAATATTTTTTTATTTTTTTCCTCTTCATGTTTTTTAAAAAGGAATATTGACAGCAACATGAAAAATGTTACCGGGATATCCAATTGTGCCTGATGGCTATAAAAATAATAGACAGGTATGCTTGCTGTTATAAGCGTTCCAATTAAACCAATCCTTTTATCTTTGAAAAAGAAGAATAATAAAAATAGAATTCCTATACTAAATAAAACAGAAAACAAACGTAATGAAAAATGATTTTCACCAAAAACAGATAAGCTGACAGCAGTCAGCCAAATAAAAAGCGGGGGATGCGAAGCAGAATACAATCCTCCTACCGAGTGATTTGTTTGGTCGAGCCAATCCCCAAAGTTGACAATACTTTTTACCCTGACAATATACATAGCTTCGTCCCAAGGCTGAATATCGTCCGGACCTGTATCAATTATGTAAAGCAATGCAATAAGAAATAAAATGCCAAGCATTATTGAATTTTGTTTGGTTCTTATTTCTTCATTAATTGTCATATATAGATAGAATCATATAATTCAGATAAGATTTTGATTATATCAGCTTTCACATGTATAAATTCATCAACACCTGCATTTGAAAATTCTTCAAGATAATTAGTTGGATTGCCTGCCAACAATATTTTCGCAAGGGGTTTCGCTCTTTTGATAAGTCTTGAGAATTGTGAAACAAATTCAGGGTATAAATCATCAGACGAACATAAAACAACGACATTCAATGATGAATATAAAAAAGCTTTTGCCGCTTCTTCAAATGTTTGATAATTCTCCTTGAATTCAGCTTTAATACCCCCAACATGCATAAAATCCGTTGTGAAATCTACCCTTGCTTTGTATTTATTCAATGGACCATAGGCAACGATAAAAACCTTTGGTAAAGAACCTGCTTTATTTTTGAACTCTATGGATTTTAACCTCAAATTTTCAAATATTTCAGAAGCCCTGAATTTGAGTATGGGTGTAACCGAAAGAACACTATCTTCCCGGGATTGGGAATTGGAAACAGGCAACGGAAGTCCTGACATGGTTATCTCTTCATTGATATTCGGATATTTATTTACACCAAGAAGAATATCCTTCCTTGTTGATAGGTTTTTAATTCTATCATCCCTGGTTTTACGAACTTCATCTTGAGGAAAACCTGATTTTAATGCTTCAAGCATTCCTCCCAACTTTTCAACTTCCCTGAATAAATCCCAGCTTTTTGAAGCAATTTCATTAGTTAGATATTCAATGAAATATGAACCGCCTGAAGGGTCAATCACTTCTTTTAAATTACACTCTTCAGAAAGTACTACTTGAGTATTTCTCGAAATTCTTTCTGAAAACTCCGATGGCAACTTATATTTTTCAGCTGAATCTTGAAAAGAATTGATTTCATCATCAGCTCGCCGAAGAAAAGCGTCAAAACTAAATAGTTCTATAGTATTGCATCCACCAATAATGGAGGATAAAGTTTCGGTTGTATTTCGTAAAAGATTTACCCAAATATCCAATCCTGATTTGTTCATCTCTATGGATTTAATATACAAGTTTAATTTTTGAGATATTTCATTTCCGCCAAACTCCTTAATAACCAGAGCCCAAAGCATTCTCATAGCCCGGATTTTAGAAATTTCAATAAAGAAATCATTTCCTGTTGTTAAGACAAATCGTATTTTTTTTGCAATATCATCAATACTAAAATTCATCTCCAACAGAATTTTTATGTATGAAACAGCGGTTGATAACGTAAATGCCAATTCATGTATAACATTCCCACCTCCTTCGCGATAAGGCATCCCACAAACGGATATTAAACGAAAATCGGAACCATTCGTATTCTCAAAATACTGTTTAAATTCATCAAAGAAATGCTCTACTGTAGTGGGAAGTTCCCCTTTTTCTGCAAGTTCGGCAATTGGGTCACAGTCAATTCCTCCTTCGACATCAGACCATTTTAATTGTTTTTGAGAAAGATAATGTTCTAAAATATCTAAATATTTTAATGAATCCTTGCCTGCAAAAATATTTATTGGAATTTCCTTCAAGTCAATTCCTTCAAAGGAAATTACAAAACTTTCTAAATCGGCAGGTACGAAGTTTCCGGAAATTATATTGCCGGTTGCTTCAAATGACAGAATTTGCCTGGCATTGACAGTAATTGCTGTTTGCCCTCTTTCAATGTTAATTTTGGCTTTGGCATTGAACTCTGTAGCATTATTTGCCGCAATATGTTGAGAAATATACCAAGGTTTGGATTTATATCCTTTGAAATCTATTCCCCGAATATAATTGGGAATCCCGGGAAATTCATTTATCCTTCCTTGCGAACCAACAAGCTCATTCTTTGGAAAAAGCGGTTCAACTTTTATTCCTTCATAATTTATGGCAGCTATTTTCTCAAAAGGTTTACCTTTCAAAAACTGCTTTGCAATTTGCTCCCAATCTTCATATTTGGAACTTCCAAAGTTATTCTCCAAATTTTTAATAAAATCACTATGTTCTTTCATAATTAAAATCCAAAAATCATTTTAAAATAAATAAGGCATACTAAACTAAGCATGCCTTCCGTCAAAAAACAAATTTGTTTATTTATACGATTAACATCGAATCACCATAAGCCAAAAAGCGGTAATCGCTTTTCATGGCTTTTTTATATGCCTTAAAAATATTTTCCTTACCGGCAAAAGCCGCGGCTAACAACAAGGATGGTGAAGCAGGTGGATGAAAATTAGTAATCAAATTATTTACTATTTTAAATTCATACGGTGGATAAATGAATTTATCGGTCCACCCTCTGTTCGGTTTTACAGTATAAGAAGTCAGCACCGAAGCTTCCAGAGCTCTTACGGTACTGGCACCTGCCGCAAAAACTTTCCCCTTAACTTTTATTGATTTGTTTATAGTTTCGGCAGTTTCACGTGAGATTTCGAAATATTCCGAATACATCCTGTGCTTTGTTAAGTCCTCAACTTCAATGTTCTCAAAAACACCCTGACCAATGTTCAATACAATCTTTGCTATCCTGACTCCTTTTTTTTCGATTTTCTTCAATAAATCTTCAGTAAAATGAAGACCGGCAGTTGGTGGAGCGATAGACGCCAAATTTTTTTGATTGGCAAAAACACATTGGTATGTTTCTTTATCATGTTCGGTCGGTTCTCTCTTAATGTATGAAGGTAAAGGCATTTGCCCAATTCTTTCGATTATTCCAAAAAGATTCTCTTCATAGCTGAACCTTACGGTTCTGCCTCTTGAGGTCGTATTGTCAATGACTTCGCAGTAAAATTTATAATCATCAAAATATATTTTATTGCCTATTCTTACTTTTCTTGCAGGTTCGACTATTACGTCCCAAATTCTATCTTCTGACTTCAACTCCCTTAAAAGCATAACTTCTATTTTTGCATTCGTCTTTTCCTTTTTCCCGAACAATCGTGCAGGAAACACTTTGGTTTCATTCAATACAAGACAGTCCCCTTTTTCAAATAATTTATGGATATCTTTAAATTTTATATCTTTGGTATCACCTGTTTCTTTGTTCAGAATCATCAATTTCGATGAATCTTTGGGGTCTGCAGGATATTTAGCGATTGAATTTTTTGCCAAAGGGTACTTAAATTCCGATAATTTCATATATATAACTCTTTTTTATTAATATTTCAAATTTCATTTTTTCACAACTACAAAAATAACACATTATTAAGCCCATAACAACACATTTTTTACATTTCTTCACTCCATCTTTGTACTTTTCTGCTATTGTTGAGCATTGGAATTGTGGATTGGACTTGAACTGGAAGATATAATCAGTTCCCTCAAGATACCTAAACAATGAATATTTTGACTTTCTGCCATTATCTCCAAAGAAATGTCAAATCTATGAATATCGGAGTAATTAAGTTTTGTTTTGTAATAAATAATTTTTTAAATTTGTAAAAGTTATGTTCAATAATAAAAATAGCTGATGACATAATCTTACTTTTTTTTAATAAAAGTGAGGAAATATCTGATTAAAAAACATACCTGTGTGGTCAATTTATATTTTGACTTTGCATGTTTTGTGCATTTGCTCAATAAAAAAAAATGTTTAAAAAAAATAGGATTGGGATTATGTGGTATCAGCATCGAATTTTCGTATTTACAGCTTTTTGCATGCTGTTTGTCTATGAGTTGCATGCACAAATTAAAATCAATGAAATTGTTTCTTCTAATTCCGAGTCATGTTACGATGAGTTTCAAAATGCACCTGACTGGATAGAAATTTTTAATTCGGGTAGTTCTTCTGTAAATCTTAACGGTTATAGAATATTCGACAAAAACAATTTTCAAGATGCATGGATTTTACCTGACACTATTTTACAATCAGGGGAATTTATCGTCATTTTTGCTTCAGGTGAGAGCAGGAATTCATCCAATAATTTTGTGATTGAAGCATCGGGACACGGAATCACTCAATTTAATTCGACAGACGGTATGAGATATGAATATTTAACCGTTACGGGAGATTTTGATATTTATATAACTTTCAATTCTCTCAGGAATTATAAGTCTGATACTTATGCAGCACTTATGGTACGTGAAGAATTGACCGACGATTCTAAATATGCCGGCATGTTTTGTCAAAATCCCGATAAAGCCGGTTTTCTATTCTTTTACAGGGAACAGGAAAATGAAAATCCTTTTGTGAGTTACTTTTATAACAGGGAAACAGATTACCCAAACTGTACCATAAGATTAAAACGTGAAGGCAATAATATAACAGGATATATTCTCGATGAGAAATATTTTTGGTATACTAAGGATGCAACAATATCTATGTCAATGGAAGAAAATACTGCTTATGTAGGGATTGCATTGAGCAGTTCAAGAAATGATTTATTATCAAAACTGACAATTTCGAATATAATATTGAATGGTGATACAATTGATATCGCTGATTTTAATTCAATAGAATTCAATACCTCAATTCCAGGTAAGAAATATAAATCAAAAGAGATTCACACTAATTTCAAATTGGACAGGGATGAAGGAACTGTCTATTTGTGGAATGCATCCGGTAGTATTCTTGATTCGTTGAAATATGATAATCTAATGACAGATGTATCTTATGGATTAGAACCCGATGGAGCAGGAGTATTGAAATATTTTGAACCAAGCACCCCTGGTAAAAATAATCAAAACTCATTTTTAGATATTGCGAAATCTCCTGAATTTTCAAATGACGGCGGTTGGTTCACATCAACTCAATTTGTAACTTTAAATTCCAAAGAACCTAACGGCGAAATCTATTTTACACTCGATGGTTCGGAACCAGACGAAAAATCTCAAAGATACACTGGAAGTCCCATAAAAATTGATACTACAACATTAATACGTTCAAGAGCATTCAGGTATGATTGCCTGTCAAGCGAAATAATCAATAACACATATTTTATAAATGACTCATCAAGCTTACAGGTTTTATCACTTGCAGCAGACCCTTTTGACCTTTGGAACGAAGAAGACGGAATATTTGTGAAGAAAAATTTATATAATAAAAAAGAAATTCCCATTAGCTTTGAACTTTGGAGCAAAGATAAAACTCCGGAATACGAAGCGGGTGCTGGTGCAAAAGTACACGGACAACTTTCAAAATCCTTCCCACAAAAGTCACTCCGGATTTATGCGAGAGGTAAATACGGAACAACTGTTTTTAAATATCCTTTTTTTGGAAAATCAGGTGATGATGAATACGAAACAATAATTCTCCGTAATGGTGGTACAGAATGGTGGCGTACACTGTTAAGGGATGGATTTGCCGCAGTAGTGGCTGAGAGGATGCCCGGTTTGGATGCTATGGCTTTTAGTCCTTCATTAATGTTTATAAATGGTAGTTTCTATGGTATTCAAAACATCAGGGAAAGAATTGACGAATCATATATTCATTTGAAATACGATGTACCCTATGAAAGTATTGACCTGCTGGAAGATTGGGACGTTCTTCTTTACGGTTCAAGTAAGGATTATCATATAATGTACGATAGTGTGATAAATTACGATATGTCAAGCAGCGATGCTTACGCATTTATTGATAGAAATATTGATATAACAAACATAATGAGTTATGTCATTCTCGAAATGTATGTTGCAAATATTGACTGGCCATGGAAAAATCTAAAGTACTGGAAGTCAACGGCTCTTGACAACAAATGGAGGTGGGTAATAAACGATATGGACTACACCTGTGGAATAGCAAGTTTTCCACAGTTGGATATGGTGCCGTTTGCAACCGACGGCAAAGAAATATTTTCGAGATTTTTCCCGAAATTACTGGAAAATGAACGGTTTAAAATTGAGTTTATCAACAGGACAGCCGACATGGAAAGCACTTTGTTTTTACCCAATAACATGCTCGACATTCTCGATAGCTTAGCCGATATTCTCAGACCTGAAATTCCACGCCAGCATGCAAGATATGACAGTTCCGCAATGAACTGGGAAGATGAAATTGACGTTATGCGTGATTATTTGACTCGCAGGCATAAATATTTTCCGACACATTATTTAACTTACTTCAATCTTAAAGACACTTCAAGTGTTACTCTCGACGTTCAGCCAACTGGCTCAGGAAAAATACAAATAAGCACAATTATTCCTTCTCAATATCCTTGGCACGGTAAATATTTTCAGGATGTGCCTGTGAAGATTCAGGCATTGCCAAACAAAGGATATAAGTTCTCCAACTGGTCTGATACTCAATATAAAAATGATACTATAACAATAAACTTTCCTGATATCTTTACCATAACGGCTTATTTCAGCAAAGAAGAAGATGTTGATACCAACATTGTTATTAACGAAATAATGTACAATAATGACAATAATGTGGATACTGAAGATTGGATTGAACTTTACAATGCAGGAAATGATATTGATATTTCCGGCTGGACTTTAAAAGATGACAATGATTCTCATATTTTTACAATTCCGGAAAACACAATACTAACAAAGGAGAATTATCTTATTCTTTGCCGCGATACATCCAAATTCTCAATATATCATTTTTCAATAAATGAACGTATTGGTAATTTTGATTTTGGTTTTGCTGAAGACGATATGGTGCGTCTATTTGACAAAGATGAAAGATTAATAGATAACGTTGATTATGATTACCGGAAGCCATGGCCCACAAACTCTGACGGTACGGGTAATTCAATTGAATTGATAAATACGGATTATGACAATGAACTTGCTGAAAACTGGAGAAGTTCGATTGAAAGTAATGGCACACCAGGAAGGAGAAACTCCACTTTAGTTGATAGTCAGGAAGTTTTACCTGCTAATTCAAAAATAAAAGCAACAAATTATCCCAATCCATTTTCGGATGAAACAACAATAGAAATCAATCTTGATGAATCACAAAAAATATGTATAAAATTATTTAATGATTATGGATTTGAGCTTGATGCAATTGTCAATGCAAAAGTATTGTCAAAAGGTATCCATTATTTCAAATACAAGAATGATAAGTTAAGTACAGGAATGTATTATCTTCAGATTCAATCTAATGATGGAATATTTACATCGCCGGTAGTGATTTTGAGGTAGAAATGTTTAGAAAAGGAATAGTCGGTTATCTGTTGTCAAAAGAGAAGTTGAAGTATTCTTAAGATTCAAATAAGTCTATTAATATGGTTAAAAAATTCAAAAAACACAAAACAAATTGTCTTGGTTTTTTTTTATTATATACAGGAAATTTTTTAAATAATCATTTTTCTTTGTGTTTATTAAATATTTGATTATTTTTCAATTTATTAATTAATGAAAGAGAAAAAATATGAATACGGTAAAAAGCAGAATAAGAACGCCTGCTAACAGGATAATTAAACTTAAAATACCGGACTCCGTACCGATTAATCAGGATGTTGATGTTATTTTGATTTATAATAATGATGAAAATTCCTATCAATCGAAGATTGATTTACTTAAAAATATTATCATTTCTAATATTTTCTTAGAAGACATTAAAAGTTTGTCTGAAGACTTTAAAACAGAAGATTCTAAAGTATGGGAATAATCACAAATTATCGCTGGGGAATTTTCTTGGTAAATCTTGACCCTGTTGTTGGTTCAGAACAGGGAAGAACCAGACCTGTTTTGGTCATAAGCGATGAACAAATTAATCAAATATTACCCGTTCTGAATGTACTGCCCATAACATCAAGAAAACCAAAACGTAATATCTATCCAAATGAAGTTCTTATTTCAGCAAATCGTTTTGGATTAAATCACGAATCAATAATTTTATGTCATCAAATTAGAACTATTGTTAAATCAAGACTAACAAAATTAATTGGTTAACGGTGAAAAAGTCCGTAAGTATCAGCAATGGTAATAAGTTGTGGATAAATTATACTTGATAAAATTGCAAGGTTTTCGTAATTTTGTATAAAATTCTTGCAATATTTGTATGGTATAATTATGTTAAAACAGGACACTCAAAAGGATCAGGAAGACTTATTTAAAACAAGATTGGAAAATCTAATAGACCACAAGCATCCATTAATTCTTTTATCACATCAGATTCAATGGGAAGAACTTGAAAAAGAGTTTGAGCGATTTTATAACAAAGATTTTGGTCGTCCGGCAATACCAATTAGAGCCATGGTCTCGCTACTAATTCTAAAACAAATGTTTGATGAATCAGATGAATCAGTATTGGAACGGTGGCGAGAAAATCCATACTGGCAGTATTTTAGCGGGGAACAATACTTTCAATGGCATTTGCCCTGTGAGCATAGTGAACTTCCAAAATTTAGGGGTAGAATAGGAGAATCCGGAGTAGAAAAGATATTTGAACAATCAATCAAATTACATGGCAAAGATGCTTTGGAGTTAGAAGTGGTTCCTGATACGAGTGTACAGGAGAAGAATATTACGTATCCAACCGATGTTAAACTTTATTTAAAAGTAATTCAAAGATGTTTGAGACTTGGTCACGAGTTTGGTATTGAGTGGCGACAGAGCTATAAACGCACAGTAAAGCGATTAAGGTTTGAGACTCGTTATGCACGGATACCGAGTAGAGCCAAACAAGGCAGGAGAGCAAAAGCTAAAATTAAAACTATAGCAGGAAGGCTATTTCGTGAATTAAACAGGAAATTATCACAAGAAATCAAGGAAGCGATATCTAAACAATTGGAAATCATGGATAAAATTCTATCTCAAAAAAGAGACAGTAAAAACAAGATTTACAGTCTTCATGAACCAGAGGTAAGTTGCATAGCAAAAGGCAAAGAGCATAAGAAATATGAATTTGGCAGTAAGGTATCGGTGCTGATAACAAAGAATAGCGGAATAGTCGTTGGAGCATTAAACTTTCAGGGTAATCCTTACGATGGTAACACTCTTGAATCTCAATTGGAGCAATCAGAACGTCTAAGAGGAATTAAAGCCACAAGAGCGATAGTTGATGAAGGTTATCGAGGCAGACTAATGATAGGGGATACTGAAATTATCAGAGTACATCAACGGGTAAAGAAGAATTACAACAAACGAAAATGGCGACTATGGTTCCGTCGAAGGGCATCGGTAGAAGCAATAATAAGCCACTTGAAGAGAGGACACAGATTAGGAAGAAATTACCTAAAAGGAACTATTGGTGATAGTATAAATTTAATGCTTTCTGCAGCAGCATTTAACTTCAAAAAGCTAATGAAAAAATTAGTTTTTATTTTTCGAAATTTTGAATATGCTTTTCTGTTTCTATTTTTTATTTTTTTCACATCATAAATTTCAAAATCTGTCTTTTTCACCGTTAACTA
>JAZDIP010000011.1:0-40336 GCA_043804925.1 bacterium | reverse complement strand
TTACCTTCGTCATCAGGCATTATTACCGTGTTGCTCAATATCTTGTCGCCGTTTGTGAAGTATCCGGGTAGCTTTGCTACCAAGAAATCGGATGGGTCCATACTGTTTCTCTCGGTAAATACTCTAATACCTACCCTATGGACATCATAAGCTGCGTTAACTCCCCAAACGATATTGTTTATTATACGTGTGTTTTCATCTCCATCGGGGAATACCGTATATTCAGGTGTCTTGGGATATTCCGTACGATTCTGCTCCACCTTGATTCCATAAGCTACATAATCGGAAGTTACGTTGCTTATTTCGTTTCCGGTTATTGTTAACTCCATGTTGTTGAATCCTTTCCATGTTCCGTATGTATCGCCTCCGGCTAATATGCCAGCTGCATCGTATACAACGGGTTGTCCCATTTCAAGGTATGTATTGACACCAATACCGGTTACGTTGTATATCCTGTTTCCGGATACTTTTTCATTTAATGTGTATCCTAAGAATATACCTGCACGACTGACATTCTTAATGATATTATTGCTAATTACATTATTATTGTTGTAATACTTAGTCCATGCATTTTGTCCGATTTTCATCAATGCACCTGCTCCCAAATCAACTATACCATAACCGAAACCGCTAATTTCATTGCCGCTGATTGTGTTGTTGTTTGATGATAAGGTATCCAGATTGTACAATGTATTGGAACCGGATTTATCCTTTGGAGCACGGCTTAGCATAACAATAGCGGCACTAAAACCGGTATTGCTATGATAACTATCAGGCATATATTCTACCAAGGAACCTGTCGTTCTTACATGTGGTAAAAATACATGGGGTATCAATGCTGCTCCCAAGCTGTTTTTATAATCGTTTTCAAAGATACAGTTTTTAATTTGATTATTGGCAGAACCTTCCCTGAAGTAAAATACATTGTGTGTGTATTTATTTTCATCGGTTGGCGTTTTCATAATAAATCTAATTGATTTGTTTTGTCCGCCATCGAAAATGAAATATCCGTTTGGTTTGGAGTACATGTTTTTTTGTGAAGGATATGCACTCGAAGCAATGGCAAAGGGATTCAAGGGGTCAGTATTTTGACCTAACAATATTCCCATGCCGCTTCCCGAATTTACATGTATCGTTACTCCACTATTGTTACCTGCTCTTTCGACAGCTCTGTCGGCTGAGGGCTTGAAAGTAACGGTAGCATTTGGTCCCATTCCATGAATATAAGAAGATAAATCAAGAGCAGGCCTGTCAGGTGAATTAATATCGCCTATCATATAGGGTCCTCTATCTTTCAATTCAAATACAATATTTCCTGCCGCTCCGTATTTATATAGTGCATCAACTGCATCCTGGATGGTTGCGAAATGCCTTGTGCCGGTTCCCGAACCTATTGTATATGTTCCAAGCATTCCTGCTTCAACAGAGAAATACTCGCAAACTTTTCTTAATGATAAAGGATTATTGTCCCAAGGTGAATAAAATGTAGCACATAACTGATACTCGCCAAGATTTGCCGGAACAAATTTCTTAACTGTTCTAATGTCAGTAGTGTCATATCCGGCACCTGCCGACATTACATAATTGATTACAGTATCCCTGAAAACAACCTGTCCTGTCGGTACATAAGAAATCACATAAAATATAGTGTCAAAATCCAGGTCGTTAACACCTTGATTTGTAAATCTTGCTATAGGATTAATAGGCCTTCCTACAATTACTTCATCTCCTGATACCGGATAAATTATATCCAAAGCACGGACATCTATCTCTTTTGCAAAAGAGAACCAATATCTTTCATCACCCGAACGGGGCCAAATGTTATCTGATGATAACATATCAGTTGCGTCGAGTAATTCGACTACTGCCACAAGATAATAATCACCTGTAGCTGTCGGCAAAAAGGTTGGCATCATGTTAACTTCGACAAATCCGCCTGAAGTTATTGGAGTTTCAGGATGTTCCCATTCCGATGTTCTTGTGTTTCCAATCTGATTGCCGGCGGCATCATATACTTCAAGTGTAACTTCAAAATGCGTAATTTCGTTCAAACCAAGATTTGTTACCCTGACAATTAAATCAGTGGAAGCTAATGGGTATTTTTTCTCATATTTCGGTCTTGGTTTGGTAATTTTGGTTATTGCAGCATCCCAAGCCAAAGCTATATTGAACTTAGCGTTTGGAATAGTTACATCGCCAACTTCATCAATTATCATATTGGATTCGACAGTATATTCACCGGGTTCAAAATTTCCGGCATTGGTTTGCAAGTCGAGAATACCGCCTGTACCAAAACAAACACCTGTTCCTGCTGTGAAATTGTATCTTGCAGGGTCTCCGATTATGTTACCGGGGTCAACATCGAAAGAAGCAGAGACAGGGTCTTTTGCCCTGTATATAACCTTATTGCCTGCATCTCCGATATTACCCGGACCGTAAATCCGGTAATTTAGTAAAACTGTCGGCATCCCGGATTCTCTTTTAACAAATACTGCCGGATGTTCTGTCGGGTCAGTACCACCGTATTGCATGCCTACCCTGAAAATTTCTCCTCCTTCAGGAACTTGTCCGATAAGTTCCGGGTCTGCTTTTCCATAGATGTACATTTTACCTTGATGAATACTGGTACCATAATCCGCGGCATCTATAAATCTTGTTGTGTAGCCGGATTCATAGTATGGATACCCCCTAACATAAACTGAACCACCTGTACGTGGGTCAATATTCCAGGCAGGTCCGTATGAGGATATTCTTCTTCCTGCAAAGTAAACCCAACTCGTATAACTATAAACGGAACCTGTAGTTGGTCCGTAAATTATTTCGATTTTATTTGATGTTTCGTACAGTTTTATTTGTGCCTTCTGCAAAAATGAAGACTGACCATAATAATTACTGTAATTTTCCCATTGGAAAGTTACTACTCTGTTAGGTGCAGAACCATCAATCTGATAGTAAATACCTGTTCGTTCGTATCCGTCTCCACCACAAAATGCGACACACATAGCACCACCATAATAGTACCCGGGGGTTGGTGACAGCGACATGTAATTGTAACCTAACTGAACATAACCGTTGGTATTAGGCCATGCGTAAGTTACAGGTTGGTCATCAATATAAAATGTGAATCCCAAATTAACCTGCGCATAACTGTCATCACCGTATGTAATACGGTTGGTTAAGTTAATCGGTTGCCATGAGCCGTCTTGTTCTTTTACTTCTATATCGTATAGCGCCTGGCTGTGTACTAATATAGTAGCTAAGAAAAAAACAGTCAACATGGTAAGTGACTTTAATAATTTCATAAAAACTCCTTTTTAATATTATAACAACTTTAATTTAAAAAACTTATATTATTTTAATATATTTTTTCCAACATTGTACAATGACACATAAACAGCAAAACGTTTTAGAATATTTTCTTTTTTCATTTTTCGATATAAAATATTTATCCATAAGCATAATAATAACATAATTACTTTTTTAACATCAACAAATTTATAACTTTTTCTTATATATTTGGCTATATTTTTTTCAATAATTCGTCTGCAAACGTTACGTTTTAATAGGCAAACAACAAAATTTCATCTATTATCGTAAAACCGTACATTCTTTACAACTATAATGACACATTAACATTCAAAGCGTCTCAAAAATATATCAAAATTAATCAAAATTAGTCTATATCACTACAATCGTATAGTATAAAATGCTACATTTTTGCTTTTTTTTAATAGGATTGCTTCATTACTCCGTTCCTCGCGATGACCGGTTATGCCGGTTTATTGTCCGCAGGAAATCAAAAATCCACATTTGTCGTTGCGAATCCCGGTTGAGCGGGATTAAGCAATTCCATGATGAAATAGGATTGCAGTAAAAATTAGCATGGAATTACCCACTTCATTGAGCGAAGAACCTTCTTTTTTTATTAATTGACATTCAGCAGATTCTATTTTATGCCAGCTATATCAAAAACTTTTTTTATATTTAATATTTTTTATTATTGAAGATTAATTTTGTACCGTTCTATTTGCGAACCAAACAAAAATGAATCCTTAGTTCAACTGAATTTTTTAATTGAAAATTGTAAGAGGGAGTATTGACAGAAAAAATTAAAGAGTATAGGAATAAAATATACCCAAGAACATTTTGGGTGGCAAACGGGGTGGAATTGCTCGAAAGAGCAGCATTTTATGCAATGTTTATATCCATCTCATTGTATTTATCGAGAGTTGTAGGTTATAATGATATTTGGGCGAGTATAATAGGGGGCTTTTTTAGTGCAGGTGTATATCTTTTACCGATGTTTGTCGGGGCATTATCCGATAAAATGGGTTTCAGGCAATCAATAATCATAGCATTTTTATTCCAATCAATTGCGTATTTCACACTTGCGGCATTGCCTTATAAGTTAACGGTTTTTCCTGCATATATTTTACTAATGGTTGGCGGGTCATTTATAAAATCGCTTATAACGGGAACAGTCGCAAAAAGCACAACAGAAACCAACAGAGCAAGGGCTTTTTCAATATTTTATTTTATAGTCAACATTGGTTCATTTACCGGGAAAACCTTTGCTTATCCGGTAAGGATTGAACTTGGCTTGGAAGCTGTGAACTTTGTTTCGGCAGGTTTAACTTTTCTTGCACTTATAGCAGTCTATTTGTTTTATAAGAATGTTGACTTAACTCACGAAGGAAAGACCCTAAAAGAAACCTGGAATGCTTTATTAAAAGTATTTTTGAAACCGAGGTTGGTGTTTCTTATATTGATAATAGCCGGTTTTTGGCTTATTCAACACCAGATGTATGCATCAATGCCAAAATATATTCTGAGAATGGTTGGTGAACATGCGGCACCGGAGTGGATTGCAAATATCAATCCGGCAGTAGTGATGGTATTTGTTGTAATTGTTACTAACTTTATGCGGAAGCGAAGGGCAATAACTTCGCTGAAGGTTGGATTATTTATTATACCCTTCTCAGCATTTTTTATGGCTTTAGGACCATATCTCGAAACAATCACAGGTTCTTCAATATCTTTTGTTCTTTTCAACATGCATCCTATAACATTAATGATGATTATTGGTATTGCTTTTCAGGGTATAGCAGAATGTTTCATATCACCAAGGTACCTCGAGTATTTTTCTTTGCAGGCACCAAAAGGAGAGGAAGGATTGTATCTCGGATTTTCGCATTTGCATTCTTTCTTTGCAAATTTGATAGGTTTTTTTATTTCGGGATTTCTATTAGATGCATTTTGTCCTGACCCGCAAAGAGCAGACCTCATTAATTTGACACCCGAACTATTGGCACCTTACTATGCCAATGCCGAATATATATGGTATGTTTTTGCGGGAATTGGTTTTCTATCTGCTTTATCTTTAATAGTTTACGAAAGAGTAGTGAATTATATTGACAGGAAAAAAGGAATAACTATTTGAAAAAAATAGAGAGGGTCAAATAAAAAAATGTCATTTTGAACTGAACAAAGTGGAGTAAAGAATCCAAAACACGTATGAATACCGGATTCTTCGCTATGCTGTTAATGACAAAAACTGCTTTTTTTGAGTAAATTCAACATTCCATAAAGAAATGTTTTTCATTCTCTGTTAATTCCCTGAGATGCAATTTATGTTTTTCAAAAATTTTATGAATTAATTCCGGTACAGGTTTTGGCTTTTTTCCGCAATCATTACAAAAGTTAATTAAAAAGTCGTAAGACGATTGAGATTTTAAGATATGTCTATTGATTTTTTTGTTATTTTTCTTTGCAACAGCATAATTTTCAAAACCACAACCGATTTCTGAAAGGAAACATTCAATTCGTTTGGATTCTATATAAAGATATGCTTTTAACTCTTCAAATGATAATGATTCCAGGAAATATTTAAATTGAAGATTATCGTTGTTCATTATCAAAGCATTGCGATAACCGGCTATTTTTTTGTCCTCAATATCTTTCATCATTAAAAAACTGTTCAAATTTAATTAAACTCATTAAACTAAGAAATATGATAAGGCAAGTAATTTTCCAAAGGCAAAAGCTCATTTTTTTCGAAAGAGGAAATTACCGCTTTCAGACTCGTATTCTCAGGGACATGATAGATTTGAATATTGGTATTTTGTAATAATTTGAAAGCCCTGGGACCTGGATTAACTGCAATAACAGCTTTTACTTTGTATTCAATAGCAGATTGTGCTACAGAAGAACCAACAGATGTTTGGGAATCCTGATGGGGATTTCTTACAAACTCAAAACTATCATCTTCGGTTTCATATAATAGGAAAAATGAACATCTGCCGAAACTCGAGTCTATTTTACCTGACATATCATCGCTGTCTGCGCTAATAAATAATCTCATAAACTTAAAAATTATTGTTCTAAATTTATTTAAACTATATTAATATTCCATTGAACATAAATAGATAGTCTTTGTGATTTCAAAAATATTGTAACGATAATTCATAAACGATGAAATCCATGGTTTTATTTTCAACCTAACAGATTATTCCGATGAGCTAAAAGCTGTTTTGTTCACATACTGCTCAAGGTCATTTAGGTAAAGTCTTCTTGCACCAATTAGGTGAGTAGAATAATATCGTGCATTAAGTGAAGAAACTGTAACTCCATATTTTGAACTTGAATGTGCAAATAAACCGTCTCCGAGATATATTCCGACGTGTGAGGCATACCTGTAAGAGTAGGTATGGAAGAACAATAAATCACCAAATTCAAGGTCATCTTGGTTGATTTCTGCACCAACACTTATTTGTATCCTGGCAGTGCGGGGCAAAGTTAAATCACTGACTTCAGTAAAAATCCTTTGAACAAAGGCAGAACAATCAACGGCTCTGCGTGTAGTTCCCCCAAAGCGGTAAGGAGTACCCAGCCAGTCAATAATCACTCCCATTAAAGTTTTTTTATGAATACCGCCTTTGGTAAATTCATCGGATTCACCGGAATCAACGTAAGATAGCCAAAGAGCTTTAAAAGTGTCAATATCAATTTTTAAATTTGTTTCCTCGACAATACTGTCTTCTTCATCCTCAACAATTTGTTTGCCTTGCTCAAGTTGTACTTCGCAATATTCAATATCTTCGCCAATCGCATCAATATCTTCAGAATCTTCCAAATCGTTATAAACAAAAGTTGAATCACCATAAAGAGGTTCTAATCCGGCTAACTCACAAACGGTTTCCGAATATCTGCGAATCATTAATAATGCATTAGCCCTTGTTTGCGAAGGATTGTAGCTACGTCTTTTGTATCTTCTGCTTCTGATTCTGTTCTTTTTTGTTGATTTGGATTTGGATGTTAATGAAGTAACGCTTTTTTTCTGAGCTGATAGTAGCTCATGTGGATTAAACGATATGAATCCACATATAATAAACAAAATAATATAATGCTTAAGAATATAGATTATACGGCTCTTTAATTTTTCTTTTATGTTAAGAGTCATTCATTTCTTAATTTTAATTAAACAAAACTTAGTTCTTTAAACTTAGCAAATATATTTTTAATAGTCTATATTTGCATTTTTAAAATTGAAAAATCACTTGATAAAATGAAAATGTGTAAAAAATTACACACTTCGACATTCAAAAAAACAAAAAATTCTCCAAACAAAAAAATCAAATTTTATACAATAAAAAACCAATTAACCTAATACCTTGTAAAACATGATTATTACAGCATCTTATAAATTTTATTTAATTGCCGGAAATTTATTAAGAGTGTGAAATTATTAATATTTATTATAAAAGTGCTAATTTGCTTTTTTATGAAATGTAATCAGGAATATTTTTTATGAGAATTGCCGGTGTACAGTTTAAACCGTTTTTTGGCGAGAAAGAGAAAAATGTAGAAATGATGATTGAAAAAGTAAAATCCATCGAGGCGGATTTAATTATTTTTCCTGAATTGTCTACGAGCGGATATTTTTTTCTTGAAAAGGAAGAAGTCAATAAAGAAGCCGAGGATTTTAATGGAGATGTAATTTCCCGTTTTCAAGATTTATCATCAGAACATAATAAGATACTGGTAATCGGTTTTCCTGAAAAATCCGGTGATAAATTTTATAATTCAGCGGCAATACTATTTCCTGAAAAAGAAATAAGTAAATGTTACCGGAAGACACACTTGTTTTATAAGGAAAAATTTGTATTTAGTCCCGGAGACTCCGGTTTTTTTGTTGTTAATGACAAGGAAAGAGATGTAAAAATCGGTGTCATGATTTGCTATGATTGGCGGTTTCCCGAATCTTCAAGAACATTAGCATTAATGGGTGCTGATTTGATAGTGTGCCCTTCAAACCTTGTAACGACAGTTTGGCACAATGTTATGCCGGCAAGAGCGATAGAAAACAAGGTTTATTTTGCTGTTATAAACAGAATAGGTAAAGAAAACCGTAATGGTGAAGAATTGTTTTTTAACGGGGAATCCGCTATTTACGGTTATAATGGCGAACGGCTTGCCAAAGCAGGTGTTGAGGATGAAAAAATAATTTTTGCCGATATTACTCCTTCTTCAACAAGGAAAAAGTCTTTTAATGAATTTAACGATGTCTTTAAAGACAGAAGACCGGATTTGTATAAATTATAATTTGGAGAGAAATGTTTACATCAATAAAACATGTGCATTTTGTAGGTATCGGCGGTATTGGAATGAGTGGCATTGCCGAAATTTTAATTAATCAAGGATTCAAAGTCAGCGGTTCTGATTTGAATAAGTCTGAGAACACACAACATCTTGAAAAATTGGGTGCCGCTATTTTTATTGGACATAAATCCTTAAATATTGAAAATGCTGAGGTTGTAGTTTATTCGAGTGCAGTCAAACCAAATGAAAATCCTGAAACTCTGGAAGCTTTCAAAAGAAATATTCCCGTTTTGAGAAGGGCTGAAATGTTGGCTGAGGTATCACGATTGAATTACTGCCTGGCTATTTCCGGGACACATGGTAAAACAACGACAACATCCATTTGCGGATTAATTTTGATTAAGGCAGGAATTGACCCAACCGTTATTGTCGGAGGTAGATTGAAAAGTTTTGGCGGTACTAATGCACGATTGGGAAAAGGGGAATGGACAGTTGTCGAAGCAGATGAATACGACAGGTCTTTTTTACAATTGATGCCGAGTATAGCAATTATAAATAATATCGAAGAAGAACATCTCGATATTTACAAGGATTTTGATGATTTAAAAGTTACTTTCACAGAATTTGCGAACAAAGTACCGTTCTATGGTTTTGTAGCTGTTTGTTTGGATGAACCGGGTATAAAGGATATTTTACCAAATATTAAAAGGAAAATTATTAGCTTTGGTTTAACCAGGCATTGCGATGTTTCAGCAGAAGATATTGTTTACAATGAGCATTCATCAAATTGTACCATTGTTCGGCAGGGTGTATTATTAGGAAAATTGACAATTAACGTTCCGGGAAGGCATAATGTAAAAAATGCTTTAGCGGCTATTACTGTGGCATTGGAGATGGGAGTTGATTTTGAAACAATTAAGGAAGCTATTGCTGAATTCACAGGGGTTTACAGGAGGTTTGAAATAAAGGGAGAAAAAAATGGTATTCTTGTAATTGATGATTACGCACATCACCCGACAGAAATAAAAGCTACGTTACAAGCGGCAAGAAATGGCTGGAAAAGAAGAATCGTTTGTCTTTTTCAACCGCATACTTACAGCCGTACACAATCTTTTTACCGGGAATTCGGAAGGGCATTCGATGATGCCGATTTGTTGATACTAACTGACATATACCCTGCCCGGGAGGAAGCCATTCCCGGGATTACCGGTAAACTTATAGTTGACGAAGCGGTAAATTCAGGGCATCGAAACGTTCACTATATAGAAGATAAAAATTTGGTTTATTCAAAAATTAAGGAAATGCTTAAGGAAGGTGATTTACTTATTACAATGGGTGCGGGAGATATTTGGAAGATAGCAAATAGATATATCGAGGAAGGGTGAGTTGTTTCTGTTGATTTAGGTTATTAGATAAAATTGGTTTGCCCAATTGATAGATTGATATTTTTATTTTTAAATTAATTATTCGTTATTTAGTTGTTGTCATACAATAAATATTTTTCTTTTCGTTACTTTTCTCGAAACAAGAAATCTAAAAAATTATTTTCATTATTCAAATTAATGAATTAAATTAAAAGTTTATTTTAATGCAATTTGAAATCAAAATAATAATTATAAATGAGTTAAAGGAATTTGTTATGAAATTTAAAGCAATAAAAATCATGCTTTTGATGTCTGTTGTCAGCATCAGTATATTATCCTATTCTATTGTTTTTGCACAAAAAAAAGGCGGTGATAGCGAAAATATTAAAAAAGAAATCATCGGAGAAATAGGTCCTGAAAAGGTTAGCTATGAACATCTCGAAAAAGCATTTCAAAAAAATATGAACCGTAAGGATACGGAACTGTACAAAATACCAAAAGACAGTATAATCGATTTTTTAAAACTCTATTCCAATTATCGTTTAAAAGTATTGGACGCAATTGACCGCGGATTCGATAAAGATTCAGCTGTTATGGAGGATATTCAACAAAACAGGAAACTGTTAGCCGAAACTTTTTATTTTGAAAAAACATTGATTAATCCATGGATTGAGCAGATGCTTAATTTCCGCAACAATGAATATAAAATAGCAATAATGGTTTTTTCATTTCCACCGGTACCGAATCCTGATACGATGGACACATATATAAAAGCAAAAGCTTGCTTGGACTTATTGAAAAAAAAGGTACCATTTGAAACAGTCGCTATGGATTCTTCCGATGACCCTGAAACAGGAAGAAAAGGGGGAGAGGTTGGTTCGTGGATAACTGCCGGGAATGTTCAAAGACCAATTGAAAGTGCCATATTATCATTGAATCCGGGGGAATTTTTTAATGATTTAATCAAAACCCGATATGGTTATTTCCTTGTTAAATTACTCGACAAACAACCGAGAATATTAGTCAAGGGACAGCATATACTATTTTCATTTGACCCTGATATTGATTCTACTATTATAATTCAAAAAGCTGAAGAAGTTTTAAAGGCATTAAAGAAAGGTGAAGATTTTGCCAAGTTTGCCAAGGAATATTCGGCAGACCCGAATACTGCCAAGACCGGTGGTGTTATGGAAGATTATTATTCACGTTCAACCGGTTTTGAGAAAACCAATACAAGATTAGTTCCTCAATTTGAAGAAGCTCTTTTTAGTCTTAAGGATGGTGAATTGTCCGGATTGGTTTATACATCCTATGGGATTCATATAATTAAACGTTTGGCATCAAAAGATTTTGTCAGGGATGAAGAAATAAAATCATTAAAGCTGATTTACAAGAAATCCTACTTCGAAGAAGACAAGAAAAACTTTTATGATACATGGCAGAATAAGTTTCAATATAAATTAAATGATGATATTCTTACAAAATTCGTCTCCTTCTTAGATACAAATAAGACGAATTTAGACAAAGAGTGGATAAAAAACGTACCAAATGATTTTTACAGGGAAATTTTATTTGTCCTCAATAATCGGGAAACATCAATTGGTGAGTTTGTTAAAATGCTTGCTTATAATTCAGAATTAAGAGGTCTGGGATTAAACCTATCGGGAATGTCCAAAGCATTAAATAAAATTATTTCACCTATGGTTTTCAAAGAAGCAACAAAAAACCTTGAAACAGATTACCCCGAATTTGCAAACCTGATGCAGGAATTTCACGATGGAATTTTACTTTTTAAGGTCGAGCAAATGGAAGTTTGGGATAAATTAAAAATAGATACACTATTGGCAAGACAATATTGGGATTCAACCAAAACCCGTTACAAGACCAAACAAGCTTATGATATTTCGGAAATATATGTGCTTTCTGATTCATTGGCTACTGATTTGTATAATCAGCTACAAAATGGCGAGGATTTTCAGGAACTTGCAACTAAGCAGACACAAAGAAAAGGTTTTAGGGAAAAGAAAGGATATTGGGGAGAGGTAACCGATGAAGAAAACGATTTGGTAAAAGCAATTAAGGAATCGAATGCCAAACCCGGTTCGGTACTACAACCCATTAAGTACGAGAAAGGATTTTCAATAATCAGATATAATAAGTTTTTACCTCTAAGACAAAAAACATTTGAAGAAGCAATTCCTGATTTTGCACCTCAAGTTCAGGATTTAGTACAAAAACGTCTTTTAAACGATTGGTTAAAAAGGATACAAACAAAGTTCCAATTAAAAATATACGACAAGAAAATTGATTCGATAATTGCTCAAATGAAGAAAAAGAAATAGTATTTAATAAAGAGATTTCAAAATGAAAATTCAATCTATTATATTTGTCCTTTTAATATTTTTTGTTTTTTATCCAAACCTGATAAAAGCCCAATCAGGTTTGGAAGAAGGACAAACATTGGATAGAATTGTTGCTATTGTCGGAGAGGAAATAATTATGCAATCCGACATCGAAGGGAAATTGGCTATTTTAAAACAGCAAAATCCGGATATGAATACGGATTCTCCCGCTATCAGAAAACAGGTTTTAGATGCTGCTATAAATGAATATCTCGTTGTTAGCAAAGCAATAGAAGATTCGGTTATTGTTACTGAAGATGAAATTAACAGCGAGTGGGAACGTTTTAAGGCAGATTTAGTACAATATTTCGGTTCTTATAAGAGAATTGAGGATGTTTACGGAATGTCCCTGTCAAGAATTCAATATGAATACAGAGATGTAGCAAGAAAGCAATTGTTAAGCCAGAAACTGCAACAGACAAAATTTGGCAACATTAAAGTGTCCCCAAAAGAAGTTGAAGATTTTTATAAAGAATATAAGGATTCATTACCAAATGTACCTATGCAGGTCGAATTGTTTCATATCGTAAAATACACTACTGCCTCCCAAACTGCAAAAGAAGAAGTTTACGAATTAGCAAAAAGAGTCCGCGACTCGATAGTAAACGGAGGATTATTTTCGGATTTTGCACAAAAGTATAGTAATGACCCAGGTTCGGCGTCATCCGGAGGTGAACTTGGCTGGTTTGGCAAAGGCAAATTACTAATGGAATTTGAAAAAGCAGCTTTTGAATTGGTTCCCGGACAGACTTCAATGCCTGTTGAAACACCCTTTGGTTTCCATATCATTCAGACTTTATCGAAGAATAAAGATTCGGTTTTAACTCGCCATATATTGTTTAGGATAGGTCAATCAGAGGATGACAAAAAATCTGTTATAGAGTGTTTAAAATCTTTCAAGGATAGTTTGACCAAAGGTATGGATTTCGAAAGTTTAGCAAAAAAATATTCAGAGGAAACCTCAACAAAAGGTTTTGGTGGTGCACTTGGGACGATGCCTGTTGACCAAATTCCTTTGTCTTTCAAAGAACAGGTTCTTGCGACAAAGGTTGCAGATATATCAGAACCGATGCCTTATAATATTGACCCAAGTAAACCTGCATATCATATTATTTATAAAAAGCGTGAAATTCCCGGACATCCGCCTAACCTTAAGGATGATTTTAAAATCCTTGAACAAAAAGCTTTGGTTTATAAAAAAATGAAAATATATGAGGATTGGATAAAACAATTGCGAAGTGAATTGTATTGGGAAATCAAGGATAATTAGAAACAAATTTTAAAACATAAGTCATTTGTGCCCCGAGATGAAATGCAATAAATTGTGATTTAAACAGTCTTTTTTTTAAATTATTATTTAGTTAAATAGAGATAGAAACGATGGTGAAAGTTCAACTCAGTGTTTTAGGTTTATCTGCCAGTCCTGCAAGTAATAATGCTTATGCTTTGATATTAAAAGAAGTAGAAGGGAATCGCAGGTTACCGATAATTATTGGTGCATTTGAGGCACAGGCAATTGCTTTGGAGATGGAAAAAGTAATTCCACCACGTCCTATGACGCATGACCTTTTAAAGTCTATGATAGATTCTTTTGGCGGTTTTTTATCGGAAGTTTTAATAAATGAATTGAAAGAGGGGACTTTTTATGCCAAACTTGTTTTTGAAGATATGGGTTTGGAAATTGATGCACGTCCGAGTGATGCGATCGCTTTGGCAGTCAGATGCAATGCTCCCATTTATGTTAGCGATGATATACTTGAAGAAACAGGAATAGTACCTCAATCAGACGAAAATTATGAAGAGGGCAGGGATGATGGCTTTTTAGAAAAGGAAGAACCAACTGCTAAAACACCCAAGACAAGGATGGAGCATTTACAAACACTTCTCGATAAGGCGATTAAGAATGAAGATTACGAAAGAGCTGCAAGCTTAAGAGATGAAATTAAAAAGATACTCGAAACTTCCTGATTTTCACTTGCTAATTCATAAAAATTATTTATTTTTGAGATTCTGTTTTTTCTATTTTCTTATTTTCTATTTTTCTAATTTTTAAATACGCCGGAGTAGCTCAGTCGGTTAGAGCAATGGAATCATAATCCATGTGTCGGGGGTTCAAATCCCTCCTCCGGTACGGCTTTAGAAAATAGAAAATAGAAAACAGAAAACAGAAAACAGAAAACAGAAAATAGAAAATAGAAAACAGGAAACAAAAATTTACTAAACTGCTAAATTGCCACAATTATTATTATTTTAAATGATAGTGTGATTAATCAATTTAGTTCATTATTCTCTTTTGCTTAAAAACTTTCTGATGTATTTATATTCCGGTTTAATTCTGTAAATATCGAAACTGCCTTCATTAGTTGGATACATCAATGTATTACAAGTGAACTCCTGAGACATGATTCTTAAATATTTGCCCTTTAAGTGTTTTTCTTTTAATTGCTCTGTGAAATCAGAATGAAAAAGTCCGTTAAGGATGACATAATTAATCATTCCGTTTTCAATTTGATTAATAATATTTTCTTTTCGTTGGACAAAACTTTTATTATTGGAATCCATGTAATATATACTCCTGAAATTCTGGATATTTATTGAAGGATAAAAAGAGTTACTAATCAAATAAGGGTCTTCGCAATACACTGTGGTATTTTTATCAAAATATTCCGAACAGTAATTTACGATTGTGTCAGTGTTAGGATAAGACATTTCAAGCTTTGTCAAATTCCAATATGAGACTGCTACAATAAAATACATAGCAAAAATTGTAGCATATTTATAACTAGGATTAATCAATATAAATTTTGAAATTATTATTCCGCAAAATGGAGATAACAGAATTAAACTGAAAGGGATCAATCTATAAATATTAAAAACATCATACGATATGATAATATATAAAGGTATTATTAATGATGATGCAATGAAAGTATAAACCAAAGAAACTTTCAATTCTGTTTTCCAAAGTATTTGCAAAGTTGCATAGGTAAGCATTAATGGAAATGCAATATATTCTGCTATTCTTACTAACAATTTCATTGTCTTGAAGTTTTCATTATTGATATTTATTATTGTTGAAATCTGGTAGTTAATTATTTCGAAATTCAAAAGATATATGAAAAAAGATAATATAATTGTTGAAAATACAAAATATACTCCTGTTTTTTTATCTTTAATAAGAAAGAATAAAAGTGTAGGAATTAAGTAAAGGAAAACCACATAATTGGAAAAAGCTGCTAAAACAAATAGAATGGAAGCGGCAATCGGGCAAAACAGCTGTTTTGAAATATTGATAAATTGTATTTTACCGGATTTATCATCTGATGTAAGAATTTCTGACATTACCATTAAAAATGCCGAAAAAAGTGCGAGTGACAATATGTCATTTGAGGCAAATTTTCCAAGAAATATAATTGGTGCCTGGACTGCTAAGAAAATTACAGAAAAGGCGGAAGCGAGTTTATCATTAAATAGTCTGTTTGCGAACTTATAGAAAAAGAACAGCATGAATAATGATAAAAACAAAGATGTAATTCTTGCTCCCAATAAACTTCCAAAACTTGAACCGATGCTAAAAATGGTTGTGAAAACCGGTAAAGAATAATTGTCGTGAATTAGCGAAGAACCTTCGGAGCTTAAAACCAGATTACCTTTTAAAATTGTTGCATTTTCAAGAGGAAATGCAGAATTGAAGTTAAAGTCAAGGCGAAACCAAATAGCTGCTATCAGTATAATACCAAGCCACCAAAGATTTTTCAATAATATTTTTTTAAAGTCAAGTCCGCTCATAATTTTCTTCCAAACATTAAATAATTGTATTGATTAAAATATTAAATTAACTCAATAATTTATCTTTAACAAAATATTATCAATTTGTACGAATATATAGGATAAAAAATTGATAAAGAAAAAAGCTGTTAAATATAAACCTAACGGCCCTTCTTCAATTTTTCATTATTCATTTTTCACTATTTCAGGTTCACTCTCACTCCTGCATAAATAACTCTCCCGACTATCGGAGCCCAAATCATAGAACTGTCGAAATATTGTCCAAATGGGTCATTATATGCCAATATGGGATTTGCCTGCTTGTAATCAGTTAAGTTTTCCCCACCAAGATATAAGCTGAATGAATCGAAACTTTTTTCGATTTGTGCATGTAATAGTACATATGCAGGATATGTCTTGTCAAGACGGTATTCTTCAGGATTATTAGCAGTATTAGGCAATCTGCCACCACCATTCAAATCGAATGTGAAATCATAAGTCCAATCTGCATTATCAGTAGTATAAGCAAGATTTAAAAATCCCTTGTGCTTATTTATCAGTGGTTTTTCATTCAGTTTTCCGTCAAATGTCATATTGACATCATTCAATCTGTATGCTGTCGTAACTTCCAAACCTCTGAATAGTTCAAATATTAAATCCACCTGAAAGCTGTTTGAATAAGATTTACCGTTCAGGTTATAGAAATAAGCATAATGAACATCCCTGTCAACGTCCATAATTACCTGATTTGTGAAATCAGTCCGGTAATAATCGGCATTAAGGGTAAATATCATATCTCCAATATAAAAATCCGTTGACATATTTATTCCGTAATTCCATGCTTCTTCGGGATTAAGTTTTTCTTCAACGACCAACTCTCTGGAACTTGCCATAACACCTGTATTTTCAGCAAGAATATTAGCAATGTGATACCCTTTTCCACCGGACATCCTGAATATAGTTGTCGGATTCAATTCGTATTTAATATGCACACGGGGAGTGAAAAATGTTCCATATAAATTATGAAAATCTACTCTTGCTCCACCAACGATTGTTAAACGATGAAAACCCGATATGGTGTATTCGGTAAACAATCCCGAAATTCTGTCAATTCTGTTCATTGAATTTGATTTAAAATTCTCGTTATAATCATCAAATTGCCAGCTTAAACCCAAAGAAAAGTTGTGAATGAGTTCAAGACCTTCTTCATTATGCTCGTCATGAATTTGCTCTTGTTCTGCTTCATGGTTATGTTCATCATTAGATAGATTATGTTCTTCATCGCTTTCAATATGTTCTTCATGTCCCGTTTCAAAAGCAAACTGATAAATTAAATTCGCATACAGAGATTTTTGTTTACCAATGTAGCTGTTTTTTCCAAAATATGAATCCTGAGTGTGGTCAGCAGCAAATAGAATTAGAGCCAGACTTTTATAATCCACATCATCAAAAATAATCCCGCTTTTCCAAAAACCCTCGTATCTTTCCGTATGAACATTCATTCCATAAAGACTACTATTATTTGAAGATTGGAAGTAATCCTTTTGACCTCCTTTTCTGTCTTCATATAAAACTTTTGCACCTGCCTGAATATGAATATCATCTGTAACATAATTCCACCTGTTCATAAGGTTAATCTGCTCGTCCATCGGCAAATCAAGAAATTTATCATTATTATAATCTATTTGGCTACTCATTTGATTTCCATGTAGTAATAGCATCGTACTTAGTTCATCATTGAACTCATATCTTGTATTTATATCACCTTCAATTCTACCCATCTGATTGGCAAAGAAATTGAAAAAGAATGGTTCGCTTGTTTTTGGCTTTTTATATTCTACATTGATTTGCCCTGTTATTGATTCATAACCTGTTGTAACCGATGCCGCACCTTTTGAGATTTGAATTGATTCCATCCATGGACCCGGAATATAATTAAGACCGTAGGTTGCACCTATCCCACGAAGATTGGGTATCTTTTCTGTCATGATTTGTGTATAAGAGCCGTCCAAACCAAGCAACTGAATCTGCTTTGCACCCGACACGGCATCAGTATATTCTACATCCACTGAAGCATTTGTCTGGAAACTTTCACCAAGGTTACAGCATGCCGCTTTTCTCAAGCCCTGCATTGTAATCTGCTCTGATTTTGCAATTTCTGCTTTAGAAACAATTGTGCCTTGTCTGCCTGTTACCGTTACTCCTTCCAATTCGAGTTCCGAGCTAAGTTCTATTTCGAGATAGCTTTTAGTAACCGGAATTTCGATTGTATCTTTTCCATAACCAATATAACTCGCAATAAGTTTTGTTGCTTTATTATTTCTGTCTATTTCAAAAATCCCGTCATTTTTACTTATTGTACCTGTTTGAGTTCCTGCCCAAAACAATGTGGCTCCAACGAGTGGAATTTTTTTCTTGTTTTCATCTACTCCAAATATTTTTCCTTTTAAAACTGCCGCTTCTGAGGCGGTTATTTGGATTAATATAATAATTAATATTATTAATAATTTATTTATCGTTTTCATTGTAATCCTCTTATATAAAACTAATTATACTGAATATATTTTTCTTGACTTTATAAACTATAAGAAGTATAGATATGCATCTTGCATAACTCTACATCTATGAAATAAAGTAATCCGAGGATTTTTCAGATGATTTGTACTGAGATTTGAATTTAATGAATGATATTTCGCTAAAGACAGGTTTTTTTATGTCCTTTTTAAAATAATCTTGTTTGATGTTTTCTTCAAGAATTTCTTGAGAATATGAATCAAATTGTTCTCTAATGGGTAAATCGAATTCGACTGGTTGAAGGAACAATTTGGTAGAAGTTAAAAAGTCTGCATCAATAGATAAGAACTCAACATATTCGATGCAGTGACTTTGTCCTTCAACGGTACAACTTTTTGTATCCTTCAAACAATGTTCACAAACACCGGTCGTTTCTTCGTGATGGTCACATTTTGTTTCTGTATAAAGAGAAACGTTGTGAGTACCTTCGACATTGCATATATGGTGAAATATGGCTACTCCCGACGTTGCTGGTAGCAATGTCAGGATTAGAATAATACCAATAATATTTAAAATTTTTCTATTTAACATTTAACTCTTTTTTAAATTATAATTCTCGAAACGTAGTTAGCACTAATTTATTTTTTAACTCACAAAAACAAAGCTAATAAAACTATAAAAAACAATTCTTTTTTACCCGAAACTTTTTTAGTAATTTCAATTTTAATTTGACGATGAAATGATAGTAAAAACAGAAGCAATAGTGTTGAATTCTTTTAAGTATGGAGAATCGAGTAAAATCATAACTCTTTACACAAAAGATTTTGGAAAAATAAAAGTAATAGCAAAAGGAGCAAGAAAAGCCAAAAACAAATTTGGCAGTTCTTTAGATCCTTTGAGCTATTGTCAGATATGTTTTTATAAAAAGCCGTCAACTGAACTTTATTTATTATCTGATGCAGAGCATGTTGTTCCATTAAGAAAAATACAGGATTCTTATTATCACTTGTCCGCAGGATTAATTATTGCCGAAGCAATAAATATTACTCAGGATGTAAATGAGGTAAATCAAGAACTTTTTGCCCTTTCAACGAAAGTCCTGAAATTTTTAAATGAAATACCGAAAAGCCCTTTTTCAGTATCTTCATATTTTCTAATAAAATTATCCGAAAACATCGGTTTTGCAATTGACTTTCAAAGTCATCCTGAAGGATTGGCTGATACTGAGCTTGCCGATAGAGATAAGTTGTTTTTTAAAAAAATCTACTTCTCAATAGAAAGAGGTTCATTTGCTCAGATATCAAAGGAAAATAACATTTTATCTGTTGAAACTAATATTGCATTAGCTTTGTTTAAAATTTCGAATCTTCCTTTGGATAAAGTAGGTGAACTAATGCTTGACAGAAATTCAATCCTACAAATTAATGACTTTTTTAATGTTTATTTTTCATATCATCTTGACAGAAAGAACTCTTTCAAAACAATGAATCTTTTTAAAACAATTTTATAATATTTGGATTTATTTCATTAAATTGTAATTATTATTATGTTTAACACAGGAGGAGTTAATCAATACTCGATAAGGAATGATACTTGATATATTCATTACTTTATTTTTAGTTTTTTTAAACGGTTTTTTTGTAGCGGCTGAATTTGCTATTGTAAAAGTACGGCTTTCACAGCTTGAATTAAGGATTCGGGCAGGAAGCAATCTTGCGGTTTTGGCGAAAAACCTGACACAACATCTCGATGCTTATCTTTCTGCAACTCAACTTGGAATTACTCTTGCCTCTCTTGGTTTGGGTTGGATTGGGGAATCCGTCGTCGCTGAAATAATTAAGAATGTAATGTTTTTCTTTGGTATTACATCAACTCCGGAATTAATTCATAAAATTGCTCTTCCTCTTGCATTTGTTACTATTACTGTTTTACATATTGTTTTTGGTGAACTTGCACCTAAATCTATTGCGATACAAAGACCTGAAAATGTTTCCCTCGTAATTTCTGTACCGCTAAGGATTTTTTATATTATTTTTAGGCCCTTTATCTTGTTATTAAATTCATTCGCAAATTTAATGATAAAGCTGTTAGGTTTTCAACCAAGCACTGCTGAAAGTGGATTGCACAGTTCGGAAGAACTTCTACTCCTGCTCGAAGAAAGTACTCAAAGAGGTGTTGAAGGTATGCCCGATAAAGAATTGATTGAAAATGTATTTGAGTTTTCGGAAATACCTGTTAAACAAGTGATGGTTTCTCGTGGAAAAATGTTCAGTGTTGAAATTGAAACAGAACCTAATGTTATTATTGATAAAATCATCGATGAAGGGTATTCAAGATTACCCGTTTACAAATCTACAGTTGATAATATTGTTGGAATTATATTTGCAAAAGACTTTATTAACTTTCTTAGGGATAAAGACCTTGTTACATTGGAAGATATAATTCGCCCCGCTTATTTTGTTAACGAAAACGATAAGATAGATATTATACTCAAGTTCATGCAAAAACAGAAGATTCACATGGCTATTGTCATTGATGAATTTGGCGGAACGGCTGGTTTGGTTACATTGGAGGACATAATCGAAGAAATAGTTGGTGAAATTCAGGACGAATATGACGAAGAAACACCATGGGTAATTAAACTAAATGAGAACGAGTATATTGTTCAGGCAATTGCTACTATTGATGATGCCAACGACTTTTTACCTGTTCCATTACCTGAAAATGATGACTATGAGACCGTTGGAGGACTAATAGTTAGCACTGAAGGCAGAATTCCCGACATAAACGAAACTATCGAATTGGATGATTATCATTGCAATATAATGAAAAGCTCAGATAGATTTATTGAGCAGGTGAAGCTAATTGTCAAAGACTTACGAAATGATAATTAAAAAAAGGCGGAAATTCCGGGGAAAATCTCCACCTTATTTTTTAACATTTCACGCACAACCACAAAAACTTTTTTAAGTTTTTAATTAATCGCTATACAAAAATAATCATGACCGGTAAACATTTTTATAACAAAAGTTCACAAAAACACTTAGGATTTTTTCATTATTAAGTATAGTACAAAATACTATGTTAAACATTACCTTTCAATAAATACTCTCTCCACAACCGGAGCAAGATAATCTAATTGTTTCTGATTTATACCCTACGGGCTAACCCGCAGGTTGAACTTTCACTGTCATTCCCGCGAAAGCGGGAATCCATATTGCTATATTTCATAATTTCGCTTATTTTTAAGCACTATTTCAATGTTCCGAAATAAAGGAAAATTATGATATGTATTTATCAGTAAAGCTTCATCCAAATTTCTTCCCTTGCTTCCCCAGTTCCATCCCTTTATAAAATGATTTTGTTCCCAGTTACGGTCAAAAACAGTAGTATCGTTGAAATTTATTGGAATCGAGGGAGGGTCAATTATATCCTGTGAATATAAATTCAAAAAGGAGATAAGAACCACTATTACAATAATAATATTTTTCATTTTTTCTCTCCTTAGTTGTTAATAATTATTTTAAATGTTTTATTAAACTGTAAGGATTCTACCTTGAGAAAATAGCTTCCATTCACTAAATTGCCCAAAGAAAAGTTCTCTATTATCTGTCCCGGATTGTAAAAAGCACTCTTTAAATTTGAAATCTGATTGCCGGTTATATCGTACAAATTGTAACCTAATTGAGCCGGGATGGGTAAATTGAAATTCAATATCAGAGTATTATTTGTTGGATTCGGATATAAAATATCAATAATTTCACCTGGTTCAATAATCCCTGTTGTTTTTAAATTAAATAGCACAATTCCAGGACCACCACCTCCAACTAAAAAATCATTATTATTTGTAATAGCCATTGGTGGAAAACAACAAGAATTCCCATTAATAATAAATATTAAACTATAAAAGATAATTAAATCTATAATTTTATATATTTCAATATTTAATTTACTTAACCATGAAACAGCTAAATATTGACCATCTGGAGAAAAAGCCATGCCACAAACATCTCCTGCATTCCCCGGAATAGAATTAATAATTTCATGGGTTTGTGTGTTCATAATTGAGACGGCACTGCCTGAAATTCCGGTTTTAAATGCAATAATACTTCCATCCTCACTTTGGATTAAATATCCATATCCTGAATCATATTTAAAATCAATTTGATAAGTCAGTACATTTAAAAATCGCAGTTTACCGTCGCTCCCTGTAAATATTAAATGTTGTGAATCTTTACTAAATAAAAAATATTTAACGCTGATTTGTTCTTGGCTTTCATATGAAAATAATGTCTTTTTAATTTCACCTGTTGGATAATCTACAAGATACAAAACATTCTCATTAACAAGAGCTATCGTCTGAATATCAGGTGATACAGCTATTCTTGACATACCTTCCCAAAAAATTTTAGGTAATTTAATTGTATTTATTTTTTCGTAAGCTGATGTTTCAATTACATCAATATAAGGAAAAATATTATTGACACTATCCGGTGTTTCCCTTACAGCAAAAATTAATGAGTTATCAGTGCTGTATTCGGCATCGAGGTATCCCGGTAATTGTTTTAATTGTACCCCTGTAGGAGTATCGAAAATAATTATACCTCCACTTCCCACAGTCAGAATTTTGCTGTCGTCATTAGAGAATTCCAAACGGGTAATGTCGTGAGTCCAATGTACCCATGCTGTATCGGATTGTGTCTCCTGAGAGAGCAGGTAAAGATTAGTTCCTGCTGAAAGTAGCAGGAAAGCGATTAAGAAAAATAATTTTGCAGTTTTCATATAGAGACCTTTCAAATATTTTAAGAAAATTTATTTAATAACTTTAAAGTCATTATAAAAATAAAAGATCAAACATCAAAAATAAATCGTTACATTCAAAAACAAAAAATTAAAAAGCTTTACTTTTTGATATAAAAAAGTAACTTTATTCTAAAATATAAATTAATTTTATCATACGCAAGTACTTCAATAAAAATAATTTAGATAATTGCAGAAATTGACAATTATTTCCTATAAAATTGCAGATATTGACAATTATTTTTAATGCTTTTTGAGTTTATTTAAAAGAAATAGAAAAAATATATTTTCATTGCCAAAAATAAACAAACCCCATTTCATGGCAAAAAATGGGATTTTTGTTTAGAAAATATCAAGTATAAATTGCATCAAGTCAAGTCCCTCTGATAGAATTCTTCCAAAGAGGATTGACATAGCATAATCGACTTGACATTTCAATAGTTCAAAAAAGAACCTTTTGAAATTCGTCTTGCAATTCCCACGAGCTTGATTTTCTAAAAATCACAAAAGAACGTTATGAGTAATTATAGTATCATTGAAAAAGAAGTCAATAGTAATTTTAAATAATAAAAAACATAAATAAATACACTCTACACTATGATAACAAATCTATCCTCTTACCATGAGGAGTTAACCAAATAGCTTGGTTTAGTCTATAAAAATATTGAAAAGCTAAAAAGCGATAGCGATTATCAGGCAGATTTCGAGCTAGCCAAGCAAGATGTATCAATTGTTTATGAAGTTTTTCAATTTCCTTCTTTAAAACATTATTTTCGTACTCCTGTGGTCTCCAAAAACAATTGTAATCATGATTAGAGTAGACTATTAATACTTTGACCGGAGCATTAAGATTATGATTTTTGAAATTAAAATCAGACAATATCTTTTCATACTTTTGCAGTTTCTCTTTTACTATCCTGTCAACGGTTTTCTTTCTTTCTACTTCAACTAAAAATATATGTTGTTTCATAGATAATTTATGTGTCATTCTTACAACTAGATCCGGTCTCAATGTAGAATATCTCTCATTATATTTTATTTCAAAAATATAATCAGGATAATTCCTTAAAAAAGACAAAGCCACATCTCTTACCATGCTTTCATGCATAATATTGTAGGGACTTTTTGGTCCTCCTCTCCAAACATGCTCCGGTGTCCTGTCAACATACTTAGCCCCCATCCGTGTAATGGCAAAAAATTGTTCTTGACTTAGATTTCTAACCTTGGTTATGGTTGACAAAGGTTGTATCAGTTTTAATTTCTCCAATTCATCAAAAGCTTTACGAGTATGCACCAAAGCACCCAAGATGGTTTTAGCATGCGGTGAATAGAAGTTATTCTTGGTGGCTAATCCTCCGAGATCAAGCATTTGATTGAGGATGGTCTTGTGTTTTTCCATTATTTTATTTTTTATTCTTATTATATTATTATGTGCATATTTTGTCCACAGGACAGCATTAGCGTTTTTATGAAACGGTCTCTATAGTAGTGGAATAAAGCGGTAATGCTGTCCTGTTTGGCAAGTGTGGTTCTCCACCAATGCCAAACGAGACAATGATATGCACACTATGATAAATCAGCTTTTTTTAGAAAATGGGGATTTGACCAATTGATGAATTAGTAAATAATTCTAATATCAACAAATTATTATAACAAAAAATATATTAAGAAATATCTTGGATTTTACCAATAATAAATTCAGCGAAATCTTTATTCAATTTGATTTTATCATGTCCATAATTTAAAGCATTAATATTTTTACCTCCAACATACGTTAATGGTATTTTAGGATATTTTATAGAAAAATTATCAGCTAATTCAGTTATTAATAAATTGTTATTCCACCAACTTCTGCTAAAATCTGGTGTGATATTATTTGCAAGTATAGACCAAGGCCATCGTATTTTATCAGGATCAACTTTTTTCTGCTGATTTGTAGCTTTGAATGGTACTGAAACTGATTTAAAAACAGATAATATCTTTCTTAAACCAACGGCATACACAATTAATATATCATTGATTTTAATTCCACTTGGACGTATTTTTGAGAAACCTAATTTTTCTTCAATTTTAACAGCAATATTAGAAATTGGATGACCAGAAACACCAATAGGTTTTAACCAATAATTTACTTTCCCATTAAGGCATACAAATTTTTCCTTATCTTTTAAATAATCATTTAAATCTAAATCAATTTTATGATTCCTAATTTGTTTTCCGGAATCGTTGAATTCATCTACTTTTGATTTTAGCATCAATAAATTATTTGTTGACAGTTCTTTCACAGAAGGATTTGTAAAAACTTCATTATACAAATTAGTTATTAATTTTGGGTTTAATAATTCTACTCCCCATTCGTGATTTATTGTTAAACCTGAGTTAGTAAAATTTGCTGAAGTAATAATTGCAGAAATGAAATTTTGCGATTTTTTGAAAAAATATATTTTACCATGTAGATAATTATTGATGAATATATTTAAGGTGGATTTAGCTGAGCAAATCTTTAAATTGTTTCTAAGAGAAATCAAAGAATTTATAATTCTTATTTGATTAGGAGAATAAGATTCAAATTTTGTTAAGATTGATAATTTCTTTAATTTAAGATTTGGCAAAGAAATAAATAAAGAACTAAAATCGGGCATTAAAAATGGCGAAGCTAAACAGACTTCATCAGACTGTAAAAAAAGTTGCTTCAACCTATTAAAATGATTGTTTTTTGTTAGATTATTCAATATCCTCATAGCTGTGAACTCAAATTAATTTAATGTTTTTACATAATAATATTATAAACATCAAAGAATAATAAGCATAAAATTTAATAAATATATTATTTCAATCTTGATAAAACCTCTGCTGTTGGCATAACATCTCCATACAATCCAAAAAATTTTGCTAAGAAAATATTATGTTCCAAATTATCTAATGCAGCAGTACCATCCCATACCATGACTACATGAAAATCCTTCTGCATTAAACATTCAGCAGTATTTCCGGCACAAACATCAGTAGTAACACCAGTAATAATAACATTCTCAATATTATTTTCATGTAAATAATTAACAAGATTAGAGCCATGGACAGCAGAAAATCTATTTTTAGTAAATATTTGGTCGTTTTCATTAACATGAAGATCTGGATGTAAAGAAAATTGAGGATGTCCTATTTTTAATACGTCCACTGGTGATAAACGATCATGACCTAAATAAGAATGTCCTTCAAAGAGTTCGGTTAATCCAGGGTTATCATCAATGATATATTTAAAAAATATTACAATTCCCCCTTTATCTCTTAATTCATTAGAAATTAAATTAATATTGGGAATTATTTTTCTTCCTTCAGGAACTTCTACAGCAGCATTTTCCTCTAAAAAACACAACTGCATATCAATTATACATAGGGCTGTTTTACTACAATCAATTTCTTTAAGAATAGGGATTGGCCTTTGTGCATTATTAGCACCAATTAATGCTAAATCCCATCTTTTTTTTACTAATTTTTCTTTGGTTTTGTCATCAAAAGAAATCATAGAATTAATTAAATTAGGTCCATCATTATCCATAATTTTGTCCATAATAAGTATTTAAATTAGCCTCTTCTAATTTAGGCATATTTTTTGAAAAATTCCAAAATAAATTTGAAAATATGTTTAATATATGATTATCTTCTGAATAATATCCTTTTGTTAAATCTAATAATTTTTTTAATGAAATTTTATCCTCGATAAATTTAAAAACAAAATCATACAAGAAATCACCGCTAAAAAGAAAAAATAATTTATAATTTGATATATCTAAAGAACGAAAAGTTCTCCCTGGAGAAAATATTTTATAAATTGAAAAATCAGCAATTCGATAAATTTTCGTTTTATAATCAAGTGAAGAAATAGCTAAATATTGGCCATCTGGAGAAATAGACATTGAAGAAACATCTCCTGCATTCCCCGGAATAGAATTAATAATTTCATGGGTTTGTGTGTTCATAATTGAGACAGCTTTGCCGGGTTCTTCGTAAGATTTAAATACTAACATATCACTATTATCACTGATTCGCAAGCCGCCTACTTTCTTATTATATTTGTAATCCATTAAATATGTTTTTGTGTTTATATACATCATTGAACCATACTCACCTTTTACTGGGTCCCATAGTGCTAATATTAAATACTGGCTGTCTTTTGTAAAGAGATAAGATGTTATTTCTATTTGTCTCGTTTCATCGCCAAATTTGTTCATTGTATATAATAATGATCCCGTTTGAAAGTCAATAAACCTTAAAACATTTAATCCTGCTGCGATTAATGTTTTACCATCAGGAGATAAGGTAACATCATAAGTGCCTTTAAATGTTAAAGGTATAGTATTTATTACTTCATACGTTTCTGCATTATAAACAATAACATTTGTATCTTGCAAAGCGATAATCATCGAGCCATCAGGACTATACCAACCCTTTCCACTCAGCTGTTTTAGTTGTGTCCCTGTTTGTGTATCGAAAATAATAATACCTCCGCTACCGACAGTTAGAATTTTACTATCATCATTTGAAAATTCCAAACGTGAAATATCATGTGTCCACCTAACCCATACGGTATCCGGCTGTGTTTCTTGTGCTTTCGTCTGCTCCATCCCAGAGATGGCGAGCAGGAAAGTAATTAAGAAAAAGAATTTTGAAGTTTTCATATAGAGACCTTTCAAATATTTTAAGAAAATTTATGATAGTTAAAATTACTTACTTAATAATATTTACAGCATATATATATCATTTACCTTTATTTTCATCAATGTATATATACCCATAATAAATTTACAAAAAAGAAATTAGATGAACAAAGAAAACTGTTCAAACCGGAAAAATCGGGACGTCTAAGTGTATAATATATCACAAGATATGATTTTGTATTTTATAAAATAAACCTATTCGATTTTTTTGTCAACAAACTTCGAATGCATTAGTCTTGCAACACCCATATACGTAGGTTTAAATGATAATTTATCACCTACTTTGAATTTGAGTTGTTTATTTGATTTTGCATTTATCCCAAGATCGTAAACGGATAAATCGGATGTAGTACCTACAAATTTTATATCATTTATTTTGGGTGCAAGTTCATTGGCATCCACATCGAGGACACCAAAATCAACGATGGCTTTATAGCTCCTAGTATTGTCAGTTCCTTGTTCAATTTCTGCAGTATGCCCAACATTACCTTCTCCAAGATTTCCGTCAGGGACATTTTCTTTTTCTTCTAACTCAATAATGTTTGCTTTGTATTCAAATACATCAGTTGATAAATCCCTAAACTTCTTTCCTGTCAGCGGTGAAGTACCCAAAAAAGCTGCCTCACCAATTCTGAAGTGATTAACAGATTTTGGAAGTTTATTTTTTCCGATTAAAGGTAGTGTGATGGAACTTCCACCGGATATAATTTCCAATTTTTGGTTAAACATTGCTTCAATAATTCGTTTGTATAGTGAAAGCTGAACTAATTTATCATAAGTTGGTTCAACACCATACATACAACCCAAATTTGAGCCGATACCAACAGTCTTAATGTTTTCCAGTTCAAAAACCTTTTTATAAAAATCAACTACGTTTTCTCTCATTATACCTTCTCTTAACTCGCCAAGTTCAATCATAATAACAATTCTGTGTTGTTTGCCTTGTCTTGCAGCTTCGTTGTTCAGGGCTTTAATGGTTTCAAAGGAAGTATTAAAAGAAATATCGGCAAATTGTACTATTGATTTAGCTGTTTCAATAGATGGAGGTTTGATATACATTGTTATGATGTCAGGTCTTATTTTTTTTATTACTTTGAGATTAGAAATCCTTGAATCACCAATAGAATGAAGTTTTTTCATTTCGTTATCGTAAAGGAACTTTTCGAGGATTTGTTTATTACCACTAAGCAATTTTACAATTAGCGTCCACTTAACATCATTTTTCATAAGATAGTCACTGATTTTTTTAATGTTCTGTAATATCCTATTAGTTTTAATTACCAATTCAGCCATTTATTTTGCCTTATTTTTTTAGAAAACGCATTTCAGCATATTTGTTTGTATAACCAATCCTCTCGTATAATCTTTTTGCCGGATTGTCATATTCGACATGAAGTTTTACACTACCATCCACCCACTCATGTGCCTGCTCAACTATTTTTCTTCCAAATCCTTTGCCACGTTCACCAGGATGTACGGCAACGTATACTAATACATTTTCCGGTATATAACCACCCATTCCTGTTTTATTCATAACCAAAGCTCCGATGAACTTATCCTCATCAAAAGCGACGACTGAAAAGCCGCCCTTTCCTTCTGCTTTTGAAAAAGAATAATCTATACATCTGTTTATGTCTTCTTTTGAGTCACCAAATTTGTCAAGATGTTTATATAAAAAATCTACGAATTTATCCCTGTCTAAGCTGTGCTTTTTTAAATCTTCATCTGAATTAATTTTATAAATCATTAGCATAAATTTCTCCTTTTACTGTAATAAAAATTAAAAATAAATAATCTTTTTTTGAATTCCTTTTTGTTTTGTATTAACCTGTATTCCTTCAGTTGTTAAATTTTAAACGATTTGAAGCCGGTATCATTGTAAAGTTTTAAAATTTTATTTGATGCAAATTTAGAAGAAATGATGATAGATGCCGTTCAACCGTGTTTTTTTTGAAAAATATTACAGGTTGTTAATATTTCAGTATCTTTTTTTAGTATTTTTTTTGACTGTCTTGTTTGACTTATGTTTTATACTTCCCCTAATCCTTTCTTGTTAAAGTGGCATTTATGTTTGACGCAAAACATATAGTTACTAAAAAATTTCAACTTTATTAAACTTATGAAACTCATTAAACTCATTAAACTCATTAAACTATTTTGGTATTTTCTTAATTATAAAGTAATTTGCTTATTTATATAAATTAATTTGTGATTTTATGTCTTTGGTTTTCATAACAGGTGCCGGAAAAAGGATAGGACGACATCTTGCTTTGAGTTTCGCTAAAGCAGGATGGGATATTGCAGTTGGTTATAATGAATCGAAAGAAGGTGCTGAAAGAGTTGTTGAGGAGATTTTATCGTTCGACTGGCTCAGGATGACAGATTTAAAGAGAACATACCCCTGCCCTTCTCAAGAGGGGATAATTCAGGATTACGGGATTATTAATAGTTTGGATAATAAAGTGAGAGCTATTGCTGTTAAGGTGGATGTTAGGAATAAAGAGGAAATTGAAAATGCTTTTACTTTTACGGTTGAAAAACTGGGTATTCCTGATGTTCTTATTAATAACTCAGGTGTATTTCCTGAAAAAATGAAGCTCGAAGATATAAGCTCAGAAATTTGGGACGATACTATGAATATAAATTTGCGCGGTGCGTTTCTAACTTCTCAGGTTTTTAGGAAATATGCAAAGAAAGGTTCGAAGATTGTGAATATTTCAAGTCTGGGTGGCTTGGAAGTATGGAGTCAGAGAATTCCCTATAATGTTTCAAAGGCAGGATTAAATCATTTGACTAAAGCTCTTGCAAGGGAGTTTGCTCCAGATATAACAGTTAATACAGTTTGTCCCGGAGCAATTTATGTTGACGATGAACCGTCTGAAACAGATAAAACATTATTGGATTTGAATAGAATACCTATGAAAAGATGTGGTAATCCCAAAGACATTTTTGATGCAGTCTATTTTTTTGCGACATGCAGTGATTATATTACAGCGCAGATATTAACGGTGGATGGGGGATACCACGATGCAAGGTGATAATTAGGGAGAAGGGAAAAGGGAGAAGGGAAAAGGGAGAAGGGAAAAGGGAAAAGGGAAAAGTGGGAAGTAAAAAGTGGGAAGGGAAAAGGGAGAAAGGAGAATTAGTAGGGTAATAATATTAATTGTTGAATTAGAATAATATACATAGTAAGATATAAATACAGAATTATATCAATAAACAAATATATGATGAGAACGTATAATTAATTAAATTGGATTTAAGGATTTTGAATATGGGAAAAATAAAATTAAGTAAACCGAGAAGAGTAGATAAGGCATACGACCACAAGAAATTTATTCACAGCAGTGATGCCCGAATAATCCGTATGCTATCAGAATATCTTCATCCACAACAGCAGTTCAAGCTGAAGAAAGTGATGAAGACTATAATCTTTTTTGGTTCGGCAAGGATTCAATCACAGGAGTTTTATAAGAATAGGCTGGAAATACTTAATCACATTTTAGAAAACAAGAGAAGCTCATCCTTCGACAAGCTCAGGCAGACAGCAGAGGGCAGACAGCAGACGGGAGATTTAATTACTAATGAGGGAATCGATATTGAAAAGGAAATAGAACATATTAAAAAAATGCAGAAAGTTGCACATTATTATGAGGATGCAAGGAAGCTAAGCAGGTTAATTGCAGAGTGGTCTTCAACTTTACCAAAAAAGCAAAGATATCATATATGTACAGGCGGCGGTCCCGGCATCATGGAAGCGGCTAACAGAGGGGCAATTGATGCCGGTGGTAAGTCTGTCGGACTAAATATCAGTTTACCTTTCGAACAGTATCCCAATCCATATTTATCCAAGGGATTGAATTTTGAATTTCATTATTTTTTCATGCGTAAACTGTGGTTCGTTATGTTGGCTCATGGTATGGTTGTTTTTCCGGGTGGCTTCGGGACTTTGGACGAGTTAATGGAAGTGTTGACATTGCGACAGACTCATAAGACCACAAAGCCAATGCCGATTTTGCTCTATTCAACAGAATTTTGGAAGAATCTTATTAATTTTGATTACTTGATAGATATAGGAACAATCAATGCAGAAGATATGGATTTATTTACTTTCGTTGATACACCGGATGAAGCATTTTCTTTGTTGAAATCGTCATTACTAAGAATAAATCATGAAGAATTATTATAAACAATAATCTCAAATAGGGAGGATGTCATGTTAAGAAAAATATTTGTTTTGTTATTCACAACAGTTCTGTTTGCTTCAAGGTTGATAAGCGGTGAACTATTGGTAAGTCCTCAAAATTCACCTGTCGGTGGTAAAATTGACGTAAAATATACGGGCGATGGCAGATTTTTTGTCGAAGAAAAATTATATCTCAGGGTATATGCTTTTAATGAACATGATGCTACTCCCACAGCTTTTGAATTTTTATTGAATTATAATTCCAGAGAATCTGCATATTTCGGCAGCTTTACTGTTCCGGAAGAAACTGTTTATTTAATTACGAAAATTAGTTCAGACCTACATAATGATGATAATTACGGAGAATTTTGGGATGTCTTTTTTAATAGAAATGGCAAACCTTTAAGGGGAACATATTTAAAAGCGGGATTGACTTTATTGGGTAATCAACCGGAGAACATCAACAGAAATATTGACTTCAAAAAAGCATTATTGTATTTAAAAAATGAAATTGATATATACCCGGATAATATTCCCGCTCAAATTGGCTATACATCTTTACAACTTGATTTACAAAAAATTGATTATAAAGATTATTCATCGAGGGTAGAGAAAATAATTAAGAGTGGATATGATAAGAAGAATGAAAACGAAGTAAGAGCAATCAGCAGGGCTTTGAAGACTTTAAATAAGAAAGATGAATCTGAGAAATTAGAATTAAGCTTTGCCAAAGAAAATCCAAAAAGCCAATTAGCTGAAGAAATTTTTATGGCTGATTTGGCGCAGGCGAATTCACTTGAAAAGTTTTCGGAGGGAGTATTGGAATATCTCGACAAATTTACGGGATTGAATAATAAAGAGAGGATTTATTCTGCCCTTGTTTCCGGATATCTACAGGCAGGGAAAGCAGATGAAGTGATTGAAATTTTAAACAAGAGGATGGACGTTCCAAGCGGGACTTATGCCCAGATAGCTTTTTCACTTGTTAACGATGACGAGTTTTCCGAAATGACTGATGAGTACCGGATTCAAAAAGCGAAAAATTTAATGAATATTTCTTTATACGAGTTAAAACAAAACAACCTAAAAAATAAACCTGACTACGTTACTGTAAAAGAGTGGGAAGCCAGAAACAGCATTAGGTATGCCGGAATACTCGAGCAATATGGTCAGATACTGATGTCAATAGAGGAATACGAAGAAGCTTATTCAAAATACTCAGAGGCATTGGAAGTTTACAAAGAACAGTCACCGGTTAGCTTGTATGAAAATGTCGTTAAACTATGTATGATTCTTGGTAAATACCAAACTGCTTATGATATGGCAGGACTTGCTGTTAAAAACTCTAAGGATAGTGAAGTTGTTTTGGAATTTTTTGAACAGGTTCACAAACAACTCAATAAATCCGAAAGCTTCAATGTTATGCTTATCAGGTTAAAAAATGAAGCAAGAATGGACCGAATAAATAAACTGAAATACCAGGAATTGGGAAAAGAACTTCAGGATATTTCATTGACTGATTTATCCGGGAAGAAAATAAAGTTGGATGATTTATCAGGAAAAGCCCTTGTTTTCATGTTCTGGTCGAGTTGGTGCGGTCCCTGTGAAGAAGCTTTAAGAGGATTTTATCTTTTAGCTGAAAATTATGCAGACAGTAACGATGTTGTAATCGCAACGGTTAATCTTTGGGAGACCGAAAAGGATATTAAGAAAACAGTAAAAGATTATTTTTCGGAAAGCGAAGTCAAATTCAAAGTTTGGATTGATGATAAAAATGCTCTACCATTTGAAATTGGTATTACAGGATTACCGACAGTTTGTTTTATCGGGAGGACAGGGAAACTGGAATTTATAGACAGGGGATATACAAATTCAGATGAATTTTTATTGAATTCCAAAGATAAAATTGATTTCTTGTTGAGGGAATAAAACCCGGAATGAGTTATCAGTTTATAAAGTTTAAAAAGTTTATAAAGTTTATAAAGTTTGTAAAGTAGTAAATTTTGTCTGTCATTCCTGCGAAAGCAGAAATCTAAAAACTTTGCTGATAAATGGATTTTAAGAAATTATTTTAATAATGAATATGAAAAAAGAGTTGACAAGATGTGACTGGACTCAGGATGACGAGCTTATGATGAAATACCATGATGAAGAATGGGGTGTTCCTCTGCATGACGACCAGAAGTTGTTTGAATATATTGTTCTCGACGCTTTTCAGGCGGGTTTGAGTTGGAAAACTATACTGCACAAACGGGAGAACTTTAGAAGAGCTTTAGATAATTTTAACCCAAAGAAAATTGCAAAATATAGTGAAAAGAAAATTGAAAAATTAATGAATGATGCCGGGATAATCAGAAACAAATTAAAGATTCAGGCAACAATAACCAATGCAAAAGCATTTCTCGAAATTCAAAAGCAATTCGGAACATTCGACAAATATATCTGGCAGTTTACCAATTTTAAAACTATCAAACATAAGCGAAAAACTATTCATGATTTGCCTGCGACATCTAAAGAATCAGATGAAATGAGCAAAGACCTCAAGAAAAGAGGATTCAAATTTGTCGGCTCAACAATTTGCTATGCTTTTATGCAGGCGGCTGGTATGGTGAATGACCATACTGTTACTTGCTTTAGGTATAATACTGTGAATAATGAAAAGTGAAAGGTGAACCGATAGAATGAACTATCTGAGATATACTATCTTCCCCAAATAAGGGGAACCGTTGGCTTCGATTACATAGTAATAATAGCCAATAGAGTAGGGTGTAAAATCAATAGAGAAGCTATTATTCCCGGCTTGTTGATTCTGAATATCCGACTTGTACATCAGTGAACCAAAAGAATTGTATAATTTTAAATTAACAATTGCATCACTTTTTAAATCGAATTGTATTTGAGTAATATCATTTGTTGGATTTGGAACAGATATTAAGTTGAAAACAAAATCATCTTTTTTGATAGTATTTTCAGAACCGGAAATCAATTTTCTTATTAATTTGTCATTTGTTTTGACAAAATACGGTGATTTGTTGTTATGAGTTGTCATTTTGTATCCTGAAAACAAAATGTTATTATCATTAGCAATATCACCAAATTCAAAAGAACCAAATCTGTCATTTAAGATTACACTATCAATTACTTCAAGAGGATATTTCACAATTATATAGCCCGGATGTGCATTCCATTTACCATAAACCAAATAACTGCTATCAGAAAAGATAATCAATCCTTTGAAAGTCCAATTTGGTATAGTACATTTTCCATATTCTGATACTTTTGGTTTCTCATAATTCTTCACTTTTTGATACCCAAAAGAATTATAAAGAAAAATTTTATCATTTGAAACGGCAACTATTGTTGAATCATTTAACCTATTGAAATCTGGTACAAAAATGTAATTATCCAAATCGGATAACCTATTACCATTCATATATACGGCAGAGTATTGACGATATTGTCCAGGAGGAGGATTACCTCCCTTAACACAGCATATAAGGATATCTATAATATCTTCTTGATATATACTTGAAAAATAATTCAATTTTTTAAAATTAAAGTAAAAATCTTCAACTACATGAACAAAATTTTCTCTTTTTAATATGCTATCATTATCTGAGTTTAAAACAAAAAATGAGAATACTCCATTGTTAGAGTAACTACAAGTCAAGTAGTTTTCATGCTGTCTTGTTGATTGTATTTGATTTACATTAGGGAAAAACATATTCTTGTAATTTTCACCTAATTTATTAAAATCTTTCAAGCTTGACTCAGCAAACAAAGAATAATGATTTGCATTACGTTTAACAAAAAATTCTTTAGCGGTTGTACCATTTACATTCCATAATTCTTTAAAATTCTTAAAAGCTCCATGTTTGAATTGATTCCCTTCCAAAATTTGATAAACAATAATATTTTCTGAATCTTCCCAACCTCTTAAAGCAACTGCATCTTTTTTAATTGTATCAGTAAATTCATAGTAAATTCTTGAAGGTAATTCCGGTTCCTGAACTTCAATTTTCAATTGTTTGCTTATTTCAGATAAAACTCCTTCTTTATAGACTTTTAAGTTAACGGTATAATCGTTAGAAAAATAATAATCATGATTTGGTTCGAACTCTTTGCTTTTATATCCATCGCCAAAATCCCAAACAAGTGAATCATATTCAGTTATTACAAGGTTTTTAAAACTGACATTGACTGGGAAATTACCGGATAAAGTGTATTCAAAATCAGGTTTAGGATTTTGAAAGATGTGAATAATATTATTTTTAATTATAGTATCACTTCCTGTTCCATCAAAGGCAATTAATTTAATGTTGAAATAACCCGAATCCTGGTAAATATGTATGGGATTTGTTTCAATTGAAGTGGTCCCGTCTCCGAAATCCCAAAGGTAAGATTTTGGATTTAATAAGGAAGTATTTGTAAAATTAATTGTATCACCAGTAAATGCTAACGAATCTGACATTTGGAAATTTGCCCATAACCTAAATATGTCTGTATTTTTAAATTTTAATAACTGGCCTTTATTATCCGATATATAGTATGTTGAATCTATCAGTGAAATTTTAAATTTGTTGATGCTACCGGAACTGTCAATTTTGAAAATATTATATCTCAATAAGTTTTTAAAATTGAATATACTTATTTCGTTGCCTTTGTAAGCAAAAAAGAAATGACTATTTAATGAATTAACAAGATAATATTTTTGGTTGTCAAACTCATTAATTGAATAGATAATTGGTTTTTCGACACTATCCAAACTGTAAGAATAAATTTTATTTTTTTCTGTAAGTAAAAGGTGATTATTATTAAAAAGTCCTGAAGTAAAATCATATCGTATCCCTCTGGTTTCATTATTTCCTGAATTATCACTATAATGATAGAAATCTGGTAAAAAAGTTTCTTTCAGATTAATTAAATTAGTTATAGAATAATTCAATAAAACTGATGAGTTTGAATAATTTGAGCCATGCTGAGTATACCATGATGTACTTGTAGTGCTAAGAAATATGAATGATTTATTAATATTATAAAAAATTAAATTAACATATCCTCCGTTTAAATATAAGTGTTGAGAAATTGAGTCCTGATGTAGGATTATTAAATTTTGCCCCCCTGAGCCACCAAGATATGGTGGGTATCCTATCCCGGACTTTTTTGTAAAACAATAAACAACGTCAGTTTGATAATCATAGTCCAGAAATGTTAATTCATAATTATATTGTTCTTGAGTATCGAACCTTATTGAATCAATTGAAGTTTCGATGATTTTATTTTTATTTTTAATATCGTAAATGATTATCTGTAATTTTAGAAAGTAATAATCATACAATATCCAATTTGCAACACAATAAGTTTTTCCATCGGTTGAAAGTGATAAAGCATTTTTTAAAAATTCATCATAATCGTTACTAAGGTTGATTTTGTTTGTGTCAAGAAGAAAACCAGTCTTATAATCCCATGTTTTGATTTCAGCGTTTCCGTCGAGAGTGTATATATATTTGTTATCTTCGGATATGACAAAATCCTTAATTTCTGAGTCGTATGCTTTAATTCTTTCGGCATTGCCAACATTTTGCCATTGGGCAATAGCTACGCTTTGCTGAAGTAGCAATACGAATATAATAATAATTTGCTTCAAGATTGTACACCTTATCAATTATTTATTAAATAATTTAATCAATATTTTTGAAAAGTGCAAGTTTTTTTTAGAAATAGCTGAAAGTCGAACTTATATCACATGAAATTACGATTCTTATTTTTACAACACTAATACAATATTATTTCATTAATTTAGTGGTTAACTTTATTGTAAATTTTGAAATTATGTTTTTAATAGTTATTGAATGAGAAACGGAAAAAATAGTAAATATAAATATTTATTGGATATTAACAGCCCAACAGATTTGAAGAAACTAAATCCGAAGGAATTGCCTATTGTTTGTGAGGAATTAAGAGATTATATCATTGATACTATATCAAAAACAGGCGGACATTTCGGAGCAGGACTTGGTGTTGTCGAACTGACTGTAGCACTTCATTATATTTATGATACTCCAAAAGATAGAATCATTTTCGATGTTGGTCATCAGGGTTATCCTCACAAGGTTTTAACGGGTAGAAGAGAGTTGTTGCATACAATTAGACAAAAGGGTGGACTCTCCGGGTTCTTAAAAACAAGTGAAAGTGAATACGATGCTTTCGGAGCAGGGCATGCAAGCACGAGTATTTCAGCCGCATTGGGTATGGCTTCTGCAAGGGATATACTTGGCAAGAAAAATCGTGTAGTTGCAGTCATTGGCGATGGTGCGTTAACAGGTGGCATGGCTTACGAAGCTATGAATAACTGCGGTGTCCAAAAACGTGATATAACAGTCATTTTGAATGATAACAACATGTCAATCAATCATAACGTTTCGGCAATATCGAACTACTTCAATGAATTATTTGCATCACCTGTTGTTGAAAAGGTAAGAAGCAATATTTGGGAACTCACAGGCAGGATGGACGAACTTGGTGACAGGATAAGAAAAGTGATGTCCAGAGTCGAAGGTGGTGTCAAAGCTGTTATTACTCCCGGTAGTCTTTTTGAAGCTTTTGGTTTCAGGTATTTCGGTCCGATTAATGGAAACAATGTTTTACAGCTTGTCAGGATATTAAGATTGATTAGAGACATTCACGGTCCAATTCTGTTGCATATCGTAACACAGAAAGGAAAAGGATATAAACCCGCTGAAGACGATTCATCCAATTTGCATGCAATAGGTAAAATAGATGTTAATACAGGTAAATCAATTGCTCCTGATACAGGTAAAGTATTACCGCCACAATATTACAGGGTTTTTGGACAAACACTTGTAGAGCTTTGTGATAATAATCCTAAAATTGTCGGTATTACAGCGGCTATGGGAGAGGGTACCGGTTTGGATTTACTTGAACAAAAATATCCCAACAGATTTTTTGATGTCGGCATAGCAGAACAACATGCTGTTACTTTTGCAACCGGTCTGGCAAAAGAAGGAGTTATACCCGTAGTTGCAATATACTCTACTTTTTTACAAAGAGCTTATGACCAAATAATACATGATTGTGCTTTGCAAAATCTTCACGTAATATTCACTTTGGACAGAGCCGGAATTGTCGGTGAAGACGGACCAACACATCACGGAATTTTGGATATGTCATATCTTCGTTCCATACCAAAAATGGTTGTTGTAGCACCAAAGGATGAACAGGAATTAAGGGATTTAATGTTTTCATCGGTTTATTTTTACAACAAAGGTCCGGTTGCAATTCGCTATCCAAGAGGCAGGGGAGAGGGTGTGCCGTTAACAAAAATGAAATATATCCCATTAGGACAAAGTGAAATAATACGTAAAGGGAAGGATATAGCTATTATTGCAGTCGGAAAGATGGTTAATCAATCGTTGAAAGCGGCAGAAAACTTAGCCAAAGAAGATATTTCTGTTGAAGTTGTCAATGCTCGTTTTGTGAAGCCCCTGGACACAGAAATGCTTGACGATATCGTTTCACGTTTCAATAAAATCATTACAGTCGAAGATGGACAAAAACAAGGTGGATTTGGCTCAGCAGTACTTGAGTACTTAGCAGAAAAAGATAAAATTAAAAATGATATTTATATCCATGGAATTCCGGATAATTTCGTAGAACATGGCACACAGGCAGAGCTATTGCATGAACTAAAGCTTGATGCAAATGGCATTGCTCTTGTAGTTAAGGAGCATTTAGGTATTAAACTAGTTATCAAGAAAGAAGAATTAATCAGCAATTAGCAGTTATTTTGAAAAATATTACAGGTAACTAATAATTAGTAATTGGTAATTAGTTAACGGTGAAAAAGACAGATTTTGAAATTTATGATGTGAAAAAAATAAAAAATAGAAACAGAAAAGCATATTCAAAATTTCGAAAAATAAAAACTAATTTTTTCATTAGCTTTTTGAAGTTAAATGCTGCTGC
>JAZDIP010000010.1:0-7683 GCA_043804925.1 bacterium | reverse complement strand
TGTCATTATAGTTAAGGAAAAGTGTAATTCAGGAAAAGTTCTTTTAAATATTATATAATTTTAGCGAATGTGGTGTCTTTCAGTTAACGAAGGTTGGTGAAAAAATGAGATTAATGCAGTTATTGTCGGATAAAATATTGCTGATTTTTTTGTGTTTGTCGCTCATGGCAATACAGGGATGTCCGGATTGTGATTTACCAGTTAAAAACGATATTCCCGATAGCGATATAATTTTTTCAGGGCGGTCGTTGAATGGGGCAAATCCGGGAGTTTATTCCGTAAAGCTGAATGGTGAATATCTCACAGAGATAATTGAATTTGGTGTTATTTACTCTGCTGTTTCGAACGATAACAACATAGTGTTTTGGAGCAAAAGAGATAATAATAGTGACAGTTTGTCAAGGTATAATTTGGAAAATCGAACTGTTTATACATTGATTGACCAAGGAACATTCCCAAATATCAATTATCCCATCATTTCCAAAGACGGGAAACATATTGCTTTTTTTGCCGGATATAAAGAAGTAGTCATAGGTTCCGGCGGTCCTGCTTGGGAAGTCAAAGAGTATCCAATTTGTCCTTACACATTACCTGTTTTTTCACCGGACGGAAATTATCTTGCTTTCCTCGAAGGAGACGGTTTGGAAGCAGCGCTAAGGATTAACGTTGTTAGCTCTAATGACCCTGGAATATTGGTTTACAGTAAAGAGTTGTCTTTTGGGATTATAGGTCAACGAGGTGAAGCAACATTGGATTGGACTCATCAGGATGTTATTGTGTACAGCTATACTGTCCATGATAAATTAGACCATGTTGGTGTTTGGGATTTGAATAACGATGCGAGGTCTTATACCATCAACGTAGCTAATGAAGGAGCATACAATCCGATTGTATCACCTGACAAAACCAAAATTATCGTAACCGATAAACGCGGAAATCTTTGGAAAAGGGATTTTACAAGCGATACATTGGGAACTCCATGGGGGCAATTAACAAGTGTCGGTGAAAATGAGTATATACTTTACCCGGTTTGGTCAGAAGACGGGAAGAGTATTTTATATACCAAACGGTTTAAAAACAATTCCGACATTTATTCCGGGAATTTGGAAATACTGGATATAAAAACTGAAAAGACAAGAGTGATTTGCAATAATGTTTACAGAGGATTTTGGAGATAAATTTGAAATAATTTTTAAAAACAATTTTGTGTGTGATGCGTTTTAATTTTTATGAGCAATAATATCAGCAAATATGACGATACTCAGCTATTTGAGATGCTGAAGGGAAAGGGAAGAGAAGCTGAAACGGCTTTCGCCGAGCTTTATGCGAGATATTCCCAAAGAGTCTATGCTTATTGCCTTAGAGTAACGGGTCATTCTGAAGATGCGAAAGACATTTTTCAGGAAACATTTTTAAAGTTCTTTGATTCGGTAAAAGAAAATGAAACGGTAGATAATGTTCCGGGTTACTTATTAGTCATTGCCCGAAATATATGTATAAACCATAAGAGGGACAGAAAGCCAAATTTTAGTCTCGAGGATTTTCGTACATGGACTAACGATTCGGATTATGAAAGTAAGGAATTACTTCAACTACTTGCTTCGGCATTGGAACTGCTCGAAACAGAATACCGCGAAGCATTCGTGCTGAGGTTGTATCAGGGACTTTCCTACCCTGAAATCGCAAAGATAACAGGTGATACTCAATCTGCGGTTAAAAACAGGGTTTGGAGAGCGAAAGAGAAAATAAAAGAAATTTTAACACCATATATAGAAGATTTGTCAAAATAAAATAGAAGTGTGGAAAAATGAGTTATTCAAAATTAATTCACGAATATCTGGACTCACAGCTAAATGCAGTGAACGAAGATGTATTATTTGCTGAACTGGCAAAAAATCCCGATTTGAGGGTAGAGTTTAATCAACAGGTTCAGCTTCAAAATGTTGCTATGAGCGATATGAGGACTATATCGCCTCCTGCTGAAAGCACAAATGCAATATTTACTTCCTTGGGATTTTCAATTCCATCGGGTGATTATCTTAGGAGAATTGCACCTAATCCGGAGAGCGGAATTACAATGCGGCCTGTTGGCAGTACATTCTCGCGATTTTTGAAGAAGTATACCGCTACAGTAGCGGCTGTCATTATAACAGCCAGCTTAACTACTGCTGTGTTTATGCTTACCGATAACAGGTTTGCAGCACCTTCGGCAGATGAAAATTCAGCATCTGTACAAAATGATATTCCTGTGGTTTCTTCTCAGGAAAAAGCCGATATTGCAACAGTTACACAAAGTAATTTGACAAATACTTTCCACTCTCAAAGAAATTCTGTTGCAAACAGCTCCGAAAATACAGTTAATTCTTCACAACAGGTAGTTGATGATAACAGCATTAATCTGGCAAGTCTTATCAATAATGCTCCACCGGTAAAAACGAATAACTCTCCGGAAAGTGAAAATATAAACCTGATGGGAACAAACAGTAATAATCCGGGTGGTTTTGTGAACAATGATGTATATGACCCATTCTTCAATGCTTTGAATATCCAACCCGTTCAGAATTTCAATGATGGCAACATTGCAGTGATTGTATCATATTCCTACCAATCATCAAATGTCAATGTATCAACCCCCGGAGAAAATTTTGTTGGCAATAATGTTAACATAACTGCATTGTATAAAATAAATGATAACTGGTATGTTGGATTTAGTGGTGGTGCCGAGCAATTTGCCATGGATTATAAACTTGAAGGATATCAATACCAGCAGTTGCCGAGTTTTAATTACTTAGGATTTTCTGCAAAATTCGCATTGCCTTTGAAAAATTATTTTGAATATGGAGATTTAATTACTCCTTATGCACAATTATTTGTCGGCACTGCTCTAAAGGGTACAACTGATAATTCAACATTTTTTGCCGGTCTTGGAAAAGGACAGGTTGGTATAACCCTAGCTCCATACAGCAAATTTGCATTCAACATTGGATATGAATATTCAACATTTATTTACAATGTAAGCGGTATTAAGTCTTCAGACAAAAATGGTCTGGTATTCGGAGCCGGTCTGAGTTTCTAAAAACATGAAAATTGAAAATATACGGTTTTTAACTTTGACACTCGCAATTCTACTATTGAGTTGCGAGTGTCCTACTGATATTGACACTCCAACAGTTATTAAGCCGACAATATTTGCCAATGTTTTATTCATTAATGCAATGCCTGAGCCAAATTTGGACAGTTTGATTGTGTTGTCTTCCAGCAAGATAATCGAATTTATTGATACAATTTACTATAAAGAAAATTCAAATAATTCAATTTTATTCAAAGAATATTTTCCGGTTGGAATAATGGTCGCAGGCGAGAAGAATACATTGCGGCTTGCAAAAACTGAAAGAGCAATACCAAAGGATACATTAAGATTTCTATTTAATAGTGTTTTGAATATCCAAAAAGACAGCAATTATACATTTATTGCCTATGGGGATGAAGAGTCCGTTCAATCAATCATGGTTAAAGACAATATTACTAACCCGATGAAAGAGAATATATATATTCGTTGCTTTAACGTATCGCCTGATGCTCCGGTAATGCATATAACTGCCAACACAGATCTTTACAGCGTTAGTTTCTCTCTTGCGAGTGGTGAAGTATCGGACATTGCGAATTCACCTTCAGGAGAATATACAATAACATTAACCTCTGCAGATTCTTCAATAAAGAATTTACGAATACCTAACGTTCAACTCAGCAAAGGTAAAATAAATAATGTCATCTTCAGGGGGAATTTCCATAATACTGCGATAAACCGCAGGGAAGTCATAGTGGTAACCGGAAATTATCCAAATTAAAATGAAAAAGGGGAGCAATTGAAATCGCATCCCCCTTAGAAATTGAAATCAACAGTTTTTTAAGCCGTATCGTTGGCAACGAAAGGAATTAATGCCAAATGTCTTGAATATTTAACGGCAGTAGAAACTTTCCTTTGTTGGAAAGCATTAAGACCTGTAATTCTTCTCGGTAATACTTTGCCTTGGTCGTTGGTAAATCTCGAAAGAAACTTTGGGTCAAGATAATCAACGATTTTTGATTTCTTCATCGGATTAATCTTCTTTTTAAACTGTCTTTTGTTCGGTCTATTTCCACCGGTTCCCGTTTGCATCGGATGAATTGGATTCATTTATAACTCTCCCTCGTTTTTTGTTTTCTGAATAGTTTTGGATTTTTCCGCACGTTTTTTGAACCTGTCAACTCTACCGGCAGTATCTACAAGCACTTGCTTACCTGTAAAGAATGGATGTGATTTTGAATCAATTTCAAGTACCATTTTTTCTTTTTTATAGCAAGACCTTGTTTTAAATACAGAACCATCGGTCATCTGCACTTCCACTGTACGGTAATATGGATGAATTCCCTTTTTCATTTTTTTCCTAAAATTTAGTTATATCAATATTCTCAAGTTCGTTCAAGTCTTTAACTTTGACCATCAAATCAACGAAACGTACGGTACCTCTTAGCTCGGATTGAAGCCCCTGTACCACTCTGACGCTGATGTTGTCGTCAACTTTCTTTTTCTTTTTCAGCTTGTCGCCAAATGTTTGTTGTTTAGCCATTTCAAATTACTCAAATTTATATATTAAATTTTTTAAGACTACAAAATTAAGATACTTTTAGCTAATTTCAAAATTTTATTTAAGTTTTTCATATTTATTGACTTTGAATTAAATTGCTTTATTAATAACGTTAACTCTGAAATATATTTTGTTTTAAAAAAAATAAATATGGGAATTAAAGGAAATATCAATGATTTAAATCTTTTTTCGGCTAATAATGAGAAATCAATTGCTGAAACCAGGTGCAACGAATTAATAGAGTTGATTGGAAAGCTTGATTATGCTTATTACGTAGAAGCCAATCCTCTGATTGATGACAGGGAATATGACCGTTTGTTTATGGAATTGCAAAACATTGAGAAAAATTTTCCTGAGCTAAAGCGGCCGGATTCCCCTACCAATAAAATCGGCGGTGAACCAATTAAAGGATTTAAATCGGTAACCCACGATAAACCAATGCTGTCTTTGTCCAATACTTATAAAAGAGAAGAAGTTGAAGATTTTGACAGAAGAATTAAAGAATTATTAGAGGGTAATTTATACAAGTACACAGCAGAATTGAAATATGACGGTGTTGCATTAAGCTTACATTATAAAAATGGTAATTTGTCAATTGGAATAACCCGTGGCGATGGGACAACAGGAGATGATGTTACTCATAACATCAAAACCATTAAGAATATTCCTTTGACGATTGCCGATATTTTAGTTAATGGAAACCCATTGAAAAATTTTGAAGTTCGCGGCGAAGTATACATGCTTGAAGAAGATTTTCTTAAAATCAATGAAGCAAGAATCGAAAACGATGAGAAACCTTATGCCAATCCAAGAAATCTGACTGCCGGAACATTGAAGCTTTTAGACCCGAAACTCTTTGCTTCACGAACTGTTAAGTTCGTAGCTTATTATCTTGATTCATCAGATATTGAATTAAAATCCCATAGAGAAAATATTAAAATCCTAAAAAAAATTGGTTTCCCGGTCAGCGAGCATACTCAGCTTTGTGAAAATATTGACGAAGTTTTCAATTTCATCAATATATGGGGTAGCAAACGAAATGAATTACCTTTTCAAATTGACGGGATTGTCATTAAAGTTAACGACCTCCAACAGCAAAGGATTATTGGAACTGTAGCCCGTTCACCACGTTGGGCTATAGCATACAAATACGAAGCGGAAAGTGCGGAAACAATATTAAATGACATCAAACTACAGGTTGGCAGGATAGGTACAATAACTCCTGTGGCTGTTCTTGAACCGGTTTTTCTGGCGGGTTCAACCATTAGCAGAGCTACCTTGCACAATGCCGATTTTATTGATGAATTAGATTGCCGTATTGGTGATACCGTCTTAATTCAAAAGGGCGGCGAGGTTATTCCTAAAGTAACTTCAGTGGTGTTAAATAAAAGACTTGCCGATGCAAAAAAATATATTTTTCCTAATGTCTGCCCTTGCGAACTTAAAAATCCGATTACCAGACCGGAAGGCGAAGCAAACCACTATTGCAATGCTCCTGACTGCCCCTGGCAGATACGCAGAAAAATTGAACATTTTATTTCAAGAAATGCCTTAAATATTGCCGGAGGAGAAAAAGTAGTAGACCAGCTTGTAACAGAAGGACTGCTTCATAATATAGCTGACTTATATGACCTGAAGGATAAAAAGGATAAACTACTTCAACTTGAACGTTGGGGAGAAAAAAGTGTTGAGGGATTGCTGAATTCAATCGAGGACAGCAAGAATCAGCCGTTTAAAAAAGTATTATACGGAATTGGTATAAGATTCATCGGTGAAGGTGCTGCAAAAATTTTAGCTGACAGTTATAAGAGTATTGATGCCTTGCAAAATGCTTCAATAGAAGACCTTTCTGGTGTATATGAAATTGGTAAGAAAATGGCTGAATCTGTTGTCAACTTTTTCGCTGATGAAAAAAACAAAGAAATAATATTGCGATTACGAAATGCCGGACTTCAATTTGAGGCAGGCAGAGACGAAAAGAAATCAGAGAAACTATCAGGAATGACATTTGTTTTGACCGGTGAACTCGATTCCATGAGCAGGAACGAAGCTAAAGCAAAGATTGAATCTCTTGGTGGAAAAGCGACAAGCTCAGTAAGTGCAAAAACAAGTTATGTAGTTTCCGGGAGCAATCCCGGAAGTAAAATGGATAAAGCAAAAAAAATGGGAATCAAAATAATGAATGAAAATGATTTTATAGATTTAATGCGAAAAACATTAAATAACAAAATGGAAAGTAATTCGTGAATTATATAGAACAATGAGTTATTTATCAAAATTTAGTAATAATTGAATGAGTAAAAAATGCAAACGATGGAAGCAATATATGATAACGGCAAATTAATCTTTTTAAGTGAAGAACTTAAAATCAGGGCTAAAGTACGTCTTACGGTTATCGAAGAATTAACAACTAAAATTAAAAAGAGAAAGCTCCCTGAACTTCATTTAGGTGTTAAAGGAAATTTAGACAGAAAGGAATTATATGATGAATATCTCTCTGATTGATACGAACGTTATTGTTTATGCTTTAGATAAAGAATCACAATATCATATAAAAAGTAAAGATATTTTTGAAAATGCCATGAATGGTGTAATCAAAGCAGTTATTGCAGATAAGTCTCTTTTCGAGCTATTTGCTATAATCACCGATGAAAAAAGAGTCAATAATCCGGTATCAGTCAGTAAAGCAACTGAAATTATTGAATTAATTTTAGATTCAAGTATTGGAATATTATATTCATCTGAGTCATCATTAACTAAAACTTTGGAAATGTCTAAAAAGTATAAAATCAAAAAACAGAATATTTTCGATTTAGTATTGATTGGAATAATGCTATCAAACAATATTAAACAAATACTAACTTATAATAAAAAAGATTTTGCACAAATAAAAGAAATTGAACTAATAGAGTTCTAATTAGTTAACGGTGAAAAAGACAGATTTTGAAATTTATGATGTGAAAAAAATAAAAAATAGAAACAGAAAAGCATATTCAAAATTTCGAAAAATAAAAACTAATTTTTTCATTAGCTTTTTGAAGTTAAATGCTGCTGC
>JAZDIP010000009.1:0-58164 GCA_043804925.1 bacterium | reverse complement strand
CATCATGTATAACAGTCTTTCCTCCAACAGCATTTCCGGTTATATTTCCGGAAAAAGTCTGATTGTTATAATCGGTTTTTATTTCAATTTTTGCTTTCTTTGTTCCTGCAGGTTCGTTAGGATTAAATTGAAATTCCATTTTGAGGCAATCTCCTGGTTTTAATGTTACAGTTCCTGTTGGTTTTATAACAGAAAAGTTAGATGCATCCGTGCCTGTGATTTTTGGTTTACTTGTTATTTGAATATCCTGACATGTCTTATTGCAGAAAACCTGAGTAAATGTGGCGCTTTTTGTTCCTCCTACATTCACATTTCCCATGTCAATTTCTTCGACAAATGGGAGCATCTCTCCTTTCACAGTCATATCCCTGCCTGTGCAAGCACTGCCGAGAAATTCCACCACCCCATTAGAACAGGATGAATCCTGAGGGTTATATTCTATCACGATTTTATAAGAAGAATCCCTAGGTATTACAAAAGGAGGGGGTGCGGAAGGTCCCCAATCAACAACTGAGAAATCACCTACTAAACTTGCATCCAAAATATCAATACCCGTTATTTCTACAAAATTTTTCTCGGCTTTTAATGTAACAGTCATGGACGCAGGAGTCGAGCCGGGTGCTACATTACTGAATACAGGATTCCTCGGATTTATATTCAAATTTGGTTTCTTATTAGGATTAACGATATAATCGGAAACACCTACAAGGTCAGTTCCACCCGGACCCATATCGGTAAATGTAAACGTTGCACTACCGCCTTCGCAGCCACCCTTCCATGATACATAACAAGGAGGCGGGTCACCAATTTTTCCTGCTTCATTTAAAATCTGCTGATAAATCCCTTTAAGTTCAGTTGCACTATTGACACCCAGCCAAATATTCGGAGAATTATCATCAGGTGCTTTACCTACAAAAGAAAGTTGATTCAAATGATTTAAGTTTATGTCTGTAATCGGCTCAGTTCCGAATTGAATAACATATATCGTTACATTATATTGGTATGATTTACTTAGCACTGAGTCAATATTAAATACTCCACCATTTATTGGTCCGCCATATTGAGAAAGATGATTCCCGTCGGTTAAGAAAATAATAACAGGTTTATATCTCCTCTTGTCCGGTCTGCACCAATAAAGTCCACTATATTGCGTTATAAACGTATTCATGCGTTGATACAAAAATGCTGCATTGTAGTTCGTACCGGCACATTGATTCGGCATTCTGTCAATAGCCAACAAAAGTGAATCCTTGTCGGTTGTAAATGTTCTTATCGGACCATTTGGAAAATCAACGCTGGGTATCGCATCTCCGCAAAAAGCGGTTATTGCCGTTTCTGTTCTTGTAGAGTCAAAATTACGAGCCCAATCCTTCAAAACTTCTTTTGCCGCATCCATCTTTGTTGTACCTCCGGGTAACGTTTCACTCATTGATTGTGATATATCTACAACCAATACCGCAGAGAAAGTTGTTAACGTTTGGCTCGGACAATTTGGGTCATCCAGTACTTCTCTCGTTAATATTGTGCCGTCATCTTGAGTTTCGGTAATAATAATATTTTCTTTTTTGATGGGTTTTGGAGGTGTTGGGCTATTCCTAATCTCCGTACCTGTTGCATCGAATATCTTAAAACCAGTTGTCATGTATGGATAACCTGATGGCTCCGTATAAAACATCTGCAGGGTTTGTCCAAACAAGTTTTCCGTCACGAAACTCATCAACATTACTGCTGTGATTATTATTATCTTTTTCATAAATTTACTCCAATCAAAATTTATTTTTTAGTAATTATTTTCTTCATTTAAAACTTACAATTTTTTATTTACAATCATTTTTAAAACCTTAATTTTCAATTTTTCATACTGTCAACTAACGACTAACGACTGTTGACTAACGATTAACAACAACCGGCACTATTTCACTTATTTTATCCGAAAAACAACCGACGAAATAATTCCCGGAATTTAAATTTTCAATATTTATTTTCACATTATCATTCAAATTTTTCATATCATATTTCGATATAACATTTCCCATTATATCAAATATAACTACTCTCACATAATCTTTACTACAATTTGGAACGAAGATATTGATAAAATCATTTGCCGGATTTGGTGCTATCCTGAATTCACCACTAATTCCGGTTAACTCCTCAACATCGGTTACCGGTGAAGCGGTAATCGTCAATAAATCTTCACTGCAGGAAGAACCTTTGAATTTAATTTTTGCCTTTGTCTGGCTTTCATCAATTGCACTGTACTGAATGACAAACTTACATGATGAATCTTTCTGCAAAACAAATGGGAATGTTTCGCAATTTCCCCAATCAACTACCTGAATTCTGTCGCTTCCTGAAATATCTTCTATAAATTCAATGCTCTCAATTTCGACCTCCGTATTCCTGGCGGTAATGGTTATTTCCTTAGTCGAAGACTGAGTTAATTTCGTATTATCGAAATCAAGAGTTTCGGGAAAAATTTCAAGGTCGGGCTTTTTGTCATCACTGAAACTAAAATTAACGATAGCACTTAAATTCCCGTGATTCGGGAACGTTAAAGTTGATTTACTGTCATCGCAATCGCTTTTCCAAGTAACATAGCAGGGTGGCGGGTCACCAATTGTTCTTGCTTCATATAAAATCTGCTGGTAAATATTTTTTAATTCGGCTGCTTTCATAACATTTAACCATTCATTAGGTGTTTCGTCTCCTTGAGCTTTACCAATTAAAGAAAGTCCTTTTAAAAAATCAGCATTTTCTTGAGACAGTTCTTCTTCACCAATTTTAATAACATACACAGTAACACCATATTGCATCAATAAAGAAAAAATTTCATCACTTTCTATTGGTCCGCCATATTCTTGTATATGATTACCGTCGGTCAGGAAGACCAAAACAGGTTTGTATTTTGCGATATTGGGACGGCAATAGTAAAGACTGCTTAAATCTCTTATATAAGTTTCCATTCTTTTATGCAAAAAAGCCGCATTATAATTTGTACCGGCACAAATAATGGGCAAATTATCAACTGCCATTAATAAACTATCTTTATCGGATGTAAATGTTCTTGGTGGTTCATTTGGATTGTCAACACTTGCAACTGCGTCAGCACAAAAAGCTGTAATAGCCAATTCTGTCGTTTTTGTGTCAGCTTTACTTATCCAATCCTTCATCGCATCAATAGCAGCATCCCTCCGTGTTATTCCATCAGTCATTAATTCTTCCATTGATTGAGATAAATCAATTGAAAAGACCACAGAAGACATTTTTTGTGTCATTGAAGGGCTGTCAACATCCGTTACCTCCCGAAAAAGTTTTTGTTCGTTTGAGGTTTCTTCAACAATAATATCAGGATTCAGGATATTTCGAATTTCGTTTCCTTGTGCGTTAAAAAGTTTAAAGCCGACAGTTACGTGGGGATATTCCGTTGCTGTAACGGAAATTATTTCCAAACTTTGTCCACAAAGATTTCCGCTGAGAAATCCTATGGACATCAATATAGCAAGTATCAATATTTTTTTCATGAAATGCCTCGCAAAATCTATTTGACAATCAATTAACAAAACTTTTAATAATAATGTACAAATATATATTATAATAACACATAAAACGCAAAAAGGTTTCACTTTTCTTAAAAAAAATTCATGTTTTTTTAAGAATTTTTCATGCTTTTCTGAGTTTTCAATTATTCATTAGATGCTAAGTCTTTGTAATGACTTAATTTAACAATATTCAATCCAAAAAACTAACGACTGCCAACTAACGACTGTCAACTAACGACTGTCAACTAACGACTGTCAACTGACGACTGCCAACTAACGACTATCAACTAACGACTGTCAACTAACGACTGTCAACTAACGACTGTCAACTGACGACTGTCAACTAACGACTATCAACTAACGACTATCAACTAACGACTGTCAACTAACGACTTACCTCTCAGAAATACTATCACCCAATTTATATTTATCCTTTATATCTTCGATTTTCTTTTCAATATACTGTTTCATATACTGCAAATTCGGGTCTTGAGAACCTTCATACTCCTTTATTATTTGATTACCTTTTGCAAGAGCATCCTTAACTTTACCCTGAGAGGCAAGTTCATCCATTGTACATTCATCAATATTAGTTTGAATGTCATACATTGCATAATATAGCTTTTTAGCGTCTTCCTGTAAATTGGGATTATTGCCCATCTTTTGTAAACCCTGACGGACCTGAGCCAAAAGCTGTTGAAGAATTTGTTTCGCAGAAGAGAAATCACCTTTAGATTCATACATCGAAGCAGCAATCCGGTGAGGTCCGTAATATGACCTGCCGTTGATTTCATCATCGTAAGCTTCATAATAAAGAATAGGTTTTGATATTATTTCAGTGCATGATTTAATTGTCATATCTGCCCAATATCCAGCTTTGTCCTTGTCACCTGCTTCACCGTATAACCTTGCCAACCTGAATTCAATTTCATAAGGAAATGGAAATTGAATGGGTGAAATATACTTATTCATCGTATCTAATATTGCCGAAGTTTTCTTTTTATCCCTGCCCGGCTGTAAATAATATGCCGCAAAGTTTGTATATAACGACCTATAGTTATTCATCAACCTGCGATGGACTTCATCGTAAAAAACATCCATATTATTCAGGTTGCGAAGCTTGAATCCGTGATTGTATTCTTTTGAATAATTATTACTGTTATCAATATTGAGCAAACAGGCAGCCATTTTCTTTTCGTCAATGGCATCAGAACTGCTGCTTCTTTGTTGAACCGGGCAAATCCTCATAACCATACCTTCATTCCTGAAGAATGATTCAAGACCGCTGAAAGCATCCTGGCCAACGGTTGTTGAAAAGTAAACCGGTCTTGACCAATTGACCTGCCGGAGAATATCGAGCACCAATTTATCCTGAACTCTAAATACATATATCTGCTCACCTTCAACTTGAGAATATGGCTTTCCAACAAAAGTAAAATCCATTGTTCCCTTAGCAATGATTGCCGAATCCTGGGTATATTGTTTCATAATATCCTTTGGTACAGGCAATGAAATCTTTTGTGCCTTACCCCAGTCATAATGCAAAGCTCTTTCGTCATCTTCACGAACAATCAAGCTCTCGTCGGCAAACGAAAGCGGTATTTTCAAAGCACCCCATGGCTCCCTGTTCTTCAACTGATGAATGTACCACAGAGTATTCCCTAAACTCAGGTTTACTATCCGGACATCCCTTCTTACACCTGCCACATCTTGTAACCACCAAAGCGGGAATGTATCATTGTCTCCATTAGTAAATAAAATAGCATTCGGTTCGCAGCTTTGCAAAATATTATAAGAATAATCAAATGGTAGATAATCCCCGGCACGGCTGTGTAATTTCCATCCTCCGATTGCCATGTTAACAGGTACAAGCATTAACGATAGTATCAGTATTGCAATTACCGGACCGGTTTTAAATTTCTTCTTAGCCAACCAATCAATTAGGAAATATACTCCCATCCCAATCCAAATACACCAGACAAAAAATGAGCCGGCATAAAAATAATCCCTTTCCCTCGGTTGTGGCTCTTGCTGGTTTTGTGCTATTGCCGTTAATACTCCCATTAGCAGGAACATGATTAAATACACAAAAGCCATTTTCGGGTCCCTCCAAAAATGGAAGAACAATCCAAACAATCCAAACAGCAAGGGTAAAGCATAAAACCTAATAGGATAAATGTCTTTATATCCCATCTTGTAATTTATAATATCAGCTTCCTTTTTCCCGTCAAATGCTTGTGGAGCTTCTTGAATATCGCTTGTTCTACCCATAAAATTCCACAGGAAGTACCTAATGTACATATGGTAAATCTGATATTTCCACATATAACCCATTTCTCCTGCAAAATCAATTTGGTCGAATTCCGGCATAGGATAAGTTTTACCATCCTTACAAGTTACATCATTACGTCCGGGTGGTATCCAATTCCCATAATAAAATTCTCCGTTTTCATCCTTCTTCGTATAAAATCTCGAGTAATAATCATCGGTTTGATACCTTCGGGGCCAAATAGGAGCATCCCCGTATTGTTCCCTGCCTAAATATGATGTTAACGTACTCAAATTTTTGGGCTCATTTTCATTCATCGGAGAATTCGAGTTAGACCTTATCAATATTTGAGTATAAGTACTATATCCAATAATCATCAGCAAGAAAGCCGAAGATACGAGTTTCATTATTTCAAATTTTCTTTTATGCGAATACCACAGTCCGAAAATAGCAAGGAGAATCAATCCTAATGCCATCAGTGTAACAACCGGAGAACCTTCGATGATATACTCTTTGCAATCGTTTTTGAAAAGAAGTGTACCGTTTAACATTGCAGGTATCCATTTGACAGTAAAAGGATAAATCAAACCGAAGACCAAAACTGCAATTATTCCCATAATTATGAAAGACTTAAACGTAAATTCATATTTTCTGAAGTACACAAGAATAAAAATCGAAAAAATGGATAATATTGCAAGAAGGTGAACACCTGTGGACAAACCCATGAGATATGCTATTAAAAGAAGATATCTTTCGTGACCCGGTTTATCGGCTTCCTCGTTCCACTTCATCATCAGGTAAACAACAATCGCAACAAATAGAGATGACATTGCATATACTTCCGATTCAACGGCGTTGAACCAAAATGTGTCGCTAAACGTATAGGCAACAGCTCCCACAAAAGCAGAACCGTAAACAGCTAATTCCTCTGCAAAATTTTCAAGTTCTTTTTTAAAATTGAGTATCACTTTTACTGTTATCACATAAAGCAGCCAAATAGTAAATGCACTCGCAAAAACCGAAACCAGATTAATATTCCATCCTTTATCGCCAAAAGGAATTAAAATATCGAATATTTTTCCGACTAACAGAAACAATGGAGCTCCCGGAGGGTGTGGAACCTGTTGCCAAATAGCTGCTGCCGAAAACTCTCCGCAATCCCAAAATGGTACGGTCGGTTGTACAGTGAGAAGATAAGTTGTGAGAGCTATCAAAAATGACAACAAACCAAATCCCTGATATATTCTTTTATTATTCATTATAATTACCAATTAATCTATTAAACAATTATTTTCAATATTAAATATATTATTATAAACTACAAAGTTAGTCAAAAATTTTAATTCTGTAAAAATAATTTAATCAGCATTCATTGGTTCCAAGTCAATAGAAAAACTTAATGATTGCCTTACTATTACATTCCCTTATAATAAAATTTTTCAAGAATCGAAAATTTTCATATATTTCATTTTACTTTTAAACATTTTATTGAAATTTAAATGGATTACTTAGGACTTATTTATTATATCTGCGGCTCTTTTATCACGATATTTCTTGTTGGATTTATAATTACAACAATTATTGAAAGAAACAGGACTGCATCATTCAAAACTATGATTATTACTCAAATATTCTTGAGCTACTGGTTTGTAACACCCTTGTTTATCAACAGCAATTCCTTTAAAATTATTAATTTATCTCTAATGTTGATTTTTCTTTTTCTCTTTTTCCTACCCATTGGCAAAAAGCATACTTTAAAAATAAATGCTTTATATGGAGAAGCTGAAAGAATTGATGAACGCGATACTATGTTTGCCAGAAGTTATTTGAAAAAAGATACCGAGAATTACAACACTTACTATTCTATGCATCCTGAGAGAAAAATAATTGACGATAAAATAAGAGCGGCACCCGAATTGCTGTCTGTGGGTGGAAAATTCTATGATGAATTTCGGTCGGCATACATTAAAACCCTGTTTGATATCGAGGAAAGCAGAATAAGTGAAGTTTCAGGTGTTGTTAATACATCCAAGATTGAAATCTCTACATTGGATGCTACAAAATTAATAAAGGAATTAACCATACATATGGGTGCTGATGAAGTTGGGATTGCGAACTTAAATCCGAACTATATTTATTCACATTCTGCTATTGGAAATGCTCCATGGGGCAGCCGGATTGAAAATAACCATACATTTGTAATTGCCTATACACTGGAAATGGATTATTTAAAAGTTAGACAATCTCCGGATTTGGGAATAACTGAGGAAAGTGCAAACCGCTATTTGGATGCCCAAAAAATTTCTATTGCTTTAGCCGGGCTTATACGGGATTTAGGTTATTCAGCAAGAGCACATATATCGGGAAGCGATTACCAAATAATGTTGCCCCCTGTTGCTTATGACGCCGGATTGGGAGAATTGGGCAGACTAAATTTTTTAATCTCAAAAAAATATGGTGCCAGAATTCGTCTCGGAGCAGTTACAACAAATTTGAATTTGATTCCCGATAAGCCAATTCAATTCGGGATTCAGGATTTTTGCAACAGGTGTTTGAAATGTGTTGAAAATTGTCCTTCGGGTGCTATTTCAAAATCGGATAAAAAGGACATTAGAGGAGTTGAAAAATGGGATTTTAATATTGAACAATGCTATAAACTTTGGCGGCATTACGGTACGGACTGCGGTATTTGCATGAAGGTTTGTCCATTTAGCCATCCGGATAATTTTGTCCATAACATTATCAGATACGGAATTAAAAACTCAGTGTTTGCAAGACAAATATCTGTTTGGGGCGATAACCTGATTTATACATTCCCGTGATTTTTTTTAACCGTGAAACAGCAAAACGTGAAAAGAAAGACTGAAGGACTGAATGACAGAAAGACCGGAAGAAATAAATAATCGCAGAGCGATTGAATATTTGTAGAAAAAAAATCCACTTTGGGTTAACAATCCCCTCAGGGATTAAGCTATGGTAACAAAGAAAAACGCAAGCGGTACATATCCCAACGGGATTATATTATTATCATATCCATCATTTCCCCCGTTCTGTCAGTTGTTACAACTGACAACAAAAAATCAGCGAAATCAGATTAATCAGCTTAATCAGTGGTTCAGACATTTTCTTTTTCTATATTCTAAAGCCGGTTCAAACATTTTCCGTATTTCGTTTTTTCGTTCCTTTCCCATCCCCCTTCTCCCTTTTCCCTTCTCCCTTTTCCCTTCTCCTGTCTGCCGTTTGCTGTCTGCAACAAAATAAAAATCCTTTTAAAATAATTTCCATTACGTTCATTTCCCAACTCGTAATTTTGTCCAGTTTGTTCTTTGCAAATAAATTTCAGGATTGTACGAATTAACAGACAACTGATAACCGATAACTGAAAACGAAATTCTTGAAAATTATGGTGAATTTGGTGAAACTAATTTTTTACAGCCCGATAATTCCTTAATTGAAAACGAATTACAAAATCCATGAATTTCACCTCCTGGTGAAAAAATGCAACCCAACAAAGCAATCAGTGAAATCATTTTAATCAGCTACAATCAGTGGTTCAGACATTTTCTATTTTCTATCTTCTATTTTCTATTTTCTGTGTTCTAAAGCCGGTTCAGACATTTTGCATCCTTGCTTCTTGTAGTCTTTACGTGAAATTCTTCTGACTTCTGTCTTCTGACTTCTGACTTCTGTCTTCTGTCTCCCCCATTTCGCTGTTTCACGTTTCTTATTCTTCCAACAAATCCGGTCTCCTGATTTTCGTTTTCTCTAATGCTTGCTGATGTTTCCATTCGCTTATATCTTTATGATTCCCTTTTGTTAAAACATCCGGAACCTTCATACCTTCAAATTCAGCAGGTTTAGTATAGCAAGGAGGTTCGAGCAAACCATCCATAAAAGAGTCATCGAGAGCTGATTCCGAATCTCCTAAAACTCCGGGTATTAATCTTACAATTGCATCGGTTAACACTAATGCAGGAATCTCACCACCGGAAAGTACATAATCTCCGGCAGAAATTTCCTTCGTTATCAATCTGTCACGTATTCTTTGGTCAATTCCTTTGTAATGACCTGCAAGGATTATCAGATTTCTGCACAGCGAAAGAGCATTCGCAGTAGATTGTTTCAATGGCTCTCCGTCAGCACTCATGTATATTATTTCGTCATATTTTCTTTCCGATTTAAGCTTTTCGATACAGGCAAAAACCGGCTGGCACTTAATCAACATACCCGCACCTCCTCCATAAGGAGTATCGTCAATATGTCGGAATTTGTTGTCGGCAAAATCATGCAGGTTGTGAATATGTATTTGCACAAGTCCTTTTTCTTGGGCTATACGTAAAATACTGCTTGCCAATACAGAAGCAAACATATCGGGAAATGCAGTTATTATGTCTATTCTCAATTTTTTATCCATATTCTTCCTCATAACCTTCTTTGACATTAACATCAAGTAATCCGGGTACTACGGTAATCAACACTTTCCCTTTATCAATCGAGGAAACATATTCATCTATAAAAGGAATTAAAATCTCCTGATATGATGAGTTTACGACAAGAACATCGTGTGAAGGTATATGCAAAATATCATGGATGACTCCCATTTCCTCCAAAGTTATGTCATCATAAACTTTATACCCAATTATCTCTGAAGTACCAATTACATTTTTCTTATTTTTGATAAATTCCTCTGAAATAAAAACTGCCTGTTCTTTTAATTTTTCTGCCTGCTCTTTGCTTTCAATTTCTTTCAATTGTAATAAATACCCTTTGTTATATTTTTCAATACTCTTAACATGGTAGATTTTAGAATATTTTTCTGAAAATCCAATATTGACAGTATGTATCTTTATTAAATCAATTTTAATATCGGTATTGCAAGGGATAAATAATTTACCTGTTACTCCTTGAGACCCTGTGATTATACCAAGTGTTAACATTTCAAGTTACTCCTTTTCCTTTTCAATTATAACAGTAACAGGACCATCGTTAATAAGTTCAATTTCCATCATGGCACCGAATTGTCCTTCGGTAATATTGATAGGATACATTTCTTTCATGTAGTTAACCATTTGTGAATATAAAGGTTCTGCAATATTTGCCTGAGCGGATTTCATAAAATTCGGGCGAAAGCCCTTGTGAACATCTCCATAAACAGTGAAATTGGAAATAATCATTATGCTTCCTCGTATATCGAGTACGGATTTATTCATTTTATCTTCTCTATCGGGAAAGATTCTCAAATTTACAATTTTATTGCTCATCCAACGAATAATGGATTGGTCGTCCGAATGGGAAACAGCCAATAAAACGAGAAGCCCCTCCCCTATTTCAGAAGCGATTTTTCCTTCAATTGTAACCTTTGCTTTTTTTACTCTTTGAACGACTGCTTTCATATTTTTTTATATTACTTATAAATTTATTCAAATTTAATAATAATTAATTTAATAAATTTTCGTAAATTATTTTTCTTTTAAATTAGTTAGTAGATTTACATTTAAAAAATGGGATATGTCTGATAAACTGAAAATATTAAATTTATATTTTGCAACTCATAAAACTTGCAATATGAATTGCAGGTATTGTTATTTACCTGAATATAACAGATATTCAACCAAATTGTCTGATGATGAAATTCTTAAGTCTTTATCCAATTTAATAAAAAAATTCGAGAATGAAGAATACCAAATTGGAGCTTTTTGCCTTCATGGTAGCGAACCTTCTCTTTTATCAGCAACCGCTTTAGGTGAAATTGTTTTAATGATAAATGGACATTGGAACAAAAACGAAATCAAGGACTTTAATGTTGCGATACAATCTAATGGAAAGAGATTTACTGAGGATTATCTGCTCGAAGTTCTTAAAGTAATTAAAAAACCTGAATTGTTAAGATTGGGCTTTTCCATAGACCCTCCTAAACAAGTTCATGACTTTTTACGTGATAAATCATATAATGCCGTTATAGAAAATTATAATACTGCTACAGAAATGGGCTTCCCCGTTTCTGTGCTTTCGGTTGTAACCAAAAAGACATTAGAGCATTTGGTTGAGTTTGGCTATTGGATGATAGAGCAGTTGAAAATGAAAGAAGAAACAGGAAATCCTTATAAAGTGAAAATTAAGTTTGCAACAGGTGATATGGCGTTAAATCACGAAGATATGATTCAATTTTCGAATTTTTTGATTGAAGAAAATTTATTGTCTTTACCTCAGATTCTATCACCCGGATATTGTATTCAAAGTGGAAATGATTGCTTATGGTATGAATTTGATGTCGAAGGTAATTGCTATTCGTGCAATAAATCATATAATAATGATGGTGTTTTTGCCGATTGGACTATGGAATGTTTGAAAGATATAGTAACAAAAAGAAAGAAATTGTATATAAATTATAATAGAAATGAAGAATGTGAGTCTTGCCCTTATGAAATAATATGCAATAGTGGATGTCCTCTGGATAGAGAAAAGCTGGGTGTTATGGCAGGAAAAGCACATGAATGTTCAATGATTAAACATGTTCTCGAGCATGTTTTGTATGATACAAAAGAGCATATAACAGAATTTTATAATAAAAACATTTAACGGGAGTATTTATGTATTTTAATGGAATCCTCGAAATCGACCCCTCACAAATAACTATATTTAAAAAAGTTAAGCCTTCAAAGTTATTTGGAAAGCTGAAAGATGTTTTATCCTTTGGAGCCCTCGGAGAAAAGCAAGAACAGGAAACTTTTACTGCTGTCTCGATTCTTCAGCAGATTAATATGGGACTTCGTTCCATAAATGTTAAAAATGTTATTCGTCTTGCTGTTGATGATTATGACTTTTATCTTGATGAAAAAGGTTTGGATGACGACCTCGAACAGGCAATGTTTGAATTTAAGGCAAAAGTAGACCCTTTGGAATCTGAATTGTTTGACACCATCTTTTTGGTATTAGAACATGAAAATGATTACTTGAAATATATTATTGAAATTTCAGTAATGAGGAAACATAAAGTTGGTGAATATCCAATTAAAATAAATATAAATGGTGTTCTGAAAGAATTCCGATACTCCAACGATAATACAGCTAAGAATAGAATTAAAGCTAAAATTGAAGAAATTTTTACCGACCAAAAAAAGTATGATGCTTTTGTTTTGGAAAAGAAAATGCTTTTTGATATATTCATTGACGATTTGGCTCAGGCGATCAAGAAGTTTATACGGGTTGACGACTTAATCAAACAATCCAATATACAGATAATCAGAACCAAGCAAAAGATTGAAAGTCCTAAACAAATTAAACATGGAAGATACGCAGAACCTATTCATTATGGATATTATGGTATTGATGATTTTTTCTTTTATACAACAATGTGGTCTTCATTGATGTTCACACATAATTTGATGTGTGCAAACTGTTTGATTGTTGACGGCTTGGGTGAACCAATTTTGAGGGTCGGGGATAACGGATTTCATGCCGGAGAATCCAACACACTGAATAGTGGCACTCCATTCGAAGCACCTCCCGGTGGAGATATCGAATACTTTGGTAATAATGAATTCAGTAATGACCTTGCTTCCGCAAATCTTTTAACAACTGATGATGAAAGTGATAATGATGAAGTTACAAAGGAAAGTGGTTGGCTGGATTCAACTACCGAAACTGATAAAGGAGCTTGTAGTTCATGTTCGTCCTGCGGGAGTTGCACTTAGTGAATTATTTTTAAAATTTTAAATTTTAAATTTTTTAGTGTTGGGTGTTTGAGAGTTCTAATATATAGTTTTTACCTGTACTTGTCGAAGAATGTTTGAAGTTCGGGGAATCTTACGAAATTGCTTTAAATTTTAAATAGATGCTAATTTTTTATAATATATTTAGGAGAGAAAAATGGGATTAATTATTTTGGGTGTGGTTTTGCTGTTAATCGGAATTTTGGGAGCTAAATCAGGAACACCTGTAGCAAGGTTTAAAACACTGCTCACAGGCGGTGGTCTCTTGTTGATGTTGATTGGTTTTATAAGTGCCGCAGTTGTACAAATTAATGCCGGTCATGTAGGTGTTCAGGTTCTTTTCGGAGAAGTAAAACCAACTGTTTTACATGAGGGATTGAATATTATCAATCCTTTGGTGGATGTCAAGGAAATGAGTGTTCAAACTCTAAATTATACTATGGCTGCCAGCTATAGTGAAGGCGATAAACAGGGTGATGATGCTATCAGAGTTTTGAGTAAAGATGGCCTTGAAGTTGAAATTGACTTGACTATATTATATAGGGTTATTCCAAATAAAGCTCCGAATATTTACAGAGAATTGGGTTTGGATTATAGGGATAAAATTATAAGACCTACTGCAAGAACCAAAATCAGGGAAAATGCAGTTAACTACAATGCTATTGATTTGTTCTCAACTTTAAGAGTACCATTTGAAGCTGCAATTACTGCAGGAATAGTTAGTGATTTGAAAGTGAGAGGAATTGAGCTTGAAAAATTATTGGTGAGAAATATCAATTTGCCAAAATCGGTCAAAGAGAGTATCGAGAGAAAAATAACAGCCGTTCAGGATGCCCAAAGGATGGAATATGTACTTCAGAAAGAACAGCAGGAAGCACAAAGAAAAAGAGTAGAAGCCCAAGGTATTGCAGACGCACAAAAAATTATTAATTCGGGTCTTTCTGATAAGCTCTTGCAATTTGAATCAATAAAAGTACAGAGAGAATTGGTAAATTCTCCAAATTCAAAAATCATTCTTTTAGGAAGTGGAAAAGGTTCTCCACCGTTTATTATTGGACAGTAGAAATTTTTAAATATTAATTAAGCCGGAGAGAAGTTGCTTTCCGGCTTTTAATTATTTATAAAAAATGAAAAAATTACATATAAATCCGAAAAAACAAACGAAAGTCGTTGAAGTCATTAAACCTGCTGACGGTGAAATTGTTGAATTACCCATATTTCTCGAATCAGTTTCGGCAGGTTTTCCCTCACCGGCAGAAGATTACATGGAAGGGAAACTTGACCTTAATAAATATCTTATTAAAAATCAATCTGCTACTTTTTTTGTGCGTGTTACCGGTGATTCAATGGTCAATGCAGGAATTTATTCAGGAGATATACTGATTGTTGACAGGTCTTTGAATCCGAAGGATGGAAGCATTGTTATTGCTGTAATTGATTCAGAACTATTAGTAAAGCGAATGCAATATATCAAAAATAAAATTTATCTGACTCCTGAAAATCCAAAATTTGAACCAATAGAAATAACCGGTGAAATGAATTTTGAAGTTTGGGGTGTTGTCACTACAGTTATTCATTCAGTATTGTAACTACTGTAAAATAATCACTCCCTCAAATCAATTTTTCCGGAAAAGACCAAATAATTTTGAATTTTGATTGTATAATCATACTCTTTCTTCTCCAAATTTTGAAATTCAAAAGTAAATTCATACCAACAAATGCAATCGCAGGGTTCATTTGAAACTTCTTCAAGTTCAATTTCAATGACATCCTGTTTTATCTCAGACTTATAATCATATAAAATGCAACAGGTGGCCTGGTAACCTAAATATATGAACAAGTGATTGTCTTTGACGTAATAAAAAACCGTATCGGAATTTTCAGTTTGGATAATTCCATCCGGAGGAAGACCATCAGCGCAACCACCTCTTTTTGCACCCAAAAAATTATCATCTTTATTGATTGTAGTTTCAGTACTACAACTAATGAATAATGATATAAAAATAATCAATGCGAAAAATATTGTTTTCATTTTTAACTCCTATATATTTTATCTTAAATCAATTTTTCCAGTAAATTTCGATGTCCCGTCAACAGTTACATTATAGCTGTATTCCTTTTTTTCAAATCCGATAAACTTGAAATTGAATTCATAATAACACATACAATAGCATGGGGCATCGTTCATAAGAACAAGTAACATCTCAATATTATCATCTTCAATTTTTGCTTTGTCTTCATAAAAAAGACAACATGGCGCGTTGAACCCGACAAAAATTGTAAGTGTATCACCACTAATAAAATGAAATAAAGTATCCGGTTTTTCATCTAAAATTACTCCTTCGGGAAGTAAACCGTCAGCACAACCACCACGTATAACTCCAAGATATTTTGTCAGACTGTTGTTTGTATTATCGGTATCGGTATTACATGAGAATATCAATGCGATTAACATTGTCAAGGATGTGAGAAATATTTTTTTCATGCTTTTTAATCCCTTTTTTGTTAATTAAAGACTAACTTAGCTAATTTATTTTGAATAAAAAAATATAAATTTTAAGTTATTGGTAGTCAAGTATACACATATAATTTCTTTTATGAAAAAATAAATTTATAGAGTATCTTTTCATTCCTTAAAACTTGGAATATCATTGCTTCTTCAATGAAATCTATCCATGAAATGCCTGATTACGCTATTTAATCCTTCAATAGTGTATGTTTCAACTTTACTTGATTTTTTCCCTTTTTCAGACAATACCTAATTGTTAGCTACCAAATGAACAGAATGATACATGTATACATATTATTTATTGATATTGATTCTCGGGAGACCACTCTCTTTTATCCCCCATTTCAAAAGCAAATACTTGTTTACTCCTTTCATATAGTATTTTACTATCATATCTCGTGCTCTATTTTTTGGATAAAAATCAAATTGTATTAATTAATCATAAAAAAATAATAAAGATTTTTTCCAACTTTAAATACCCGTATTTCATAGCAATTTCTTATTTTTGAACTTCTTATTTTGCAAATATTTCATAATATTTGTTAAATTAAATATTTTTTGAATAAATAAGTTAGTCAGTTGTAACAAATGATGAAACAAAAAATATCAGAGAGGTAATTTCGCTTTTTCTTGAACCTGAAAAAAACCATTAATTTTCCCGGAAAGTTCACAAAAAACTCTCTATTTGATTCCATCCTCAGGAAATGTTGAATTCAAATTATTTTAAAAATTTACAATATTTTTGTTTTTAATCAATAATTATAATATCTTTACGTTCACATATATGTTAACATTGAATATGATATGAGAAAAATTGAATTTTATCGTACCGAGGAAGGTAGAAGTCCTGTTGAAGACTTCTTTGATAGTCTTGAATCAGGGCAAATGCAGAAGGTTGCATGGACTTTACAACTAATAAAAGACTTGGATATTGTACCTATGCAATACTTCAAAAAGCTCGATGGTACTAATAATTTGTGGGAGGTCAGAGTAAAATCAGGAAATATTCAAATCAGAATATTAGGTTTTTGGAAAGCAAATAATTTTATTTTATTAACAAATGGATTTATTAAAAAAACGAATAAAATACCCGGAAAAGAAATTAAAACGGCGGTTAAAAGAATGTCTAAATACTTAGAAAGATATAGAAAATGAAGGACGACTTAGATAAATATATAGATAAGCGAAAGAAGATAGATAAGGCATTTGCTTTGGACTATGAAGTAGGGTACGAAAACTTTAAAATAAGTGCGATGCTTAGGCAAATGAGGAAAAATGCAGGTTTAACTCAGCAAGAGATTGCTGAGAAGCTGAACACAAAAAAATCTGCAATTTCCAGAATTGAAAACCATGCTGAAGATATTCGGTTTTCAACTTTGATTGAATATGCTCGAGTCCTCGATAAAAAACTGCGGTTACAGATAATATGAAAGTGAACTTATATGAAAAATAAGAGTTATTTCTTGATATTTATTTTTATATCCCAGTTATTTTTATCTTGCACTGAGCAATATCATAATAAAACAAATGATAAAAATCAACTAAAACTTAACGTCAACAACAAACGAAAATTGACCTTGCGTGAAATGAAGAACATTGCATTTCAAATAAATAAAGAAAAATATTCTACAAAAGAAGATAAAGATTCATTCTTTTTGATTGATATGGATAGTTTTAAACTCGAAAGCAATAAAAATAAATTTGATTATAGAAATCTTCCAGTAGGAAAATGGATTTTTTTGATTACAGTGAATGAAGAGTGTGGAAATTTTTGGAACGATAAATTTCAAATATTTGTATGTTCTGAACCAGCAATGCCAACCGAATATAATTATATATCAGTTACAAATAATGGTTCCCACTACATATTAAGAGGTTTTCGTAAATCAGAATTCAAGGAACTTGTAATAAATGAGATAGGAGAATTAAATAAAATTCAGGACTATCAAAGATTATCAATTTTCTTTGTAAAAACTGTCCTAAATGACCACTATTCTTCCTTATATCTTATTGATTCAAATTTTTATCAAAATTATAAAGAAAAATATCCAGAAATTGAGAAGCCAAAATTATCGTTTTATAATTCGAAAAATTATTTTACATTTACAACTTTAGAACCTGAAATTAATTGGACAATTAAATATACTTTCATATTTAATAAGGGAGTATTTGAATCCATTGTTTCAGATACACTTAGATTTGGAGAACAAAAGGAATGGATGTAAATTTTTCTCACTTTTTTTCAACTTAAAATACCCTTATTTCATGGCAATTTCTTATTTTTGAAGTTCTTATTTTGCAAATATTTCATAATATTTGTTAATTTTAATATTTTTTGAATTAATTAATCTCGTCAGTTGTAACAACAGACGAAACAAAAGTGTAAATATAAGGAATTGTAATGGCAGAGTTTAAGTTTAAACCTTTTAATGAAATGACAGCGGATGACTATGCGGAAGTCGGCTTTAAGTCAGGTCTGGAAATACACCAGCAGTTACTGACTGAGAAAAAACTATTTTGCAGATGCCCCGCCGGAAAATATAGTAATGATGTTTATCACGCTGAGATTTTAAGACACATGCGTCCTACATTGTCAGAACTCGGAGAGTACGACGGTACCGCTTTGATGGAGTTCAAAACCAAGAAAGATATTATCTACAGGATTAACAGAGAAACCGTTTGTACTTACGAAATGGATGATACTCCACCTTTCGAGATTAACGACCAGGCATTGGATTCGTCAATTGAAGTCGGTTTGCTTTTAGGTGCTACAATTGTGGATGAGTTGCACATTGCACGCAAGCAATATCTTGACGGCAGTATTCCGACAGGATTCCAAAGAACAGCTATTGTTTCTGTTGGCGGGAAAATTCCTTTTAAAAACAGGGAAATCAGAATTATCCAAATGTCAATCGAAGAAGATTCCTGCAGAGAATTTTCAGACAACGGGCATACGAGAATTTACCTGACTGACCGCTTGGGAATGCCATTAATCGAGACCGTTACATATCCAGACATGAAAACACCTCAGGAAGTTGCAGAAGTTAATGATATTTTAAGAAGATTGGTCAGAACAACAGGTAAAGTCCGAACCGGAATCGGTGCTTCACGTCAGGACGTTAATGTAAGTGTTAGAGGAGGAACAAGGATTGAAATTAAGGGTGTATCAAAAATAAAATATATTCCATTACTGACTTATAATGAAGCAATGAGACAATGGAATCTCCTGAGACTTAGGGAAGAACTGAAAAAGCGTGGAGTTACCGAAAAAACTTTCAAATCAAAGACTGATGATATTACACATTTGTTAAGGCATACAAGCTATCAACCGGTTAATACAGCTTTGGCTAATGGCATGGTTGCCAAATGTGTAACACTCAAGGGATTCAAAGGACTATTGAATTGGCAGACACAAACCGATACATTTTTCTCAAAGGAAATATCTGATAGGGTACGTGTTATTGCATGTCTCGACCAACTACCGAATATAATTAATTCCGACAGCTACGAAAATACTCTTTCAACTGCAGAAGGTCAAAAAATAAGAAAATACATCGGTTGCACAGAAAAAGACACTATGGTTATCGTTTGGGGTAGCCAACAGGATGCTGAAACCGGTGCAAAGGAAATTGTAATTCGTGCAAAAGAAGCAACAATCGGTGTGCCATCTGAGACAAGGCAGGCACTTAAGGACGGTACAAACGGCTTTGAGAGAATCCTTCCCGGACCTGACAGAATGTATCCTGATACTGATTTGCCACCAAAGAAAATTTTGGACGAAAGAAAAGATTTAATCAGAAAAGGTATTCCTGTTTACTTTTGGGAATACGAGAAATATTTTCAAAAACTAAAATTACCAAAGGATGTTATCAGACCACTAACTGATTCAAAATATCCTCCATTATTCAAGAAGATGGTTAATACATGGAAGATTGAACCTGTATTTGCATCTGTCGTGATGGTACGCTTTGTCAAGCATTTGAAAAGAAAGAATTATTACACATCGGTTTTAACTACTGATGTTATGGAGAAAATATTTTCTGCTTACAAGGACAAGAAGATTATTCGCGAAGGTGTTTATTATGCTATCAAAAAGACTGCAATAAATGGAGTATTCAAAAAGGAATTTCTTTTAACACCTGCAAAGAAAACTGAAATTGACAAAGAAATTGTAAATGCTAAAAAAGTGTACAAGAAAATGAAAATTCATAATCCTGACAAGAAAAATGATATTCTTATCGGATTGGTAATGAAAAAGTTAGAAGGAAGAGCAAGCGGTGAATATGTTGCAAAAAAAATCAATGGAAAATAAAAAGGAAAAATCAATGGCTAAGAGTGATGATTATAAAGGTTATCGTGGTGAATCGTTAAAGGTTTTACAAAAATTTAAAGCAAAGGTTTGGAGTGATGTTGAAATCAAAACAACCGATGGCGACCATGTTGGTATTATTCTACCCCGTTCCGAACAGGCAGATGAATTTCATATTGTAATAAAATTGAGAACAGGTTATAATATAGGTATTGCCGCAAATAAAGTAACAGCAATGAAAGTTACCGGTAGAAAAGAAGCACATTACAAAATTCCTGAAAAGCTTTTCCCCTATTCCCCAAAGAAGCCAAGAGTGAAACTCTTTGGTACAGGAGGGACGATAGCATCGAGATTGGATTACAGAACAGGTGCGGTTATTCCTGCATTTTCACCGGGAGAATTATATGGTTCAGTCCCTGAGTTAGCAGACTATTGCAATCTCGAAACAGAAAAACTGTTCGGTGTATTCAGCGAGAACATGGGACCTGAGCAATACATTACAACAGCAAAGGCAATAGGTAAAGAAATTGAAAAAGGGGTTGACGGAATTGTAATCGGGCATGGAACAGATACATTACATCACACTGCGTCAATTCTTTCATTTATGATTCAGAATTCTCCTGTGCCGATTGTATTGGTTGGTTCGCAAAGGTCAAGCGACAGACCATCTTCGGATGCCGCATTGAATCTTATTCACAGCGTTAAGACTGCTTCTGAATCCGATATTGCAGAAATCGTAGTTTGTATGTTCGGACCGACTTCAGACCAATACGGTCTTTTGCACAGAGGAACGAGAGTAAGAAAGATGCATTCGAGCTACCGCTCAACTTTCAGGACAATAGGTGATATCCCAATTGCAATGGTTAGCAAAGATAAAATCACTCCATTGCGAACCGATTACAAAAAACGCAGAGAAGATAAAAACGTTAAGATAGTTCCTACCTTTGAAGATAGAGTTGCGATAATTTATTACTATCCAAACATGCATCCCGATATGGTTGATTCATTAATTGACAATGGATATAAAGGAATCATAATCGCAGGAACAGGATTGGGACATGTGAACAAACCGCTTTATCCCGCATTGAAACGTGCTCAGGATAACAATGTCGCTGTATATATGACTGTGCAAACTCTCTGGGGTTATGTACAGATGTATGTTTACGACACAGGTCGTGATATGATGGAACTCGGTGTTATTCCTCTTGCGAACATGCTTCCCGAAGCGGCATACATGAAGCTTTGCTGGGCTTTGGGACAAACAAAGGATTTGAAAAAGGTAAAAGAGATAATGCTGACACCGATTGCAGGTGAAATAACTGAGCGGGAGCCAAGCAACGGCTATTTGATTTTTCAGGGTGGTATTCCCGAAGTGGAAGAGTTTATCTCGCAGTACAGGAAGTAAAATTTAATGAATAGTGAAAAACGAATAGTGAAGAATAATTTAAAATTCACTATTCGTTAATCAACTAAATTACGTATATTCCTACAATAAAGCTACAAGGAAAAATATAATAAAATAAATTACCTTACAATAAAAAACTTTATGATCTCAAATTTCAAACCATACTGATATACTAAATTATATTCCCCAATCGGAAATTCTGATAATTCTATTGAAAGAGTATATTCTCCTTTTCCGTAATTTTCATTATCAATAATGATTTTTCTTGTCCCAATGGATGAAACAATTGACATTTTAATATTTTGGCTTGAAGCCAGAATAAAAGCCACAGTAATTGTATTATTACTAGGATTTGGAAATAGAGAAATCTCTTTCAATTCGCTATTAGGAGTAGATTTAACTACAGATTGAACTTGGTCGAGCATTGATTTTTCTCTAAAGTTTTTAAACCAAACCATCATATCATTTGTCATATACGATTCACCATTTAATCTGGTATAAACGATTTGATTTCGAGATTGATTTGGCAAATCATTTGTTAATATTGAAAATTCATTGTTATCAGAAGGAATTAATTCAACAAATTTCATTTCACCGACATATTTTTCAAAAACTGAGCCATCAAGTCTTTGGTAGATTATCCTATTTGTAGATTCGTTCTCAATAACTCGATGAAATGTTTTTATTGGAAATTCATTCAAACTTTCCGTTTGTTGAGAAAAAGTGTTCATTCCACTATAACAAATCATCATAAATAAAAGTAAATATTTCATAAATTGTTCTCCATTTAATTAGTGATTACAAATGAAATTAATTGTGAATAAAGTTTTGCAATATAAATACCTGGAACCATATTTGTTGTATTAAAATTGAACATTTCAGAACCAGTTGAAACATTCAATGTTTTAATAATTTTTCCATTAATGTCGTAAATAATTAAATCATCATTCTTTAAAGGCAGGTTATTAATTGAAAAAGTGATATCTTTTGAAACTTGGACTGGATTTGGAAATACTTCTATTTTATTTTTGCGTTTATATTTTTCATCAACAAAGGATGGTCCTAGTGTAACCTTTATTATACCATCACCAGTTGAAAACCAAATATTACCAAGATTATCTTTAAATGAATCGTAAATTGTATTTAAAAAAAATAAATTGGGTTTATTTAAAAGTTCCTTAAAGTCTAGAATCTCGCTTCGTTTATTGGTTGGATTAAATTTTATTATTCCCCAATCTCGAGTTCCAATCCAGTAAATTCCATTATTATCAATTACAGTGTTTTCTATTCTATTAAGAATTGACAGATTCTCAAAGGGAAGTCCGTCAGATTCTCCAAAATGATTCCAACTACTATCCAAGGGATTATAGATACTAATTCCACCTCTTGTTTTTTCCTGAACATTTGCGGTATATGTTACTAGTAATCTTTGGTCAGAAACTATATCTAAGTCGTAAGGGTAAAGAACTTTCTGGTATAAATCAGAGTTATAATCACGAAGTTGATAAAATTCATAGTTATTATTATTTGAGTTAATTTTTACAAGCCCTAATCCATTAACTGACTGGGGATATGCTATCCAAAAATTTCCGTTTCGGTCAGTGGCTCTTGAAGTTCCGGGAGGATTACTGAAGGTTTTAATACCTGATTTAATATCATTTGTATCAGCAATGTAAACAAGTTCAGGTTGATGGTTAGTTATTTTATATAACCTTTGTTCCATTCCTACGAAAATATCATTTGAATATTGACCAAAAGTTGCATGAAACCAGGTATATCCCGATGAGTCAGTAAGAAGGTAATTATATATAATATCTTTACCTGTGGGTACAGAAATTGTAAAATTTTTCCAACCTGACAAAATATTATAGCTTAGAATTCCTTTTTCAGAACACATCCATAAAATGCCCTTATTATCGATTAAAATATCCTTTATTTGACTTGTATCTTTTAAAGGATACCCGGTATTTTCAAAAGATAAAGAATTCCAGACATTGTTTGCAAAAAAACTTATTCCATAATGATAAGGATCGCTTCTAGTCTCGACTGTTATGACATAAATAATGTCATTATATCTGTCATACGCTAATCTTGTAAATCTGTTTTTATCAAAATAATCCTTACCATAAAAATGATAATAATCTTCAGCAAATCCTTTGTGAGTACTGGTTATCAATAATAATACTATATAAGCGATAAGATTCTTCATAATAAAAAATGTTTATAATTAACAACCATCTTCACAGGGTTTTGCATACTTTGGACTCGAGCCATCTGGTGCTTGTGTACAGGGTGCAATTCTGTTTTTCTGCATTGCTTGAATTTGTATTACAAAGCTACCAGGATGTGTAGCCGAAGGTGCTTTACAAACTTGATAGACCCTTTCACAACAAGTTTGCCCACAAGATTGCCATCTCCAGACCTTAACCTTATCACCATTACCGTCATTATAATGAGGCAAGGGAAGATCAAACCCCTGTTCACATACTGGTTGAGTATTACTGATATCATAAGTACAATTTACCCATATACCACAGGAAGCAGTATAAAATTTTCTTGTTACTTTGACATTTGGGCAAGGGCATTCATCATCATATTGAGGTGAGTTTTCTAAATCTTCAATTAACAAAAGATCTACTAATTCATGTAAGCTATTAATACTATAGTGGTAAATACTAAAGTTTTGCATAAATTGACAATTACCCGTAACTTGAAGGTTTCTATACTCTAATTCTTCTCTATTGTCAGGTTGACAAACTCTAGTTCTGTATTCAATTGTAATTTGACAATAAGGTGACTCTAAGTTCCATGTTCTAATATCCCATAAACTCCATTCATTACAATTTGGATTAGCAGGTGGGCAATCAGGAACCTGAGCTGAAGAAAAGATAGATGGAAGTAAAAGAATTCCAAGAATTAAACTTATAAATATTGATATTGATTGTTTTTTCATTTCAATTCCCTTCTAATTTATGATTACAAGAAATTAATTATAATGCAAAATATCAGGGGGGGGGGCATATAATTTGTAGTACAAACAATGATTTTATTGTAGTGATAAATACTAATTTAGTGAATAGTGAAAAACGAATAGTGAATAATATTTGCTATTCGTTTTTTTTACATATAAAGCTATGACAATATAGAATTTTCTTTTTCACTTACAAGAATTAAAATCATTGCCAGATAGAAAATGAGATTAATAATTGTGATAAAGTGTCCCCATAATTTATAATTTGGGAAATTTGAAAATATGTCAATGATATTAAAGACTGAAATAATGAAAACCAATAAACTTAATAATTTTATTTTTTGAGAAGGTAAATTAGTTGTAAATATTTTTTTTAATACAACATTTTGAAATTTTATTTGTGTTGATAATACAATAAATAAATATAGGACGAGACTAACAATTAGATTTGAATAGCTATATCGTCCATTACCATTAAAAAATATCTCAGAATAAACAACAAACAACAGCAACAATATTTGTAACACTAATAGAAATATATTTTTCATATCACATCTTTAATATTTTGCCAAAAATAATATTTGTAAAAACTGTCTAATATTTATACAAATATAATAAAAATTAATATTTTACAAAGTTTCACTCGTATTTTTATTTCACAATGTAATAATTCAATTTTTCTTTCGTTGATTAAAGAAAATAAATATAAAGGATAAATAATTATGCTAAAAGATTATTTAGATGCAGCACTTAGAAACGCAGATTATGAAATTATGGAGGATGGCTCAGTTTACGGAGAGATACCACTTTGCAAAGGAGTATATGCAAAATCCGATAATTTTGAATCTTGCAGAAATGAGTTAATTGAAGTGCTTGAAGAATGGATTTTTATACGTCTAAAGAAAGGTCTTGATATTCCTGTTATTGAAAATATTAATCTGAATATTTTAGAGCTGGAAGATGCCGCCGTTTAAACCGATTAAACGAAAAGAACTAATATTTTACTTGCGTAAATATGGTTTTGATGGACCTTATTCCGGTGGGAAACATCAGTTCATGATTAAGGATAATCTTACTTTAACAATACCTAATCCACATGAATCGGATATAAACAAATCATTTCTTTTGAAAATTTTAAAGCAAGCAGAAATATCCAGAGATGTATGGGAGAAATTATAACTAAAAATGAAAAACGAATAGTGAAAAATTTTCGCTAATCTTGTTTTATTCCTTTGCCTATTTTAATGTATTACCAGAAACTTTTCAGAAATTATTTTATTATTATTATGAATAATTATTGTATAAATTCCATTAGTTAATTCAGATATAACAATCCTTCGTCCAGTTGAACTGACCATTGTCTCTTTGCGTAAAACACATTCGCCGAGTATGTTGTATAATTTTATCGAAAAACTATCCGAAAGTTCCGAACTTTCTGAAAGTGTGATTTCAATATAATCTGATGCGGGATTGGGAATTACTTTAATAGCATCCGATTTTGAGAAAAAATGTTGATTTGCTACAGATGAAGTAGTATCATCCATAATAAATATATTATTCCCATTCAATACTCTATCCTGCATTTCCTGTGGAATAGTCCTGAATATTGAATGTTCATCTGTCGGTTCAGAGCCAAGTCTGAAAACATTATCCTCAATCCTTACAATATGCGTTGCATCAATATCACCGCTAATGAACAAATCATTACTAATAAATTCATTGTGGTGAATATATGCTGAAAACATTTCCGGGTCACTAATGTAATTCATACCAACAAAATAAATCGCAGAAGCCCACTCTCCCGATTCACCATAGCCGCCATGATGAGTTTGTTTATATGTAGTATGGGCTATTATCTTATTATTATAAATTTCATTCATAGCATTAGGGTCATAGCAAGCGAGATTCAATGGTGTAGCCGGAACATAGTCCCAGTAAGCATCCTGCTGTGGCTGGTTAATTTCCATATAATTATCATGCACTTTGATATTTTTCGCGTTTTCGCCTTCAAATTTAATACCGTGTAATTCAACTCTGCGTTCATACCATAAATCAGAACCTTGAGGCATGTCATCGAGTGTCATGTGCCCTTTTGTCGAAGCCCAGTTATTATAAAATTCAATATCCGGTGCTGTCAGGTGAATTGTCCTGCCGATTGAACTGATACGGTTGTCGTGAATTTTGCCGCCTTTCATTCCACTGCCATATAATGCATAACCATTAACAAACTGCTGATGATGCCGTATATCGTTGTCATTTATTTCAAGACTTTTCGCAGGACCTCTCATGCTGATACCGCAATGACAGCCCTCAGTTAGAATATTATGATGTATGCTCACTTCAGCATTTTCTTCAAAAGCATCCACCCTTATTAAATCGTTCCCAGGATAATGACGGCTTTCGATTTTCTTAACCGTACTATACAAATAATTATGATGAATATCTATAATATTCTTTGCGCTACCAGCAAGACTGATAGGGTATGCATTTGGGCGGTTGACATTAATATTTAATCCTGCGATTTCAACTCCGTCGGCTCTCCATCTTGCTCCAACTGCATAACTATAATTACCACCAACAGGTCCCTGAATAACACCTCCATTATAAATTTTTGCATCAGGTACAGTAATCAGAATTCCGTTAATATAATCTTCATCTGAATTCTGTGAATAAAAAATATTGTGTCCGTCAAGTTCAAGTGTAATTCCTTCAGCAGCAATTTCAATTGCTATTGCATCAGCAACTATGTCTTCAGTGAGTATATATGTTTTGTTAGGTTGGTCCAGTCTGATAACAGAACCATCAGTATTTTTACTTATCACTACGGCTTCCTCATAATTGTTCGTTGTAAAAGTCCTGTCTTCACTCTTGATTATTTCGTCTTTATCATTAACAATTACCATTCTGAAATGATATTCCTGCCCGGGTGTAAGGTTGATAATACTATGCAGTTGTGCTCTTCTTGATTCTGATTTTGTTTCTGTTGAATAATCATAATCTATAGTCTCACCGTATTCGACGTAGCTTCGGACTTCTTTTGAAATATCATTTATTTGCCAAAATATTACTGCAGAAGTTTTTCCGGAGTGAATCCATACATCATTGAAAAGTGAATCAGTGTACTCCTGTGAGAATAAGCAATATGGCAATAAAAATAGTAAAAATATTTTTTTCATAATTAATCATCCCATATTAATAATGATAATTCTGTTTTTTACAAAAGTTTATTATTTATTATATCTTTACAAATTTATAAAATTTATTGCTAAATCTCAAGAAGAATATGCCTGGTGGTAATCCCGAAATATCGAACCTCAACTCCTGCCCCTCTCCAGTTGGAGAGGAAAAAAAAGATTTCATAAGACTCTCTCCGAGTGAGTTGAAGATTTGGATTTCACTATTTAAGGACACAGCATACCTTGCCTCTGCGATGATTTCAATATAATCTGATACCGGATTGGGATAAATCTTAAAGCTGCAGGGAAAATTTTCTTCAACATTGATAACATTCTCCCTAACTAAAATACATTCATCATCCGAATCACCATATCCGCAAGATGGAAACGGATATTCAGGACTTGGTTCAATATTTACAATTTGATTGCCATCCAAGCTAATAGCCCCAACTGTTCCTTTAATATCCAAATACACGCCCATGACTGTGTAACCAATATCAAATCCGCCCTGCTCATGTAAAGCAATAAAGAAACTGATATTTTCATCTGTTAATAATGTTACTTTTGGAACAACTCTCATCCAATAAATTATATGCACTCTATCAGGAGAAGTACCAACTGTTGAAACTGCGATTTCATTTGACCATGGAGTGTAATCTCCTAATCCAATATCGAACCAAAATCCGAAAATTGAACCTTTTGGAGAGGTTTCTTCTGAAATTATTTGTGGTGTTGCAAGACTTTCGGTAACATTCATATCAAATGTAATATATCCATTGTCGGAAATAAAATACTGATTAACCTTTTCACCAAAAAAGTCCCACTCGAAAGGTATTGTCTGAACATCTGTAAGCACATCATCAACAGGTCCCTGAACTATATGTTGGGCAAGCCCCCTGAAGTAATACATGTATGGGTCTTTTCCTTTTTCAATTGTATAGCTGTACTGTTCGGTAAATTGTGGATAACAAAAATGAATTATAGCAAAAAAAACAAACAATGTAAAAAAATATTTCATCTTAACACCCTATATTAATTATTCATAATCTTTAAAAGATATTATTGTCAGGCAGAAAATTCTGAAAACAACAATCCGTTTTCTTCTGAATATGTCTTCAGTACTTTCTCAGCTTTCTTAATAAAAGATTTTTCTGACCAAAGGTTAATGTTTAATAAACCACTACCTCCGGCTCCACCGATGACATCAATTTCGATAATGGAGTTTTTAACTTTCAAAATCAATAAATTTAATTGTGTTGAATTATTGCGAAAGTAAAATTTTTCAGCAGCTAAAACTGACATATCAGTGCTTTGATTTTCATAACTGAATTGAAATTGAGTCTTTAAATAATTAATTAGTTTATCTAAATTCTGACTATGCAGTTTATATTTTGATATTTTCATAATAAACCTTTTAAAATATTATTAATTTTTATCTTAATTTAACAAATCTTTCTGTGATTATGACATTCTTGTTTCGGATTATTAATGAATACATTCCATTGGTCAATCCAGAAATATCAATTTCTGCTGATTTTACAAGATTGGAAAATGTCTCGGAACTTAATACACATTCTCCAAGTATATTGTATATTTTAATACAATAACTTTCTGAAAGTTTCGAACTTTCTAAAAGTTTAATTTCAATATATTCCTTTGCCGGATTGGGATATATTGTAAAATCAGAAATTGGTTTATTTTTATCATCAGCATTAGTATAAGTCGAAATAATATCTCTGACAGCTTGCATTTTGTAATTCCTGTCCGGTTTTGTATAATCATCAGTTAATCCCCAACAGCCGTATCTGTTATAACCGGAATTTAATGTAAAATACAAAGCTAAACCACCTCCAATATCTTTCCATCCTTCCAGATAATTGTATTTGATGATATCTCCCATTTTTTCAGTTCTGTTTGCTAATATTTGATTGGCCAGATTTGAAGTGCTTCCACCCCCTGGCAATCCTGGTCCGCCTTCGTAAGAGCTACAGCCACCCGTCAATTCCCAATTCTTTGCTTTGCTGATATGGTTATATCTATAAGTACTGACCTGTGAATTTACAATTTGGCTGTTAATGTCTTCAATCATACCTTCATTAATTTCTTCGACTGTTCCGGCAGGAGTTGAAGAACCAAAATATACGGCTGCGCTTGTTGCATAAATAAATTCTTTGGGTGGACCGAAAGTATTATTGATATAATTTAGATGAGTGTCGCTTCTACCGTGATAAGCATGCTGACCTGCAAGAATTACCCTTATTCTTTTATTGATTTCGTTTTCGCCAAAAACAAAAGCAAACCATTTTGAAAGTTCAACAGTTCTTCTGGCATAATTTTCATCAAAATGAATTCCATACTCTTTTGCCTGCTCACTATTGTAAGGTCCGTGAGTCATATGAGTCGGGCTCCAAACTTCATTGCTGTTTTCAACATATATATTTATTCCTGAATTAAGTTGTTCCTTGAGCATTTGAGCTAAGCTCACAACATAATTCGAATCACAGGAAATGTGAATATTTATCCAAATATCCTTATCAAGAATATTAGCAAGTTCTATGATGTATTCCCAGCACCAGGCATCTCGTTTACCGTTAATATTTGTCAATGGCGTTTGAGACACATCGTTTGGAGTTTTTCTGTTGCTCCATAAAGTTTTTTCAGGGAATTCCGGTTCGCCGCTCCAAATATTCTGAAGATTATAAAAACGATAACAGGAAAAATCTGCGGCTTTGCACAAGTTAATATATTCATCCGTGAATATCTTTTCCGTATTCAATTCATAACCCGGTCGTATTACCTTAAGATTAGTAATACCTCTGTTTGTCGGACCTTCAACAGTTCGTGCCGTATTTGTAAAAGTGAGTACGACAATTCCATGATTATCAGCGGGAGGACCGGGAACAACTAAATCAAAGTAAGTTTGATTATTTTGTTCGTCCCAGATCTTATTTTCTATTGCAGCACCGCTACCCCAAAGCGAAATATCAGCTGAACCAGTAAAATTGCATTTATAGTTACCACTATAATCAACTCTGTAAATTTCAGGATCGTCAATAACATTACTCCATTCCATAACCGGTCTACCATCCATAAGTACAAGTTTGAAATCACTTTCAGGCCATCCGTTAGCGTCGAAAGAAACAGCATCCTGAAAACGGTTTGTATGGTTTATGATATTTACAAATGCACCGTTATCAACAAGATTAACACCTAAATTGAAATCAGACTGGGCATCTACAACATTTGTGAAGAATATCAAAAACAATGTTAAGGTTATTAAATATCTCATTTTATTACCAAAAATTTTTCATAAATAATTCTTTTTTTATTTTGAATGACAATTGTATAAACACCATACGGTAAATACGAAACATCAATTTTAATTACTCCCTCTCCTTCAGAGAGGGCTGGGGTGAGGTTTGTTACACATTCACCAAGCATATTATAAATCCTAATTTCTCTTTCCAGTCTGCCGTCTACTGTCTGCCGTCTACTGTTTTTCTCAAAATCAATTTCAATATAATCTGATGCAGGATTTGGTGAAAGATAAATATTACTATCGGTTAGTAAGCTATTATCGATAGAAGTCAGTAATTCATCAGGTTTCACTCTATAAACTCCTTTACACCATGTCCCCCCAAAAAGATAATTACCATTATAAGCGAATGGGTGAATTTGGTAACTTGTTGTCGGTAAACCTGAATTCTTCTGAATCCAGTTTAATCCTTTGTCTGTTGATAAAAATACCCCATCGAGAGTTCCTGTAAAAATTATATCATTCACATAATAAAATGAATATATACAAAGACCAAAATCAGTTATACCATCATTATGAGGAAACCAATTATTGCCATTATCTGTTGATATATATATCCCATGACTTGTACCAATATAAATATCATTTCCGACGACACATAATGCATTAATAAACTTATTAACTATACCATTATTCTTTTCAATCCAATTATTGCCAAAATCTGAAGAAAAGTACACTCCACTACCCCTTGTTGCAGCAAATAAATAATTATCTTTGAAGATAATAGAATTTATTTGTCTTTTTGGTAATCCATAATCTCTTACTTGCCAACTTTTACCATTATCAGTAGTAAGAATTATACCCTCATGTGCTGTACTTGCAAAAACATAGTTATCTTTAGCAGTGAAGGCTATAACTGAATTATAATTCGAACTTAAGTATATTTCATCCCAACTATCACCATTATTTGTTGATAAATATATACTGCTATCTGATCCTGCAAAAATATTATTCCCATGTACACATAATGATAAAGTATATTTATCTTTTAATCCGAGATTTTTTTCAATCCACAGATCACCGTTATTAGCTGATAAGAATATTCCTTCACTTGTTGCCAGGAAAAGACTGTTCCCTTTACTTAACAAAGCAAATATATTTTGAATATCCAATCCATTATTACATGGTTCCCATTGAGCAAAACTTGTTTGTATGGTTATAATTAATAAAATCATTACTAATTTTTTCATAATCTCATTCTCATATTGCTAATATTTAACAAACAATTTGGTTTGATTTCCAATCCTGATAAAATACACCCCCGGCGGCAATCCCGTAACATCAATTCTTTGAACAGACGAGAGCGTCTGTTCTACTGTAATTACACATTCACCAAGCACATTATAAATCTGTATTTCCTGTCTCCCGTCTGCTGTCTGCTGTCTGCCGTCTGCCACTATATTTATTTCAATATATTCTGATGCAGGATTGGGATATATCCTCATTATATTATCTTGTAAATTCAATTCCTCAACCGATACTTCCGAAGCTAAAAACCATGGTTTACTTGTTTCATCATTTACAAAAAAGTCAAGTAACAGATTCGCAACTTTTAATCTTCCTGAAGTTGAAGGGTGAGTCCCATCTGCGCCAAAATCTTCAATCAACCACTGTAATCCATCTTGTCTTGTTGTTGTTCCTTTAGCCCAAAGATAGGGTCCCCAAGATAACCAAGGAGCTTTAGGTTTTTCACCTGAATAACTCAGAGCATCATCCCCATTTATTTGTTCTTCAATCAACCATTTTACCGAAAAACCTGATTCATAGGCATAAGGTTCCGGATTAAGTGCTGTGGTCGAATATCCCCCATATATCCTGCTCGATAGATAAACAATTTTCAGATGTGAAAAATTATTTTTTAGAACCTGAACAATTGTTTTTAAATCATTTTTTAGTAATTCTGCATGAACAGGAAAAGGTTCACTGGGAGTATGGTTGGCTTCTTTCAGCCAAACTGCCTGAACCTGATTTGCGGATACATTTTGTTGTTGTAATCTTTGATTGACAACTGTCCAGAAATTTGCCGAAGGGTCTTTTATTATTGATGCAGTCTGTCCACCCTGAGCACCGTCAACAATTAATAGTTTTGGATTTTTAAATTGAAAAGTATCTGATAGCATTTTAAATGCAGAAAATTCCTGAGTACAATTTGACATACCAATAGAAAGTAATACTATTTTACCTGCATTATCTGGATTACCTGAATTGTCTAATGGCAGGATTGAATTCGCAATCTCAATTCCGTCGGTGTTGTGTGCAGCAGGTCGCACATTTTCGCCGTCAGGATATAATCCTCCCTCATAATTTTTCCATGTTCCTGTTCCCAACTCGGTTAAAGGCAAAGTATCTTCAGGTTGAATATTTATCTCATCGTATAAATGAATATATTTTGCTTTTCGCATTTCCTCAATATATTTTTCAGTAACATAAGTATTATTTTCAATCCTTGCATCACCCCAATCAGGATAAGCATTTTTGGGCCAATTTGCGTCTATATAACAGAATCCCTTTATCTCTTTATGAACATCTATGAACTCAAAAAACTTTGCAAACCAATTATTCCAATCATTAATTCCATCCTGTTCATCAGATGAAATATTAATCCCATGTGCAGAAGTTTCACTTAAGAAAACAGGTTTGCCCTTTTCTCTTGCCATAGCAAGAAATCTTTCGGATTTACCTTTTTTTGTGATGTTCCTGCCTGAACCATCGGGTAGTGACTGGTCGAAATGTGCAGATTGAAAAACATCCAAACCGAACCAGTCAACATAATCATCACCGGGATACCATCTTGCACCTCGTACATCAACCGAATCAAAATCATTTGCCGCATCAGGTTCGTAGCACCAGTTAACTGCCACCGAATCCCTAAATCCTCTAGCTTCAAACATATCTACAATTTTTCTGAACATGCTAACATAGATATAGGGATGATAACCACCGCCGTTCCAACCTTCACCGGCTCCATTAAATTCACCACCAATGCGTAGGAACATTCCTCTCCCATAATTCTTTGATAAAGTAATTATACTATCAAGTATCCAATCATATTCATCGGATTCAGCAATGATACTATCTGTTGCAGTTTTACCAACCAAAAAAAGACTTAATTCAGGAATAAATCCAACTGAGTCAGCAGTATGAAAGAAATTAATCAATCCTTTCAGAGTATTTGCCGGACCTCGCTCTCCCGGAATGCTAAAAAAGAAACCGCGAACTGCAGGTTGAATAGTCGAATCATTAATAGCAGACAGATAACCTTCAAGAGGTTCGGGAGTATTTGCGAAAGTCATTGTTTGAACACCGTGGTAAACCTTACCGTCTTCTGGTTCGAGCAATGCTTGATTACCCGGTAATTGAGAAGATAATTCAATCACTGAAATGAAGATAATGATTAAACTTCTTAGTTTCGATAATAAAATTTCATTATTCATATTGCATCAATAAATAAATTAACATCATTAATTATATAATAACACAAATTCCGCTAATAAGATGCAAATTAAATAAATTTTTTTTTATTTAATACTATTTAATTGATTTAAAATTATGGCACTGTTTGCAGCAACGTTTAATGAGTCAACATTTTTTGAAATTGGTATGTAAATAATTTCGTCACAAATTCTTAGAATTTCTTCAGAAATTCCTTTACCTTCACTACCGAAAATAATGACACAGTTCTTGTTAAATATGTGATGTTCAATTGATTTTGATTTATTTGTAATCTCTGATGCAATTATTTCAAAATTATTTTTAAGTTTAAGTTGCATGATATCTTCAAAAAGATTTTCTGATTGAAAATACCGAATGGAAAACACTGTACCCATCGAAACCCTGACAGCTCTTCGCAAAAAAGGACTGCTTGTAGTTTTATCGAAAATTATTGATGCGATACCAAATGCAACAGCATTTCTGACAATTGCTCCAACGTTCTCGGAATTAACAATTCCGTTCATAATTATTATTGGCGGTTTTAAATCAAGAATGGGAGTTTGTTCAGGGATTTTTCCAATTGCCATAATTCCCTGATGCAACCTGAAACCAACAATTTGGTTCATAACTTGCTTTTCGGCAATAAATTGTTTTTCCGGTGGTATTTTCTTTTGATTAATTAAAACCAAGTCTGAGTTATAAAACTTTTTCAGAGCAAAAATGGAAATAATTTCAATATCACTTTGTAGAAGTTTTTCAGTAACGATTGAACCTTCAGCGATAAATAGCTTTTTTTCGGAAAAAGTGTAAAAAATATCTTTCAAGTTTCGGTACAACCCGATTCTTGAATCAAGAACTGAAGTTATTTCTATCATATCAAAAAATTGGGCTGACCAATTTCAGGAGCAGCCCAATTATTAGATAATTGAATTACTTCTTTGCTGCTTTTTTTGGTGCAGCTTTTTTTGCTACAGCTTTTTTAGGAGCAGCTTTCTTTGGAGCAGCTTTTTTAGGAGCGGCTTTAGTTACTGTCTTTTTTGCTGTAGTTTTCTTTGCAACTGCCTTTTTAGCTACTTTTTTTGGTGCAGCTTTTTTTGGTGCAGCTTTTTTAGCTACGACTTTTTTTGGTGCAGCTTTTTTAGCTACTGGTTTTTTTGCGGCTGCTTTTTTAGGAGCAGCTTTTTTTGGTGCAGCTTTTTTAGCTGCAGGTTTCTTTGCTGTTGCCATTTTGACCCCTTTTGTGATATTTGTAATTAGTTCAGATACAGATTTGCCCTGTAAAAAGAGCATTAAATAATCACGGCTGCCGGCTTTCGAATCTGTTCCGCTCATATTGAATCCCCCGAACGGATGGACGTCAACGACGGCACCTGTGCATTTCCTATTTAAGTAAAGATTACCAACATGAAATTCATTTCTTGCCCTGTCGAGTTTGGTTCTGTTCATAGAATAAACAGCACCCGTAAGTCCATATTGAGTATTGTTTGCAATTTTCAAAGCATGGTCATAATGATTAGCTTTAATAACTGCAAGAACAGGACCAAAAATTTCTTCCTGAGATAATCTTGCCATCGGTTCAATATCAATAAACACTGTAGGTTTTATGAAATAGCCCGGTAGTTCATTAATTTTATACCCACCTGTTAATAACTTTCCTTCCTTTTTTCCAATTTCAATGTAATTTAAAATTGAACTTTCGGAAGCGGCATTAATAACAGGACCGGAATAATAATTTTCCTTCGGTTCACCTGATTGTAAAGCTTCAACAGAAATTTTGAGTTTATCAACAAATTCATTGTAAACTGATTTGTCAACAATAGCTCTTGAGCATGCTGAACACTTTTGTCCCTGGAATCCGAATGCAGCAGCTGTTACGCCTTTAACTGCATCATCAATGTTTGCTTCTGAATCAACAATAATGGAATCTTTTCCTCCCATTTCAGCGACAACTCTTTTAATCCAAATTTGACCTTCGGATTTTTTAGATGCCAATTCGTTAATTCTAAGTCCAACTTCCATTGAGCCGGTAAAAGTAATAAACCTTGTTAATGGATGTTCGACCATAAAATCGCCTGCTTCAGCTCCGCTAGCTACTAAGAAATTCAAAACACCTTTTGGCAATCCAACTTCATTTAAGATGTCAGTTAATAATCTTGCCATCATAGGTGAGTCGGAAGATGGTTTCATAACTACAGTGTTGCCTGCAACAATTGCAGCTGTAGTTATACCCAACATAATTGCCCAAGGAAAATTCCATGGCGGAATACAAAGTCCAACTCCTAAAGGAATGTAAAAGTAGCTTAGCTTTTCACCCGGATATTGTGTCAAAGGTTGTTCCTCTGCATACCGGATTGCTTCACGTGCATAAAACTCGAGAAAGTCAATACCTTCACAAGTATCAGCATCGGCTTCTGCATAATTTTTTCCTGTTTCGGAAATCATCCATGCATTTATCTCAAATCTTCTTTTACGACAAATTTTCGCGGCATCCAATAGATACCTTGCTCTTCGTTCAGCAGAAACATTCTTCCAAGATTCGAATGCTTTAGCAGCTGCTAAAATAGCTTTTTCTGCTTCTTGCTTTCCTGCTTTTTGAAAAATACCGATTGTTTCATTTGCGTTTGCAGGATTAATTGAAATTGTTTTTTTGTATGTAAGAGATGACTTACCATCAATTATGTTCCCGTATTCTTTTCCAAATTTACTTCGAACAAATTTCAATGCTTCTTTTTGCTTTTCTAAATTCGCTTTTATTGTAAAGTCATAAGGCGTTAAATTTTTAAACTGCCCAACTTTCATACAATCCCTTTTTATGTTTTCAACATTTTTACTTTATGCCTAAGTCAAAATTACGAAAGAGATTTAAGATATAATAATATTTTTTTTATTTTTTTGTTAAAAATTTTTCCACATGTTTTGCCGTAACATTTTTTTATTAGTGAAAATGTTTTGAAAATTTATAATCTTATTCGAACAAAACAGGAGACCTTCAATATTTTTTTTGGCATCAGCATTCCAAAATAATCCAAACAACATAGTATTCATCAGGTTATCGGAAGATTGCAAATATTTTTGATAATTTATTTTTTGAGTTTTTAGAATTATATTTATTCGTAAAAGTTTCTCGTAAGGGATAATTATCGAGTTGTTTTTCCATGATATAAATAAAAAATATTTTTTTTAAATTTAAAAAATATTTTTCATTTTATTCATCTTTTGTATTAAAAATCAACATAATTTGCAAAAAAGATATTTAAAATATTTTGCAGAATATTTTTTTAGATTGAAAATGAATGTAATCAAAGTCAAAAATTATCCTTAATTTTGAAGCGGTGTTTCATTGAGAAAATAAAATTATGAGAACAACAACAGCGTATATAAATAAAAAAAAATTAAGATACAATATAAAACGGATAAGAGAATTAGCTCCCGACTCCGAAATTATGGCTATTGTTAAAGCCAATGCTTATGGTCACGGTTTATTGGGAACATCGCAGATATTACGGTATGACGGTATAGAGTTTCTTGGTGTCGCATTTGCTAATGAAGGTATGATGTTAAGGGAATCAGGCGATACTCAGCCGATTATTGTTTTAATTCCATCATTCCCTGACGAAGCTCAATACTTTTGCAAGTATAATTTGCAGGCGGCAATTTCATCGGAGGAGTTTTTAACAGCCTTATCCGTAGAAGCACAAAAAAGAAATGTGATTATACAAACTCATTTACTTATTGATACCGGAATGCACAGAGACGGAATAGCGGCAAAAAATGCTGTTGACTTTATGAGAAAGTTTGGCAACTTGCCAAACATTGACATGCACGGAGTATCAACACACTTTGCTACTTCACCGAAAAATATTGATTATGCAAAACAACAGTTGAAATTGTTTAATGACACCGTAGCAAAACTAAATGATGCAGGTTTTACTTTTAAATATATTCATGCATCAAATTCAGGAGCAATTGCCAATCTTCCCGAAGCAAATTTTAATCTTGTCCGTCCCGGTTTGGCACTTTACGGTTATGCTCCTTCTGCGGAAGTCAGGGAAAAATTAAAAGTAAAACCAATAATGTCCCTAAAAAGTCAGGTTGTCGTTACACGAAGAATCGAAGCGGGTGATTCCGTTAGCTATGGACGGTTATTCGTTGCAAAAAAGCCGACCACTATTGCAACTGTTCCGATTGGATATGGAGATGGTTATTTCAAAACTTTAACAGGAAGAGCACAATGTCTGATTAACGGAAAACGGTATCCGGTTGTCGGTTCGATTTGCATGGATGAATTAATGGTAGATTGCAATGATGATGTTGTTGTCCCCGGAGATGAAGTTGTTTTGATTGGCAAACAAGGAAGTGAAGAAATTCTTGCAGATGAAATCGCAGGTTGGGTAGGGACTATCCCCTATGAAATCACAACGGCTATTTCTGCAAGAGTAAGCAGGGTGTATATTGAGCCCGTATCGGATTGATAATATATATAATTAATGTTAACAATAATTATTTTATGGTGAAATGTATAAGATAAGGTTACCAAATTTTGAAGGACCATTTGATTTATTGCTTTACTTTATTAAGCGCGATGAATTGAATATATATGATATTCCTATTGCAAGGATTACTGAAGAATATCTAAAATACATTCGTTTGATGAGATTTTTCGATTTGGAACTTGCCGGCGAATTTCTTGTTATGGTTACAACCCTGATGTATATTAAAACACAAATGCTTTTACCAAAAATAGAATCTGAGAATGGAGATGAGATAGAAGACCCTCGAACCATTTTAGTTCAAAAATTAATTGAGTACAAACAATTCAAGGAAGCTTCGTGGGATTTATCCGGTATGGCAGACAATCAACGTTATGTTTACTACAGAAAACTTTTTGATGACAGCAAGATTGAATCTGAGAATCCTGATGATGTTTATTACGAAAACTCGACATTATTCGATTTGCTAAGAGCATTTAAGATTGCAATCGAAAGAACCGAAAGTGCAATTACCGAGCATATTGTAAACATTCATAAAATATCTATCGAAGAAAAAACTGCTTTGATTATTCAAAAATTGAAAATCAGTAAACGGCTAAGTTTTTTTGGTTTGGTAAAAAATGAGAACAGGAAGAATATTCTTGTTACTTTCCTTGCTTTACTTGAGATGATAAAAGACAAATTAATTTTTATTACACAGGATATTCTATATGATGATATTATAATTATGGAAAGACCTGATAATGTTTTCGATTCAGATTTAGCTTATGAAACTAATTAAAAAAATAGAAATTTGTTATGGAAATTAAACCGCCATTTTTAAATTTATCACGTGAAGAGCAAAAGTCGGCTCTTGAAGTTCTTCTCTTTGCGGCAGAAGAACCTCTTTCTTTAAAGTATTTATTTGATTTGCTGATTGTTAATATTGCCACTTTGGATTTGGACCAAGATGAGAATGAAAACAACGAAGAAAAGCCAATACAAATTTCCTTTGCTCAGGAAATTATGAAAAGATATGATATTACTCCTACATATTTTCAGGAATTAATATCGGAAATAAACATTGACCTTGTGGAATGCAACAGACCTTTTCAGATCATTAATATAGCAGGTGGATTTCAATTTGCAACACGTCCCGAATATGGGGAACTCTTGCAGAGGTTAACCCGGACAAAAGCAAAAAGGAAATTTTCTCAGGCATCTTTGGAATCGCTATCAATAATTGCATACAAACAACCAGTAACAAAAGCTGAAATCGAACAGATTAGAGGTGTAAACTCAAATGAAATAGTCAATTCCCTTCTCGAAAAGAATTTTATTAAAATAGTCGGTAGAAAAGATGCTCTCGGAAAACCATTGCTATTTGGTACGACTCCTTTATTCCTAAAAACGTTTGGATTGAAAAGTTTGGAAGACCTTCCAAAGCTGAGAGAAATAGAAGACATTGCTTCTGACGATTCAGCACATGCTTCGCAAATAGAAGTAACACTTGATATCACTGACGTAGAAAATGCAAAAGCAATTCAAGAGCAAATAGACCAAGTTTATGGTTTGCAAAATATATCTGATGAATTTTCCGAAACAGAAGAAGAATATTTTGATTCGCAAATTCCATTAGAACAAGATGTCAACCCGAGCATGTCTGAAGATGAGATTGAAGACGAAATATCGGATGATGAATTTTCAATTACTAATGATGAAGCAGAGAAAATGGTATAAGCTGATATTTCTATTTGAAATTCTGAGTTACTTAATTTCTTCAATAAAAATGTTAATAAATAAATTTACCTAAAAAAAGTTATATCAACTTTTGTTTGTTTAATAACAATATTTCCAGGTGGTGGAAACTGCCCTACGACTGTATTCCTTAAATAAGTCGCAGCATAAATCTCATCATAAGTGTTCGATATGTTTCCTAATTGCAAATCTGCAGATTCAAGAATTTCCTCAACTTCTGCGATGGTTTTTCCGGTAAGATTCGGAACTTCTATTTCTGCTTCCAAACCCTTGCTTACAACGAGATTAACATAGGTGCCAAAAGTAATTGTTCTGCCGGGTCGGATACTCTGGCTTACAACAGTATCAACACCTATGGAATCACTAAAGACATATTCTATATTACCTATGTATAAACCTCTTTCCATCAAGTTTACTCTTGCAAATCTAAGTGGTTTAAACATAATATTTGGCATTGTTACAGGTTCACCACCTTTGCTTATGGTTAAATTTATATGCCTCCCACTCTTTACAATTCTATATGGTTTCGGATTTTGATTGATTACATAGTTTTCGGGAAACTCATCGTTGTGTTGTTCTGTAAAAATATGATATTTCAAGTCCAACCTTTCAAGTTGAGCTTTTGCCTCATAAAGCGGCATGCCGGTAACATCAGGAACTTGAACTTTATCCACATTGTGAATCATCGAGGGCAAAATAATGGAATCAATAACAATAAAAATAATCAGCAGGGATAAACAGAATCCTCCGAAAATATAAGCATGTGGCAGATACTCTTTTAACTTTTCTTTATCAATTTCCATAATTTTATAATATTATCCATAATATATAATATACAAAATATGAAAAAAGAATTTAAAATAATAATTTTAAAAATTCATTTCAAATAATTTCCTTCATGTATATAATATAATTAATGTTACGCTCTTCTGCCAAATTCTAAAACAAAAATTCAAACGAAATTAAACTTTTTCTTAATATTTTCGTATTCCATTAAAATGTAAGAATATTGAAATGTGTTTATGAGGTTTTGTTTATTTGTTGTTTTAGCATATTTGTCAGTTCAGAATTTGTCCGCTCAAATTAATCCTGAACCGGCAGAGCCACCCACAAAATCTAAAATCGCTCAAGCTAAAAGGATTTCAGGTGTTCCACCCGTTATTGACGGGGATATGATTGACGAGATATGGAATACTGCAACTCCCGTGGATGACTTCCTGCAAAAAGATCCTAAGGAAGGACAAAAACCAAGCGGAGTAATTGAAGTCAGATTTCTTTACGATGATGAATACATATACATTGGTGCGGCAATGCTACACAATACCGATAAAGAAATTCGTGCAACTGTCAGCAGAAGAGACCAATCAGGAAATTCGGAAAGAATTATTATTTCACTCGATTCCTATAAAGATAAAAGAACAGCTTATACATTCGGACTTACTGCATCAAATGTGAGATTCGATTATTATCATGGGGCAGATAATGAATACGACAGAGATTATTCTTTTGACCCGGTTTGGGAAGGACAAGCACGAATAAATGGTGATTGCTGGCATACCGAGTTGAGGATTCCATTTTCTCAATTAAGGTTTAATGACATTGAAGAGCAGGTTTGGGGATTGAATATCAACTGGTGGATACCGTCACTTAGGGAAGATGTTTATTGGGTGTTGATTCCAAAAAATGAAGCCGGCTGGTCTTCAAAAATGGGTTCACTTGTAGGAATAAAAAATATTGAGCCGTCAAGCAGAATAGAAATTTTGCCTTATGTCGCAGGAAATGCTCTATATAATCCCAACTATGATAAAAATAATCCGTTTTCAAGTGAACTTGATTATAAAGGCAGAATCGGACTTGATTTCAAAATGGGTTTAGGTCCTGACTTTTCAATTGATGCTACTATCAATCCGGACTTCGGTCAGGTGGAAGCTGACCCCGCAGTTGTTAACCTAACGGCTTATGAAACTTTTTATGAGGAAAAGAGACCATTTTTTATTGAAGGAAAGGGGCTTTTACAGGGTTACAGTGAATCATTCTTTTATTCCAGAAGAATCGGACAAGCTCCCAGAGGTACAATTCAGGGAGATGTCGTGGACGTTCCACAAAACTCAAATATACTCGGTGCTGCAAAAATCACAGGCAGAACATCAACCGGTTTGTCGCTCGGTGCTTTAACTGCACTAACAGGTAAAGAGTACGGTAAATATCTTTTTTTTGATAATGATTCAACAAGTGAAACACTTATGAACCCCCTTTCGAATTATAGTGTTGTAAGATTAAAACAGGAATTTGGACAAGATGTTTCTTCTGTTGGTTTTTTACTAACTAATGTTTATCGGGATATTTCAAAAGATGATAATTTATCATCCGTCTATTTAAAAAATGCAACAAGCTGTGATTTCGATTGGCTTTACAGATTCGATAGTGCAACATATCAGCTTGATGGTCATTTGGGATTCAGTTATGTTCAGGGCGAAAAGGAAGCACTTTTAAACTTGCAAAGACATAGTTCACATTATTTTCAAAGACCGGATGCTGAACATGTTAAGATAGACAGTAATGCAACAGATATGTCAGGATTTGCAGGTTTGCTGAAGCTTAGCAAGATTGCAGGCAAGCATTGGCTTTGGGAATTACTCGGCAGTTTTGAAACACCGGGTTTGGAACTGAATGACATAGGGCAACTTTACGCTGGTGATGAAATTTATTCAGGTGCGGCAGTCAAGTACAGGGAAAATGTTCCGGGAAATTTCTTTTATGATTACGGAATAAAATTCAGTGTCAACAATACATGGGACTTTGGGGGAAACTATCTCACAAAGAATTTGGCTTTAATTGCTAATTCTACATTTCATGACCGCTCAACTTTTGCTATTGGCAGCTGGTACGAATTACAGGGTCTTAGCAATAGCATTACACGCGGAGGTCCATTGATGGCAACTTATGACTCAAGGGGTGCAATGCTTCAATACAACAGCGACTGGTCGGCGAATAATCAAATTACTTTCTATGTTGAAGCTAATCAAAATAAACCTGATGGTTGGGATTTCACTACGTTAGCCAAATTCACTCTGAAAACTATTGGGCGGCTTGAATTTTCGATAGAACCGACATTTATGTCAAGTGTTAATCCAAGGCAATATGTTACAACCATATCGGGTAATGGCGGCTCTACTTATGATACAAGATACATATTCTCCGAAATAAAACGATATACATTATTAACAAGATTCAGGTTGAACATGGCATTCACAAGCGATTTTACTCTTGAGTACTATGTTGAGCCATTCGTAGCAAATGGGGATTATTTCCATTTCGGTGAATTAGCCGAAGCCGGAACACATGATTTGAAATATTACGGTGAAGAATGGACAACAATTAACAAATTTGGCAATAAATATCTCGTACATGACGGAGCTAATATATTTACTTTCGACAATCCTGATTTCAATTATCTTTCATTCAGAAGCAATCTGGTTCTTCGCTGGGAGTATATTCCCGGAAGCACCGTTTATCTTGTATGGCAGCAAAACAAATCAAATTACGATAACCTAACGGGTAAAGTAGATTTAAATACATTAATGGATTCTTATTCAGCAAAAGGAGTAAATTCCATCGCACTGAAAGTGAGCTATTGGTTGCCGGTTGATTGAGATAGCAACAAGAAAAAGTAATTTTGGTAAGTAGCTATTTTTAATTGCCTATGTAACGATAATATAAATATTTTGAAATTATAGTATAAATTTATAATTTTATATAATGGAATTTTTATTTTACAAAATAATTCTTGGGAATGAAATATGAAAATACAAATTACTATCATTGCATTACTTTTTGTAATTTCTAACATAGTTTCTTCTTATGCTTTTGATGAAAAAGTTAATAGTATTAACACCCCAAAACCTTTTTCAGAAATTAATGTTAGTAATTATCAATTCCCTACCGGATTCAAAACTATTAATACTTTTGAAAACAACGAATCAAGATTTTTGAAGAAGCGTAATGAAATTCAAAGCAAAGACTATCTTGTTGAAAGCGTCTTCGTATATAAAGAATACAAGTGGAGTGTTTCCGGTAATGATGAAAAACATTCATATACTTACAATGAAAACAAACAAATATTAACTGCAACGACAATTAAACGGCTTGACTGGATTGGCAACATTTGGGTAAATTCTACGAGATTCACATACACTTATTATGCGAATGGCAATCTTGCTACATATTTATCTGAAGAATGGATTCAAGACTGGGTAAAGTTAAGAAAATATACCTACACTTATAATGAAAATGGCAATCTCCTTTCTGAGTTATATGAAAGTTGGAGTAATGAAGAATGGATAAAGATTAGAAAATCTTCATTTACTTACGACGAAGGAGGCAACCAAATCACATGGTTAACTCAAAGTTGGAAAAACGATGATTGGATAAATTCCTCGAAATATACATATACCTATGATGCAAATGGCAATCGCCTAACAAATTTATATGAAGATTGGAAAAATAATGATTGGATAAATATTGAAAGGAAAACTTACACTTACGACTTGGATGGAAATAACTTAACTGAGTTATTCGAGATATGGAAAGACAATGAATGGATGATTAAATGGAGACTTTCATACAGCTACGGCATGGATGGTAATTGCCTTACATATTTATACGAGTTTTGGACTAACAATGATTGGGTAAATTATGAAAGATATGGCTACACATACGACGAGGACGGTAATCAACTTACTTGGATAACTGAAAGATGGAAAAACGAAGAATGGGTATTTGATTTACGATATACTAACACCTACGATTCGAACGGAAATCAACTTACATGAATATCCGAAAAATGGGATAACAACGAATGGGTATTTGATTTACGATATACTAACACCTACGATGCAAATGGAAATCAACTTACATGGTTATCTGAAAAATGGGATTATGGAGGGTGGATAAACGAATTACGTTATTCCAATACTTACGATTCGGAAGGTAATTTAACTAATTGGCTTCCTGAAATGTGGCAAAATGAAGAATGGATGGAAATTGAAGGATTATTGGAATATTCATTTGAAGACTCATATGGAAATAATTTTGGCTTTAGTAGTTATAAATTGGATATAATCTGGAAAAAAACTACTTCTGCTGTGATTAATGTTGATAATGATTTTTCGATAAATACTTTCCCGAATCCATTTATAAATTCGATAACATTAAGTTATAATCTTGCTGTACCATCAAATGTCAAAATAAATATTTTTAATAATTTAGGAAATATCATTACAACCGTTGACGAAGGATCCATTAATACGGGCAGACATCAAGCAACTTTTGAAGTAAGTAATCTACCCGCTGGTATTTATTATTATACAATCCGGATTGGTGAAAGAATTGAGAACGGGAAGTTTATTAAATGTATATAATTGAATATCACTACTGCATTGAAAATCAGCTATTGGCTCCCTGTGGATTGAGATTATGAAAATTTTATTATATTTGCTATCATATTATTGAGAAAATGGGAGTAAATATGCTCAGAAAAATTTTACATTTGCTAAATCTCGACAGCGAACTCGAGGATTTCGACACAATTCATGAGACTATCGAGAAAGACTCAATTTTCCGAGGAACAAATCTTTGGATTTTAGTCTTTGCTATTGTTGTTGCTTCAGTTGGTTTAAATATAAATTCAACTGCAGTAATAATAGGCGCAATGCTTATATCTCCATTAATGGGACCAATCAACGGTATGGGATATAGCATAGCTACATACAATTTCCCGTTATTTAGAAGAGCCGTTAAAAATTTCACTTTTGCAGTATTGGCAAGTTTACTTGCTTCAACTACCTACTTCGCAATAAGCCCTGTTTCCACTGCACATTCAGAATTACTTGCAAGAACTTCTCCAACAATATACGATGTAATGATTGCCTTGTTTGGCGGTCTTGCAGGTATAGTTGCTATAAGCAGTAAGAAAAAAGGAAATGTGATACCGGGTGTTGCTATCGCTACAGCACTTATGCCTCCACTTTGTACTGCAGGTTACGGATTGGCTACAGCACAACTCAATTTCTTTTTCGGAGCAATATATTTATTTACCATCAATACCGTTTTCATTGCAATTTCATCGGTTGCTTTTTCGCAAATATTCAAATTCCCGATTAGAACTGTTGTTGATGACCAAAAGAAGAAAAAAGTAGCAAGACTTGTTTCGGTAATAATCACAATAATTTTAATTCCTAGTATATATTTTGGGTATCAGTTAGTTCAAAAGGAAAAATTTATTGAAAATGCAAATAATTTTACAAAAGATGTGAGTTTTATCGAAGGCAATTATTTAATGAAATCCGAGGTTAATGCTGATGAAAAAAGCATTACACTTATTTATGCCGGTAATACAATCACAAGCAAAGAGAAAATTTTGATTAAACAAAAAACAAAAAATTTCAATCTTGAAAATGCAGAAGTTATCATCGAACAAGGTTTTTCCTACTCCGATATCAAAACTGAAATGTCAGAAAAGGAACATTTAAAAAGTGAGATAGGACGATTAAAACAATTGCTTGACGAAAAAGACAGACAAAGAGACAGCGTTTCAAAACGGGTTTTCATTGGGAAAGAATTATTAAATGAATTGCAGACAATTTTTCCTGAAATATCGACTTGTTCTTTTGCCGAAGCAGGTTTATTTCATGACACTTTAATTTATCCATTACAAACAAAAATTGTATCATTATCATCTGAAAAGGATTTTACGATTGACGAAAAGCAAAAAATCATCTCGTGGTTAAAGGCAAGATTGAAAACGGAAAATATGAAGCTGTTATTTGAAAAGGAAGAGAAAAAGGAATAGATTTTAAGTTGGCTGTAGCTATGACCGGCACCGGGAAATTTATTATAATTTAATAAGTCCGAGTTGATATGAAATTGATGATAATCTAAGTAAGAATAGCTATCTTAACATTTTTTGTGAAGATACTTCAAGCATGAAGTATTTACAATATGCAACCAAAATAGGGCATGGCATTTTGTGTTCCAAAAGTTAACGACAGTGGATATATTTATTTGTAATAATGTATGTGATTTCATCAATTGCACACAAAAGATGTGAATTTTAGGAAAAAAAATATAATAAAATACCATAGTCAAAACCAGATAAGTATAGAGGAATTCCAGACACCGTTTCAACTCAAATTAGATACATAAACGATGGTTTAAGTTAAGTCGAATACTTCCATGGGATAAACTTGTATCGGAGGCACGGATGTTTATTAACTATATTACACTCCTTTGGTATTATCAAATCCTGCAATTGTTGAAACTGAAGAAATTAAACAACAGGTATTCACCGATGGATTTGATTCAATTTTTGAAAGAAGTCAAAAAAGTAAAAAATCAATGATAAGTGGTATGATGCAAAGATTACTAAAAAAACAAAGACCTCTTGAATTTAATGGTATTCATATTAGGTAAATTTGAGAAAGTTATGGTTTATGGTTACAAACAGAAATAAACATGGTTTTATCCTGTCAAATATTATATTATTCTTATCTCTGATTTCTACGAGTATTCTTGGTGGACTTTGTATTTATATGATTTAACAATTTTCTAAAACAAATTACTCAAGGTCAATAAATCAAACTATCTGTTCCTACTCAATAAATTTAGATTCTTAACGTTTACGATATTTGAATATTTAATGATTTTATAAAATTGATGCAGGAGATTTCAATGACTAATGCAAGGATTTTGCTTTTTGCAGTAATTTTAAATATTGCTTTAACGTCTTGCCAGGATCCTGTTACTCCTCCACAAAACGCAGTGAAGTTGACAGTAGCAGAATTAAAAAATACGGTTGGTTATGAATGGTTCAACGCTTATTGGACTTTGTACAAACCCGATACTATTATCACCCAAGAGATTACTGCAGCATTTGATACCAACGTACATAAGTTTGTAATATTCATAGAACCGTCGTGTTCTTGCAGGGAATTAGTGAGAGAGCCTGCTGATTTAGCGAAAGTTCTCGAAATAGCAATGGTCAATCAGGAATTTTATGATATTTATTCTATGGGTGGAGTTACTTCTAAGCATCCTTTTGAAGATAAATTGACAATAACTAAGCTACCACAGGTGCACCTGCTCAAATCAGGAGAATTTGTGTATTCTATCCTTGACACTTTTAATTATTATTCAGCTCGGGACAAATCAACTAAGATAGAATCAATTATACTGGATGCATTAAAAAACAATTAAAATCATTATTTCAGAATTTACAATTTCAAAAACATAGATTTTGCATGTTTATTATTTAATATTTTTAATAATAAACAATGTGTTACGTCATTATTATAATGAAAAATTATTTTATTGGAGGAAATATTTTAATGTCTGACGATGGTAAAAATAAAAAAGATGATAATAAATTCAATCCTTTTGGTGATTTTAAGAATACACCTAACAAAGACCAACAAATGAAGATGTTTCGCAACATTATAATTTGGATGGTAGTTTTTGTTTCAATTGTTAGCATTTATATGTTTTTCAACACTCAACAAAAGCCGGAAGCATCTGTTTCTTATACTCAGTATCAGGAATTTTTGACAGAGAATTTAATAGACAAAGCCAAAATCACGAAAAGCCAGTTGAATGATTTTGAATTTCACGGAACACTTAGAAAATATGTGACAGTTAAGGTCGAAGGACAGCACAAAGAAGTGATGTACTTCGTCACGAAACTTGGAGTTTTGGACACAAAAACCGAAGAACTTTGGGCAAGCAAAGGGATTGAATGGACATACGAAGAAGACGAAAGTGCTTGGGTAACTGCCCTGTGGTCAATTTTACCGTGGATTGTTTTGATTGGCGTTTACATTTTTTTCATCAGAAGAATGCAAATGGGAGGCGGTGGTTCTCGTGGTATCTTCTCATTTGGGAAATCAAAAGCCCGATTATTAACCGGCACACAAAATAAGATTACTTTTCAAGATGTAGCGGGAGTTCAGGAAGCAAAGTTTGAACTTGAAGAAATTATTGAATTCTTAAAATCACCAACTAAATTCCAGAAACTTGGCGGAAAAATACCCAAAGGAGTATTGCTTTTAGGACCTCCGGGAACAGGTAAGACTTTATTAGCAAGAGCAGTTGCAGGAGAAGCCGATGTGCCATTTTATTCCATTTCGGGAGCAGACTTTGTCGAAATGTTTGTTGGTGTCGGTGCCAGCCGTGTAAGAGACCTTTTTGAACAGGCAAAGAAAAATTCACCATGTTTAATATTTATTGATGAAATCGATGCTGTCGGAAGACATCGTGGTGCAGGACTTGGTGGCGGTCATGACGAAAGAGAGCAAACTCTCAACCAACTTCTTGTTGAAATGGATGGCTTTGAGCAAAACAGTGGTGTAATTATTATTGCCGCAACAAACAGACCTGATGTTCTCGACCCTGCATTATTGCGTCCCGGCAGATTCGACAGACAGGTTGTGGTTGATAAACCGGATATTAAAGGAAGGGAAGGCATCTTTCAGGTACACACAAAACTGATTCCCCTCGGAGATGATGTAAATTTGGAGATATTAGCACGTGGTACTCCCGGATTGGCAGGTGCAGATATTGCTAATATAGTAAACGAAGCCGCATTACTTGCGGCAAGACGTGAAAGCGATAAGGTTACTATGTACGACTTCGAAAATGCCCGCGATAAAGTTCTAATGGGTATTGAACGGAAATCTTTGGTTATTTCAGACAAAGAAAAAGAAATGACAGCCTACCACGAAATGGGACACGCTCTTGTTGGGAAACTAATACCGGAAAGTGACCCTGTTCACAAAGTCACTATAATCCCGCGTGGAAGAGCTTTAGGCATTACATCATATTTACCTGTAGAAGATTCACATTCATTTTCAAGATTATATATCGAAACAAGAATTGTAGTCTTACTTGCCGGAAGAGCCGCTGAAAAAATCAAGTTTGATCAGTTTACCACAGGTGCTGCTAATGATATTGAACAGGCGACAAGATTAGCCCGAAAAATGGTATGTGATTGGGGTATGAGCGATATTATCGGTCCTGTCCAGTTTAAACATCATCAGGAAGAAGTATTTTTAGGTAGGGAAATATCCCAACCCCCTGACCATAGTGAAGAAACTGCAAGAATTATTGATAAGGAAGTCCGCAGAATTTTAAATGAATCTTATGAAAAAGCTATTAAAATATTGGAAGACCATATTGAACATTTAAATAAATTTTCGAAGATTCTACTTGAGCGGGAAGTTCTTGACGGTGAGGAGTTAGAACAGTTAATCAAAGGTGAAGAACTTGCTCCTATTAATATTAAAACATTGAATGCCATTAAGTCAATGAAATTCGAAAACGGAGTTTCAGAAAATAAGCAGGAAGATAAATCAGATAAAGTTATTTTAAAAAATTAGAGACTATTAGTGAATTTAAAGGATTGATTGTACTCTTAACTACGAAATGGAAACACATTTTCTTATACCGGAAAAAGAAACCTATGAAAAGGTTTTAGAGCAACACTCAAAAATTGAGAACGAAATTGATAAGACTTTTTTTTTCGATGCCGTTCCTTTTTTATATTTAATTTTAAATAGCAAAAGACAAATAGTCTGGGCTAATAAGTCTGTAATTGATTCTTTTGGTTATTCAGATATTTTTCAAGTACTCGGATTAAGACCCGGAGAGCTTTTTCAATGTGTTCATGCCTTTGAAACTGAGGGTGGTTGTGGTACGACTGAGTTTTGTACAACTTGCGGAGCGGCTAATGCTATCAATGCCGGTCTCAACGGCAAATTCGAATATAAGGAATGCAGAATCGAGAAAACACATTCTTCTGATGCATTAGATTTAAAAGTATCTTCAATTCCTTTTCAATTGAATGGTGGAAAATATGTGATATTCACAATTGTTGATATAAGTCATGAAAAACGAAGAAAAGTACTTGAAAGAATTTTCTTCCACGACATAGTAAATACTGCCGGAAATCTTAGTGGATACCTGAGTTTACTTGACCCTTCAAATCCTGATGAATACAACTCCGATAAACAGACATTAATTAGTTTAAGCCAGGATTTACTTGATGAAATAAATTCTCAAAAAATTTTACTGAATGCAGAAAATAATGAGTTGAGTGTTAGCAAGACTCAAATAAATTCCAAAATGCTTTTAGATGAGTTAATTCAAAAATATAAAAGGCACCATATATCTGAAGAAAAAATATTGTTGATATCAGAAGACTCAGCTAATGTTGATTTCCAATGTGATGCAACTTTACTAAAAAGAGCCTTTGGGAATATGATAAAAAATGCTATTGAAGCATCAAATCCCGGAGACAAAATTACAGTTGGGAGTCGTTTTATTGAAGGAAACATTAAATTCTGGGTTCATAATGAAACCTCTATTCCTCGAGATATACAATTGCAACTTTTTCAACGTTCCTTTTCTACAAAGGGCAATGGACGCGGTCTTGGAACTTACAGTATGAAACTATTGACAGAAAGATATTTAGGGGGAAAAGTAACCTTTTCTTCTTCTGAGGAGGAAGGTACTGTATTTAAAATATCTATCCCTGTCGAGAAATGATGACCATTCTTAACAAAATATCACTTAAACCCTTCAACTCTTTTCGTGTTGATGCTAAAGCTGATTATTTCGTCTCAATTCACAATATAGACGATATTTTTCAACTTATTGAAACAGAGGTTTTCAAGAATAATAAATACTTCATACTAGGCAGTGGTTCAAATGTTTTATTTGCCGAGGATTTTAAGGGTGTGGTTATCAATGTAGAAATTAAGGGTATGTCCATTATCAAATCAACTGACGATTATCTTATTCTGGAAGTCGGAGCAGGTGAGGATTGGAATAATTTTGTTCGTACATGTATAAATAGTAATTATTACGGTATAGAGAATCTCGCATTGATACCCGGAAAAGTAGGTGCGGCACCTGTTCAAAATATTGGTGCTTACGAAGCGGAACAAAAGAACTGCTTTGTTGCCTTAAAAGGGGTAAATCTTCAAACGAAAGAATTAATTGAAATGAATTTCGCAGATTGCAAGTTCGGATATCGTTCTTCAATATTTAAAGAAGAATTGAAAGATAAATTCCTCATAACATCAGTACAATATAAGCTGAGTAGGCAAAAGAAATTCAATTTTTCATACAAAGAACTTGAAATCGAAGTAAATAAATTTCCGGTTAAAGAAATTGATTTGCTTTATGTCTATGATACAATCTGCAGATTGAGGACAAGCAAACTTCCTGATATGAACATTATAGGGAGTGCCGGTAGTTTCTTCAAAAATCCAATTGTTGATACTGAAGTATTCGAACGGATTAAAAACGATTACCTTACGATAAACGGCTACCCTTCGGGAGATGGTAAACTCAAGCTTTCAGCCGGCTGGTTAATCGAGCAATGCGGGTGGAAAGGAAAAAGAATCGGAGATGCAGGTATTTATGATAAGCACGCACTTGTCCTTGTGAATTACGGAAAAGCAACAGGAAAAGAGATTCTATCGCTGTCCAATCAGATTAAGGAATCAGTTCTTAATAAGTTTGGAGTTGAGTTAGAAGAAGAAGTTTTGATTTTACAATAAATCATTTATTTTAACACAAAGGTCACAAAGAAGTCACAAAGGACACAAAGGAGGAAAAATAATTGAAGATGAATTATCAAATATAGTCATTGGATTATCAATTAAAATCCATAAAACTCTTGGACCCGGATTACTGGAATCAGTATATCAGGAATGTTTATTTCACGAAATTAAGAAAGCAGGATTGAAGGTTGAAAAAGAAAAACCCTTACCTTTGGTTTATGATGATGTCAAATTGGAATGCGGTTATAGATTGGATTTGTTAGTAGAAAATAAGTTAGTATTAGAGATAAAATCTGTTGAAGCGTTATCAGACTTGCATCTTGCTCAAATCCTTACTTATCTGAAAATTGGAAATTATAAACTCGGCTTGTTACTTAACTTTAATGTCACAAAACTGCAAATGGGAATAAGAAGAGTTATTAATTAACTTTGAGTTCTTCGTGTATTCTTTGAGAACTTTGTGTTAAAAAATTGAATTCCGAATAAGAAACTGTTTCTTCTAATATCTTGATTACGCTTTATAACACAAAGAAGTCACAAAGGACACGAAGTCTCAACAGCTACGAGCCATATCTTTGAGTTCTTCGTGTATTCTTTGAGAACTTTGTGTTAAATTTTTTTGTGGCAATAACACAAAGATTTTTATTCCGGTGTGAGGAATATTTTAACTGATGAGCCGTCGGTTAAGCTAAGAAAAGTTTGTTTAATATTTGTTAAACCATATTGATAATTGTAATTCTAAAAACTTTCCCATTCTTAATATGAAAAATATTGCTCTTCGCTATTTGATGTGGATTGAACCTACATGAATAGTCATTGCGATGATTGAAACGACGTATCAATCTTTCGCTATTGTGCTTCTCTGAATTTTATTTTAGTATTACAATCGGATACGATTTATTAACTGTCTTTCCTTTTATTATCAAATAATATTTTCCATCTTTACAATCATTCCCATTCACATCCTTGCTGTCCCATCTTAAAGAATGATATCCTAAATTATAAAAACTTTGGTCAATAGTACTGACAGTCTTTCCCTGCATGTCAACTATTTGAATATTTAATAAATCAGGTATTGACACATTAAAATCAAATGAAATATAATCTTTCCCGGGATTTGGATATAAGTTTATATCCTTCACAGAATTTATATCTTCAACTGACATAAAATTAATTTTAAAGCTTGCGTAATCAGACCACATACTTTCATTATTCGAATTGAAAGCTTTGACACGCCAATAAAATTCAGCTGCTGTTAATATTAGCTCAACAGAGTATTCTTCAGCTTCGATTCTATCTTTATTATAGATTATGTTGTTAAAAGAACTGTCATTTGATATCTGAAGTTGATAATATTCTACACCCTCTGTATGTTCCCATTTGAAATCAATTTTTGTCATAAAGTCAGTAAATACTTCAACCTCAGTACTTAAAACTGGTTCAACCAATAAAGTAGTAAACATAAACGGCTCAGACCATGGAGAAAAACCTATCATTTTTTTTGTTCTTACTGACCAGTAATAAGTAGTATTATTTTCAAGTTTATCAACCAGGTATTCTGTCTTATTAATATTGGAAAATATTCTGGTTCCATTAGTAAAAGCTGAATCTGTTGCTATTTTAATTTCATAATATTTAATATTTTCTGAATCATTCCATTCCAGCAACACATTAAGTGGAATCTTGTACTCATTGTTTTTTGGAGATAAAAGTTCATGTAAAGTAGAAAAACTATAAACATCTGACCAATCGCCATGTTCCTGTCCGTCAAATGCTCTTACTCTCCAAGAGTAATTTGTCAAAAATTCAAGACTACTATAATTAAATGTGGTTGAATTAATATTAGTATCAATAACATTTTTGTTAAAATCAAAGTTATATGATATTTGAACCTGATAGCTCTTTGCATCAGTCAGAAATAACCACTCCAATGTGCCTCTAACTGGATTATCCTTTGAGTCATTACCTGGATATGACAATGTAGGTTGACCTATTTGTGTTTTAAATTGCCAGGTTTCCGACCAATATGTAGAAGTATCTTTCAATATTCCTTTTACTCTCCAATAGTAGCTTGTTGAGTTACGGAACTGAAAATAATTAAGCTCTGTTTGGTCGGTAACTATTGTATCAATTAATTTATTTAGAAAGTTAATATCATCAGATATTTGTACGGAATAACTTTTAATAGAATTAAGTTGTGACCAACTGACAACACCTTTTGTTGGCTGTCGCTGACTCAAATTTGATGGCAACATAAGTTCAACATTTCCCACAGCCGTCTTGAATTTATAAGTTTCTGACCAAATTCTGGTTGATAAATCATTTGAAGCATAAACACGCCAAAAGTATTGTGTCAAAGGTTTTAAATCCTTGTAAGAGTAGTGACAGGAATCTGAAGTTGATTGATTCAAAATAAATGTTGTAAATGTAGAATCATCGGAAACAAGTATTCCATACTCTTTGGCTCCGCTGATAGTATTCCATTCAAATGTACCGCTCAATGGCTGATTACTTGATTTATTTTCAGGTTTTAATAAAATCGGCTGAGCAATTTCGGTTGTAAAAGAGTAAATCGGAGACCATTCTGCCTCGCATTCACTTCCGGAGCCTTTGACTCTCCAAAAATATTTTGTATTATTTACCAGAAAATCACACTCAATTTTCTTGGAATTATTGACAACTTTTTCATAAACAAGCGATTCGAAATTCTCACTCAATGATACTTGAACTGTAAAACTATTTGTTGGAGATTTAGTTGACCATATCATTGCTGAATTAATTGGGATATTCACTTTATTGTTCTCAGGTGCAATTAATATTGGAGCAGTATATGAATCATAACCCAGTATAAATTCTCCATAACTGTCAATATTTGCCTCCAGTCTGTTATAATCTTTATTATATTTGGTATCGAGTAAAGTGAAAGAACCATTATTCTCATACTTACGCCAGTAAATCTTCAGTTGTTCTTTATTATTAAAATCTCCTATGCTGTTTAAATCAAAATATATCTTTGCATTCATTGTTGTTATATTACGATAATTCAGAACCCAACGCAAAGGTAAGTAACTACAGGGACTTTTTGAATTGAACGAAGCATAATGAGCTGCATAGTTATGTTTCTCAACTGATGCAGTTCCACTCCCTGTTAATAAATTAACATTAACAGAAATCCCGGTAATTTGATTTCCGTCATTAAAAGAATACAACTGTGTAATATTAAAATTACGGCTGACGGTGTTCATCATTAATACATTTCTCAATACCTGATAAGAAAAGGAATTGGCTCCTAAATCCATATCCATAGCTATTTTTCCGTTAGAAGTAACTTCAGTAGCAAGTCTGTTATCTTTATTTATACCCCAGCCAATCATTGTGTTCCCATTTGGAAGTCTTTGTGCATTTCCCTGAAATGCAGCAAATACAGGAATCGGATGCCTGAATTCCCATACTTTGGTTACAGTTTTATAAAATTCGTTTACTCTATATTCTACTGCTCTTGAAAATGGATTTGGTTTTAGATTTCCATTGTCAAAAAGTAGTATGTTCCCATTTGGTAATCGTTTTGGGTCATGCTGATGCGAAAATCCCCTAAACCCATCCTCAGTGTCATTTATAAAAAAGAATTGATTTCTTTTTGACTTACTTCCTCCCATAACCCATATAATCTGACCGGTAGCACGATTTATTTTTATTAATGCATCAAGATTTCTAAAGTTGGCAAGTAAGTTTCCATCATAATCATAATATACTGAATTGATATGGTAAGGGTCTATGTTTGTTACTGTTAAATCCTGGTCTTCTGTAGCATCAGTGATTAAAATATGTTCATAGCAATTCCACTCAAAAACCAGGTTTTTATTTTGGTCAAATTCTTGTATGATATTATTTAATATTGATGCATTTGGTTTTCCATTGGGGACTATCTTACTCATATCAACATATACTATTTCATCACCAACAAGTATATAATTACCATTTGGAGCTGACCTTAATGTATGAAAATCAGTTGCATATGGTTTCGTTGCACTGATTTGGTCGATGTAATTAAGATTCGCATCCATGATAATCCATTTATCTGAACTACTATAAAATGCAAAATTCCCATTATCAAGCATTCTGAGAGCATTTACCCCCGCACCAAAATTTCTGATGCTTTTGGAATAGATTCTATTACCCGAGTTATCATGTAAAGCAACCGAATCCGATTCTTGAGGACCGATAAGCAGGTATCCGGGTGATGGATTGTCCAGATACCTTACAGGATAGTAGGATTTGGCTGTGAATGGAGAAGATATAAAACATATCAAAATAAATAATATTCCAAAATTATAGGTTCTCGTTTTATTCATAAAGTTGCCAACTCCATTCTCTAAATTTAAATAAATATTAAAATAAGGTTATGTAGTAAAATATAAAACTGAAATGTAGTATTCCCAAGATTTCAAATGTCATATTTACTACTACATACAAAATTAAATAATATTATTTTAAAAAAAAAGAAATTTTTTCCAAATCTCCAATAAATATTTAAAATAGGCATTGCTAACATAGTATAGACATATTATTATTTAAATACCACATTGCTAATATCAAAGTATATTTTAACATCTCAATTGATTTTGTATAACATTTACTTCTTCTTCTCAATCTAGCACAAAAGTGTCTCAACCTACTAT
>JAZDIP010000008.1:0-96564 GCA_043804925.1 bacterium | reverse complement strand
ATAAATTTTCCTTATATTTGTAAAAGAACATTTTATCAAATAATAAGGAGAATTACAATGCGTACCTTAAAAGTTGTAGACATTCATTCAATAGATGAATTACGGAAAAAAACAACATCAATAAAAGGATATAATGATGTTGTAGACTGGAAAATAATTCAGGCAGTAAAACAAAACCCAGGTATATCAGCTTCAGAAGTAGCCAAAGTATTTTGTATAAGTGAAAAAAAAGTATACAAAGTAATCCAGGAATATAATAAAAAAGGAAGCAATTATAAGCAGGGTACACAATGGGGCGGTAGGAGGAAAGAAACAAGTTTTATGAGCTATGAAGAAGAGAGTAAATTTCTTGAACAATTGAGCAAAAAGGCAAAGTTAGGATTAATTATAACCGTTAAGGATGTAAAAAAGGAATTTGAAAAAAAAATAGGGCATGAAATATCGGATGATTATATCTGGAGCATATTTAAACGGCACCATTGGACAAAGAAGTCGCCCAGAACTGAGCATCCCAAAACTGACTACGAAAAGCAGGAAGAATTTAAAAAAAACTTCCTGAAAACCTGGCAGCCGCCAAATTAAAGTTTGACAGTAAAGATACACGACCTGTAAAATTATTTTTTGAAGATGAGGGTAGATTCGGGAGGTCAAATACAATCAGTAGTAGTTGGACACCAAAAGGGATAAGGGCAAAAGTGGTTAAACAAATTGTCCGTCAATATACTTACGCTTACGCATCAGTGTGTCCTGAAACTGGAGAAAGCCATTCATTAGTATTGTCAGGTTCAAATACAGAAATAATGAATTTTTATTTGGAGGACATGTCAAAAGTATATAGTCATTATCGGATAATACTTTGTGCTGATAATGCAAGTTGGCACATCAGCTCCGGTCTGGTAATCCCTGAAAACATTGTTTTTCTGTATTTACCACCTTATTCACCTCAGTTGAATCCGGTAGAGCATTTATGGGATTATATTAGAGAACAGAAAGGGTTTAATAATAGGATTATGAATAGTATAGATGAAGTTATAGATACGCTTGCTGACGCATTACATCAAATAGAAAATGAAAAAAATATTATTAAATCTATGTGCAATTTTAGTTGGTTATATTGATATACATGCTGTCGGTTTAGTATTATTCCTTTATCAATTCTTTTATTTCTTCAATATCCTGTCTCTTACTATGAAACTTGATGAAATTATCTTTATCTCCGAATAATCTAAAAATAAGGTCTTTGTCCAAAAAAGAATCTTCATCCGATATACATTTCAAGTAGGAAGAATAATTCCAATCTTCAATTTTCTTGACAAAACCATGGTTGCAGGATTGTTATGGATATAATAAATAAGTTGTTCAATATAATTTTCATTATCAATTAATTTTCTTTTAAACTTGCTTATGAATAAATTTCCTTTTTTACCAAAAACTTTGTTATAAGCTTGTGTATATGAACTGAATAAATTTGAAAACTGTTTCATAACATAATCTTCAAAACTACCATAGTCATTGATTTTCTCAATTTTAGCAAGTTCTTTTTCATTTCTTATTTGAATGAGAAAATGAATATGATTTGGCATTAAACAATATGCTAGTGTTTTTGCTATTGGGTTAATATAAAAAACATATTTCTTTAGAAAATACATATAGTTATCAGGACTTCTAAATAATGATTCGTCACTAACAGCATGGTTATATATATGGTAATAATGATCGGGATATAGTAACATATTTCTTTAAAAATTAGATTAGAAAAACTTTCAAAAATTAGATTAGAAAAACTTTCTGAAAGTTGGAAACTTTCTGAAAGTTACCTAATAAGAAACTTCCCGAAAGTTTCAAATTTTCGGGAAGTCATTTTATCACTTTTAATTCCTTAATCCTTTTCCTTCATTATCCTTGCCTTCAGATAATCTCTGTTCATCTGGGCAATGAACCTGACTGAAATTTTCTTCGGGCAAACTGCTTCGCATTCGTAATGGTTTGTGCAGGCACCAAAGCCCTCTTTGTCCATTTGGTCAACCATTTTCAAAGCTCTGCGTTTTCTTTCGGGCTGTCCTTGTGGAAGCATTGCGAACTGACTTATCTTTGCCGATACGAACAGCATCGCCGCACCGTTAGGACACGAGGCAACACATGCACCGCAACCTATACAAGCGGCGGCATCCATCGCCAAATCCGCTTTTTCTTTCGAAATAGGTATTGCATTTGCATCCTGCGGTTGTCCTGTGCGAACACCAACAAAACCGCCTGCCGCCATAATTCTATCGAAAGATGTGCGGTCAACAATCAAATCTTTAATTACCGGAAAAGCTCTCGAACGGAATGGCTCTATATAAAGAGTCTGACCGTCTTTGAATTTCCTCATGTGAAGCTGGCATGTCGTTGTAGCCGCTTCGGGTCCATGAGGATTTCCGTTAATCGAAAGCGAACATGCACCGCAAATTCCTTCACGGCAATCGTGGTCAAAGGCAATTGGGTCTTTGCCTTCCAATATCAATTGCTCATTTAAGATATCGAGCATCTCGAGGAATGACATATCTTCCGATACATCGTTCATCTGGAACTTCTCGAATCCACCTTTTGCCTGAGCATTTTTCTGTCTCCATATATGCAAGGTTAGTTTCATTATTTATAACTCCTTACAGCTAATTTTACATTCTCAAACTCTAACTCTTCTTTGTGACGATTTGGCTTGTTGCCAACCCCTGTATATTCCCAGGCGGCAACATGTGCAAAGTTTTCGTCATCACGTTTTGCTTCACCATCTTCGTATTGATATTCTTCACGGAAATGAGCTCCACAGGATTCTTCACGCTCCAGTGCATCCCATGCCATTACCTCGGCAAATTCGAGGAAGTCGGCTGTACGGTTTGCTTTTTCTAAAGCAATGTTCAAATCCTCACCCGTTCCGGTAACTTTGACATTTTGCCAAAATTCCTCGCGAATTTTCGGAATTGCTTCAATAGCTTCTTTCAATCCCTTTGCGTTTCTACCCATTCCAATCTTATCCCACATAACTATACCAAGTTCTCTATGGAAAGAAGTTGGAGTACGTTTGCCGTTAATTGAAATCAGTTTGTTAATCTTATCCTTTGCTTCATCCTCCGCTTTCTTGAATTCAGCATGATTAGTATCAACTTTTTCCAGCTTATTCGAAGCAAGGAAATGAGCAATGGTATAAGGAATAACATAATAACCGTCAGCCAAGCCCTGCATCAATGCACTTGCTCCAAGACGGTTAGCTCCATGGTCGGAGAAGTTAGCTTCACCAAGAACATGCAATCCGGGAATTGTACTTTGCAGGTTGTAATCTACCCACAAACCGCCCATTGTGTAATGTGAAGCGGGATAAATCTGCATCGGCTCCTTGTATGGGTCAACGCCCGTTATTCTCTCATACATCTCGAATAAATTACCATATCTTTCTTCGATAACATTTTTGCCTAATCTGCCTATGGCTTCTGCGAAATCAAGATATACACCAAAGCCGGTTGCTGCAACTCCGCGACCTTCGTCGCAAACTTCTTTTGCAGAACGTGAGGAAATATCTCTCGGTGCAAGATTACCAAAGCTAGGATATTTTCTTTCGAGATAATAATCTCTTTCAGCTTCAGGTATTTGGCTTGGCGGTCGTTTGTCACCTTGTTTTTTCGGCACCCAAATCCTGCCATCATTCCTCAAAGATTCTGACATCAAAGTCAATTTCGACTGATGGTCTCCGCTGACAGGAATACATGTCGGATGTATCTGCGTAAAACATGGATTAGCAAACAAAGCACCTTTTTTGTAAGCCCTGTACGCCGCAGTAACATTGCATGCCTGTGCATTTGTTGAAAGGAAAAATACATTACCGTATCCACCCGTTGCCAGACAAACTGCATCACCCCAATGAGATTCTATTTTACCTGTTACCAAATCACGTGTTACAATTCCTCTTGCAATTCCGTCAATAAGAACAACATCCATCATCTCTTTTCTTACATGGGATTTTACTGTTCCTAATCCGATTTGCCTTACCAATGCAGAGTATGCACCAAGTAAAAGCTGTTGCCCCGTCTGACCTCTTGCATAAAATGTACGGGAAACCTGTGCACCGCCGAATGAACGATTATCCAATAAACCGCCGTATTCCCTTGCAAATGGAACTCCTTGAGCAACGCACTGGTCAATAATATCAACACTCACCTGTGCCAAACGATAAACATTTGCTTCACGTGAACGGAAGTCACCGCCTTTCACAGTATCATAAAATAAACGCCAAATGCTATCACCGTCATTCTGGTAATTCTTTGCGGCATTGATTCCGCCCTGAGCGGCTATGCTGTGTGCTCTTCTCGGGCTATCGTTATAAGTAAATGTTTCTACATTATAACCCAATTCTCCGAAAGATGCGGCAGCAGATGCACCAGCCAAACCCGTACCTACAACCAGAATTTTATATTTCCTCTTGTTTGCCGGATTTATCAGCTTCATATCAAATCTGTGCTTATCCCAACTATCCTTTATTGGACCTGATGGTACTTTTGAATCTAATTTCATACTCCACCTCCCACCAATCCGCTCCAAATTGTGATCGGTATTAATATGTAACAAATTACTAAAATTGTGGACAGCCATGGTCCTATTGCCCTGAAAAAGCAATTATACTTCGGATGATTTAATCCAAGTGTCTGGAATGCACTCTGAATTGCGTGGCTCAAATGGAACCCCACAAAAATTACTAATATAATGTATGAAATTGCATAAAACGGTTGTCTGAAACTTTTCACAACCATTGAATATGCGTCAGGTCTGAAGAATAGGACAACATCATCATCAATTGTCATTTGCTTGTCTTCGACATTAACAACGTCAGGGCTGCCTTTAACTTCCCCGATAATATTTCCCTCCTCGTCAACAACCTCGTCTTCTGCAATTACAACTTCTCCTTTGTAATACTCCATATTACTTTTACTGAAATTTTCGGAATCAATCATTCCTACCGTAAAATGTAAAAGATGGTATGTAAGAAAAGCTGCAACTAATACTCCTGTCCATATCATTGTTCTGCCGGTTAGTTTTGCCTTCATAAAACTTTTAACCTCATACTTCTGACCTTTTGCTTTAAAATTAAGCCATTTAAGCCGGATTGAAGTGATTATATGCAAAACAAGACAGAGGAACAGGACAATCCTGATTATCCACAGCAGTTCACCAAGCCCCTGTAAAAAATGGGCATATCTGTTAAACGTCTCCTGTCCGATAAAAATCTGCATATTTCCTACGCAATGACCTATCAGGAACAAGACAAGTATAACTCCGGTTACTGCCATCACTACTTTGCTGAGCAGTGTGGACTTAAGATAGTCAAACAGTACCATAATACCTTTGCTTATTGTTAATAAATATTTGATTAATTATTGAAATAAAGATTTCTTTATTTTTTTCGTGGGGAATATTGCAGATATTTAAAACACTGTTAATCCAAAATACTATATTCCGGATTACAATGCCAAATCCACACTTTTTTTGGGGTATAATACTCCAAATATTACTAAGGAATCTGTTCAAAATATTCTTAATCATATCTATGATTATATATAAAAATTTATCACCTGATTAATAAGATTAGAAACTTACAAAAAAGATTTAAGAAAAACAATAATATATGTCATTTTGTAATCATTAATTTGTGTTAATATTATTTCTTCTATCTTTTTATCAAACAGTTTTTTTACAATTAGTTAATATTTACTATTTTGTTATTTATATTAATTCAAATTGAAAAAGGATATGATAAAACACAAGGATTGGATAATAATCTATGCTATCTTTCTTATAGCATTTTCTATTCAGTTTATCGTATCTTTGTTGATTAATAATTGGCATTTTTCCTATGCTCTGGATGACCCTTATATTCATCTTGCTATGGCTAAGAACCTAACTGAAAATGGAATCTGGGGTCCAACACTATACGAATTTGCTTCGACATCTTCCTCCCCACTTTATACCTTAATTATATCTTTTTTCTTTTTAACAGGTTTAAAGTTCACTTTTATTTCTTTATTGGTAAACTTAGTTTCTGTTGCTTTTCTATTGTTTTTCATAAACAAAATTATGATTAAAAAGGGTTTCAATAATAAAACAATTGTTTTCATCAGTTTGCTTATAGTTGTTTTTGCACCTGCTGTGGCTTTGACTTTAACAGGAATGGAACACCTTCTGCATTCAGCTTTCATACTTCTATTAATTTACTTTTCGTTAGAAATCGTTAGTAAAAACCAATCAAACAAGTTCCTTTTTCTATTTGGATTAATATCCTTAATAGCAACATCTCTAAGATTTGAAACTTTGTTTGTTGTTTTGGCAATTTCTATTATACTTTTGATTAAAAAGAAATTTAAGCCATTATTTATGATTGTCCTTGGCGGAGTGTTGCCGGTAATTATTTTAGGATTAATATCCATACTTAACAGCTCTTATTTTCTGCCAAATACTTTATTGACAAAAGGACATTATCCGGTTTTCACTTTTCCGGAATTACTAGGACAAGCATCGCAATGGATAATCATTTCTTTCCGGCATCCTCACATTCTATCTTGTTTTGTACTTCTATCATTAAATATAATATTGCCAAATAAAGAAAACCGGAATCTCGATAACAATTGGTTTACAATTTCAATAATTGGTATTGTTTCTTTAATCCTGCATCTTACTTTTGCACGTATCGGCTGGTTTTATAGGTATGAAGCTTATTTGGTAGTACTATCCTTGTTTTCAATATCTCCAATTTTGAATAGAATGTTTGAAAAAAATACTGGTTTCGTTTCTGTTTTAAAGAATAATAAATTACTCGTTACAATACTGATTATATCTCTGATTCCATTAACACATAGATTAATTTCCTCTGTTTACAAATCATCATTAGCTCCTAAAAATATTTATGAACAACAAATTAAGTTGGCTGAATTTCTGAATGAATATCAATATCATTCCGTGGTCCTAAATGATATTGGGGCTGCCTGTTATTACAATAATCTACAATTGGTGGACATGGCAGGTTTAGCGAACAAAGAAATAATCGAAGCTATAAAATCAGGTGAATATAATACCTCATTTATAACTGATTTCACTTCAAGAAAAAATTCCCGGATTGCCGTTATTCATGAGGATATTGTGGATTTCAAATTACCTGATAACTGGAAAAAAGCAGCTTATTGGAAAATAAAGAATAACGTCGTTTGTTACAAAGACAAGATTTACTTTTATTCCCTAAAACTATCAGAACATAACAGGTTATTAAATAACTTAAAAGAAAATTCAAGAAGGTTGCCTAAAGATATGAAATTTAAGGTACTTGAATAAAAATATTTTATTAGGATATCATCCTTTTTATAGTATATTTCAATTTTTTCCTTGCATTTTATTTCTTTTTTAAGTAATTTTACTACCAATAAAAGAGCAATATTTATTATTTGTAATATGTTAGAGTCTTTAATAACATCTAAAACAAGATTGAAACTTCTTCTCAGGTTCTTTTTGAATCCGGGTACTCTCGGCTATTTGAATGAACTGGCAAACGAATTTAATGAATCGAGCAATGCCGTCCGGATTGAGCTTAACCGCCTATCTAAAGCAAATCTGATTAAATCAAAAAATGACGGGAGAACAAAAGTTTACCAGGCAAATAAATCTCATCCCCTTTTTACGGAAATTCACAATCTGATTAAAAAGAATATCGGTATTGACCAAATTGTCAATGTTATTAATCAGCTTGGTGATGTTAAAGCTGCATTCATAACCGGAGATTATGCCAAAGGAAAAGACGCCGGAATTATTGACCTCGTTATCGTTGGAAAGATTAATCAAAGCTATCTAAATGAATTAATTTTCGCTGCAGAACAGGCAATCAACAGAAAAATCCGTTCTTTAGTGCTTAATGAAAATGAATATGAAAATTTAAAAGATAATCTGAAGCTGAATAAAGCTTTGGTAGTTTGGGAAAATAATAAGGAAATAAATTAATGGAAATCAAATCAACAAATGTCGTTTGGCACCAGAAAAAAGTGTCTCTCGAAGAAATTGAAAAAAGAAACGGGCATAAAGGTTGTGTTATCTGGTTAACAGGTCTTAGTGCGGCCGGTAAATCAACAATTGCCGTTGAAGCAGAAAAACAATTATTTGATTTAGGTTGTCATGTCTGCCTACTCGATGGCGATAATGTAAGGCAGGGATTAAACAAAAATCTTGGCTTCTCACCCGAAGACAGGGAAGAAAATATTCGCAGAATTGCCGAGCTTTCCAAACTGCTTCGCAATTCCGGATTAATTGTCATAACTGCTTTCATTTCTCCATACAGGAAAGAGAGAAATCTCGGGCGAAGTCTTGTCGAAGAAGGACATTTCTTTGAAACTTATGTTAAATGCAGTCTGGATGAATGTATCAATCGTGACCCGAAAGGTCTTTATAAAAAAGCATTAGCCGGCGAAATAAAAGAATATACAGGAATTTCAGCCCCATACGAAGAACCCGTAAACCCTGAACTGGTGCTGGATACCGAAATACTTAATGTTGATGAATGTGCTAAAGCGATTATTATTAAATTGAAAATTTGTGGAATCATTTGAACAATACATCTGAACATATAACCATAATTAAACCCAAGCAAGGTCTTCTCGATATTGACTGGTCCGAGCTTTGGCGATTTCGCGAGCTTTTCTTTTTCCTTGTATGGAGAGATGTCAAAGTAAAATACAAACAATCGGCTCTCGGTGCTTTGTGGGCAATAATTGTTCCCTTTGTGCAAATGGTAATCTTTACTTTATTATTCAGTAACGTTGCGAATCTACCTACAGACGGAGTGCATCCGCAGATTTTCTATTACAGCGGATTGCTCTTATGGACTTACTTTGCGACTGCTCTTGCGTTTTCGAGCAACAGCTTAGTCCAAAGCAAAAACATTTTAACTAAGATATATTTTCCGCGTCTGATAATGCCGTCGGCACCTGCTCTTGCGGCTTTGGTTGATTTCGCAATTGCTTTTTCAATATTAATCGTAATGATGTTCTATTATCAGACGGCAATAAGCTTTGCCGTTTTGTTAATGCCTTTGTTTGTACTTATGGCAATGTTCACTGCTACCGGTACCGGTTTGCTCTTTTCCGCTTTGAATGTGAAGTACCGGGACATCGGTTTTGCACTTCCTTTTATATCGCAGATTTGGATGTACGGCACTGTTATTGTCCCTTACAGCAAAATACCCGATTCATGGGGCATACTGAAATATTTATATATGCTTAATCCAATGGCAGGTGCTGTCGAAGGTTTTCGCTGGTGCATGCTCCATTTAAATTTGAGCACAACTAAGTTGATTAATAATAAAATTGTAACCCTTCCTGTTCAGTTCCCTTATGAACTTGTCGGTATGGGGCTAATTTCAATGTTCTTTATTTTCATTCTCGGTCTCTGGTATTTCCGTAGGATGGAAGACACTTTTGCGGACATCGTTTAAATAAAATTGTCAATTGTCAATGGTTAATTGTTAATGAAAAAAAGGAAAAATGAGAAGGGAAAAGGGAAAAGGGAAAAGGGAGAAGGGAAAAAGGAAAAGCAATCGCATAGCGATTGAATATTTGTAACAAAGAAGATTTTCTTTGGGTGACAATCCCTTTAGGGATTGAACATAATATATTGAAATTGAAAACTTTAAATTGTTTTGGTTTTTAATTTAAAACTTAGAATTTAAAATTTAGAATTATGAAAAGTGTTGCTATACATACTGAAAACCTCGGAAAACGGTACCAACTCGGAGCCACCGTGGACTTCTCGCGTACATTCCGCGAAGTATTGCTCGGTTTACCCCGACACTTCTACCGGCTCTCAAAAAGCAAGGCACAGCGTTTGCTCGACAAAACCCAATACCCAAAAGACACACCCAAAGACACATTCTGGGCATTGCGTAACATCAATCTCGACATAAAGCACGGTGACGTCGTCGGCATCATCGGACGCAACGGAGCAGGCAAATCCACATTGCTCAAAATTCTTTCGAAAATAACATCGCCCACAACCGGATTTGCACGCATCAACGGACGAGTCGGTTCACTGCTTGAAGTCGGCACCGGATTCCATCCCGAACTCTCCGGAAGGGAAAACATTTACCTCAACGGCTCCATACTCGGAATGCGAAAAAACGAAATACAAAAAAAGTTCGACGAAATCGTTGCATTTGCCGAAGTGGAGCAATTCCTCGACACACCCATCAAGCGATACTCCAGCGGCATGAACGTTCGGCTTGCATTTGCCGTAGCGGCACACCTCGAACCCGAAATACTCATAGTGGACGAAGTCCTTGCCGTCGGCGACGCCGCATTCCAAAAAAAATGTCTCGGCAAAATGGAAGACGTCTCCAAACAAGGCAGAACCGTTTTGTTTGTGAGCCATAATATGGGGGCGGTCCGAAACCTCTGTCCAAAAAGCATACTGCTAAACTCAGGTGAAGTTGAAATGCTCGGTGATACTAATGATGTTATTGACAGCTATTTGGAACGAATTAATGATTCAATAAAAAGCAGTTCGGAAAATCCGGTTTTCAGAAATCCACAAGATATAAAAGACGATGCTCCGCAAATCATTCAGGTTACTTTAAAAGACAAGGACGGCAATCTAAAAAATTCCTTTGCCAGCACCGAAGAAATTCATGTCGAATTAAAGATTAAACCTGACTCAAATCTTAAAGGAGATATTAATGTTATATGGTACCTTTATGATAGATTTGCACAAAAATTAGCTTGTGGAATTTCTTACCAGATGCAACTAGTTCTATATTCACCACAAATCGACAAAATTAATTTTGTGTTATATCCGGAACCACTTATACAAGGAGATTATTTATTAGGTTTTCAGATAATTAATTTTAGAATTAAGTCTCTTGACATTTGGGAATATGCTACAAAATTCAAAATATCTGAAAACGACTACAACAAAACAGGGTTTAACTATCCGGAACATTTAAAGGGAGAAATTTTTGTAAAAAGTTTTTGGGAAAATGGATTAACAGAATTATAATAAGAATATGATTAAATCAAAAATAATAACTACATTAAAATTGTTAGACAAAAAAATTGAAAACAATTTTGAGCCATCTTCTAAAGATGTTTTTCTTGTTTCATTCCCACGTTCAGGAAATACTTGGGTAAGAACTTTGTTGTCTAATTTAGTTTATAATATACATCCAAATAGTTTAGATGATTTAAACATTATTATTCCTGATATATATGTTCCTGTAAAAAACAAATCATTAATAAAATCAGATTATCATATTGTTAAATCTCACGAACCTTTCAGGAACAAAGATAAAAATTTATATTTGAAAGTAATTTATTTATACAGAGACCCTCGTGACGTTTGTATTTCTTACTACAAATTCTCAAAAAATTTTGGTTATGAATTTACTTTTGAACAATTTATAATAGATATGTTTACAGGCAGGTTGACCTATGGCTCTTGGCAAAATCACATAAATTCTTGGTTAAACCATTGGAATCATGAAATAAAAATTGAAATCTTAAAACTCAAATACGAAGATTTGATTATAAATCCAATTGAAGAATTGAAACGAATTTCTAAATTCTTACAAATTGAAACTAACGAAAAACTTCTCGTGAATTCTTCCACTAATAGTTCTGTTGATAATATGAAAAATATCGCAATAAATTCATCATTAAAAAAAAGATACACAGACCCTAATTATAAATTTATTGGTGATGCAAAATCAAATCAATGGGAAAACAAATTAACCAATGAGCAATTAGAAATTATTTACTATTATGCTGATGAAGCAATGAATTATTTAGGATATAAAATAAAATGATTTCCATTAAAAGTATAAAAAAATATTATTTAAATGAATATTATCATAGAATCTACAGCTATTTTTATAAGTTGTTTTACAAACTTCCATCAATTAAATTGAATGAAATTGTTCAGAATAATGTTATAATAAAACCTCCAATTTTGGATGATATATGTTTGCCACCTTTTATGGGTCCAAAAGACCACGACGATTATACGGCATTAATGAAAATAATCAAGCATTTTCAACCAAATATAGTTTTGGAATTAGGTACGGCACATGGCAATACTGTTGCGAATATTTGCAACAACCTGACAAATGCTTTTGTATATACAGTCAATGCTCCAATAGAAAAACAAACAGGAGAACTAACAACATATAATTTAGTTCAGAAAGATATTGGAAGAGTATATCGTAGTTTTGGATTTGAAAATCGTGTATTGCAAATTTACGAGAACACTATGACAATGGACTTATCAAAATATATGGACGGTAAAGTAATTGACTTTGTTATCATTGATGCTTGTCACGATACCGCTTACGTGATTAATGATTTCCACAAAGTACTACCTTATGTCAAGCCCGGTGGCGTTGTGCTGTTTCACGATACTCACCCAAGCATGCTCAACCACTTAATCGGTAGTTATACAGCATGTATGAAACTTCGGAAAGAAGGTTTCGACATCAAAAATATTGAAGATACCTGGTGGGGTTTTTGGATAAATAAAAGTTAAAATAAAATGCCTGTAAAACTAACTATAATAACCGCAACATATAACAGAGGACATGTCCTGAAGGGTTGTCTTGAAAGTGTAATAATGCAAAAATTTAAAGATATTGAACATATTATAATTGACAACATGTCCTCCGATAATACTCAAAAAATAGTTGAAGATTACATTAAAAAAGCTGATTATAAAGTTCGGTATATTCGTGAACCTGATACAGGAATTTATAATGCCTTTAATAAGGGAATCAGATTAGCTGAAGGCGAATGGATTCATTTTCTAAGTTCAGATGATGTGTATTACGATACCGAACTTCTAAATTCAATTTTTTCTGACGATATTGATTCCTATGATTTATTGGCTTGCGGAATTTATTTTAATTATAAAAGTAATAAAAAATATTCTGAACCACATATTGATAAAAATTGTCATGAATTCAAATTTCCACATACCGGGACAATTTTAAAAAGAAATTTTTTAATTAACAACGGACTTTATAACGAAGACTTAAAAATTGCATCTGATAGAGTTTTCAACTGGCAATTTTACGATAAAGCAAAACATAAGATTATCAACTCACCATTGGTTTTAATGTCAACTCTTGGTGTGTCGAGTACATTTACTCTTTCTTATATTATGGAGAGAATTAAGGTATATTGGTTATTTGGAAAATTTTCAATTGCTTTCAAAATCAATATTACGATTAAAGAAGTTGTAAATTTAAAACAAGTTATCATTATAAAAATTGTAAATAAATTAAAAAATGTTTTTAAATAATATTAAAATAGCAATCATAACAAGCTCATACCCGCCTTATAGTGGCGGTGTGTCCAGTGCCCATGCGAATTTATATCATAGCTTTAAAGATGCAGGATATAATGTTAAACTATTTGTTCTCGACAAAAACATTGCAAAAATTAACAATCCTGATATAATCTTCAAATCATATCCTAAGTACCTGACTCTGATTGTTCACTATCTTATTTTACTTTACTATTGGATTACTGACATTAAAATCAGCTATTCACAAACTGCGGATATTGTCAGGTATGCCATACCTTCTTTCAGGATAAGAAAACCATTAAAAGAATTCAAACCGGATTATGTGATTTTTCCTGACCATGGAGCACCCGGATTATATATTAAAAAAATCTTAGATTGTAAATTTATTTGGATTTCACATCACAACCCTTCGAGATTTGCTAATATTGCAGATGGAATTCCTTATTCTAAAAAAGACATTTCCACAGCTATGAAACTTGAAAATACAGCACTGAAAAAATTTGATGTCGCTGTTTGTCCTTCGAATTATATGAAAGAAGTGTTTTTAAATTCCTATACTGTTATACCGAAAGAAATTGTTGTAATTCCAAATCTCATAAATCAGGATTTAATTCACAATATCAAAAAATGTGATTTCCCTGATGAATTCAAAACAAATGATAATGCTATCTTAATTTATATACCCTCAGCCGGCAGTATTTTCAAAGGTTCAGCTTACATTAAGCAAATTATCCTTAAGTTAGCTCAAAGTACTGATAGGAAATTGATTTTTTATTTATCCGGACACATCGAAAGTGGTTTAAAATCTCAACTCGGAGATTTACCGGCTAATGCTAAGTGTTTTATGCCAGGGCATGTATCACAGGAAAAAAATATATCCTATGTAAAAAATTGCGGCTTCTTGATTTCTCCCACAGTTATTGAAAGTTTTGGATTAGCAATATTGGAAGGATTGTATTGCGGACTACCTGCAATAGCTTTCAATGTTGGTGGTGTACCTGATTTGATTGTTAATAATATAAACGGATATTTATCTCCTGCAGGCGATATAGTTCAATTAGTTAACAATGCCCAAACTTTATTCGATGACAAACTGAGAAAAGAGATGAGTTTGAATGCATTAAATTTCGCTAATGATAATTTCGGCAGTAAAGTAGTATTAGATAAATATGTAGAGTTCTTAAATTTAAATATTTGAATTAATGAAATTAATATTATGATAAAAAGCATATTAAAAAAGGTTTATTTTTTCCTAAAAGGTATTCCATCATTTTCAAATTCCGGAAAATATTGGGATGAAAGATACAAAAAAGGCGGTAATTCAGGTGCAGGTTCCTACAATAATCTTGCTGAGTTTAAGGGTAAAATTATCAATGAATTTGTGGAAGAAAACAATATTGAGACTGTAATTGAATTTGGTTGTGGCGATGGAAACCAACTTAAATATTTTGATTTTAAATCTTACTTTGGTTTTGATGTAAGCAATACAGCTATTTCAATATGCAAAGAGTTGTACAAAGCCGATTCCTCAAAGCAGTTTAAATTGTTAGAATCATTTGATGGAGAAAAAGCTCAATTAACTTTAAGTCTTGATGTAATATTTCACCTTGTTGAAGAAGAAGTATATTCAGACTATATGAAAAAGTTATTTTCATCCTCATTGAAGTATGTAATTATTTATTCATCTAACCATAATGAACTTGAGAATAATCGAATAGCCGAACATGTAAAACACAGAAAATTTTCAGAATGGGTTGAAAAAAATGCTGTGGATTTCGAATTAATAAAATTTATACCAAATGAATATCCATATGATGAAAATGATATAAGAACATCTTTTTCTGATTTTTATATTTTTCAAAAAAGGAAATGAAAATACTACATATATCGACATCTGATACTGGAGGAGCAGCCGGTGCCTGTATTCGCCTGCATCAAGGTCTTTTGGAACTGGGAGTTGATTCCAAAGTTTTAGTATTCCTGAGAAAAAGGAACATTCCTGAAGTCTATCAGTTTTTTGAGCATGTTAATTCAAATTATATACTTGATAAATACAGATTTTTCAAATTCGGCTTTTACGAAGGTATAAACCGATTAATGCTTTTAAATAGGGTAAAGGGGAACGAAATATTTACTTACCCCAAATCACTTATTCCGATATACAAACATCCTTTGGTCGCCGAAGCCGATGTAATCCATTTGCGATGGGTGTCTTATTTTTTGAATTACAGCACCTTTTTTAAAAATGTAAAAGACAAAAAAATCGTATGGACTCTCAGCGACATGAATCCATTTTCAGGTGGCTGTCATTATGCTTTGGATTGCAGGAAATTTCAAAGCGATTGTTCTAACTGTCCGCAGTTAAAAGGTACTATTTGGAAGAACTATTCCAGACACATTCTTAAAACAAAACTCGAAGCTTTGCAAGAAGTAAAAAATCTTTGTGTGGTTTCACCTTCCCGCTGGATGATGGAAGAATCGCTTTCGGGCAAGCTTTTCGGCAACTTCCCTCATAAATTCGTTCCAAATGGAATGGATACGAATAAATATAAAATTCTCGATAAAAAAGCAACAAGGGACAAACTCAAACTTCCTAATGATAAAATCATATTGCTGTTCGTTGCTGACAATTTAAACAGGAAATTGAAAGGTCTCGATATTTTACTAAATTCATTGAAACAAAACTTTACTCAAAACAAAAATATATTACTACTCACAATAGGCAGGCAAAACGTCAGCACAGTAATAAACGGCATTGATATAATAAACCTTGGTTATTTGGACGACGAATTTTCATTGAACGAAGCATACTCATCCGCCGATGTTTTCATCACTCCCTCAATAGCCGAATCATTTGGCAATACTGTGTTGGAATCAATGCTTTGCGGTACTCCTGTTATCGGTTTCCCAGTGGGTGGTGTCAAAGAGCAAATCATTCATGGATTCAATGGAATATTGTGTAAGGACACTTCCGAAACTTCACTGTCAGAAAGCATAAATGACTTTATTTCGGGTAAATATATTTTTGACAAGAATAAAATCAGGGAGAACGCTGTAAAAAATTATAATCTTATGGAATATGCCAAAAAATATTTGGAAGTTTATAATAGTTTTTGATGACTATTTTAATGCCTCAATAAAAATAGAATTAGGTTTATATACAAATCCATCCTTACTATCCAAAGCATAATCATTCCAATTTTCAATATCGCTATCGAAAGCACTGCATATTTTCACATTACGGAAACCGGTTTCTTTCAATAATCTTGTCAGCGAATACTCATCGTACATCCATTGATGCACCTCACCTGATATTCTGAAAGAACCAATCTTATAAATTTCCCTGTATCTCCCAAAAAGAACCTTGCTAAATATTATATCAAAAATAATATTAATTTTCAATTTAAATTTCAGTTTTAAAAATTTCTTTAGTTTATTTTTTAAGGATAAACTATCATTATTTTCATTCAAGATTTTAATTGCTGTGTCACCAATTCTGTCCATTAAAAAATCCTTGTTTTTTCTTCCACTTTTTTGAATGAATTCAACCATTTCTCCACCGCTTTTATTCCTAACGGTTTGGTCGTAAAATTCAAGCATTGTCCAATCATATTCCATATCTGAAATCTCATCAGGATTGTTTAAGTTATCATTTAAATTCTTTAAGTAATTTTCGGCAATTTTTTGTAAATCAGGCACAACTACCCTGATTACTCCTGATTTTTTTAATACCCGGTAACATTCCTTAATAAAATCAATAGCTTTGTCTTTTGGTAGATGTTCCAATACGTGTGAATGATATACAGCGTCGAATGTATTATCTTCATATGGCAGTCCTTTCATTATATCACAATGGATAACTTCAGGATTAAGTGGAAAAACATCAATGTTTATCCAATCATTATGAAATCTATCTCCACAACCAATATTTAAATAATTTATATTATTCATTATATTATTTTCAAATTTATTCTTTCAAATTAACAAAATAATATTATTAAATCAAATCCCTATATCAAAAAACCCTTCTCCATATTTTAAAAAAATATATTAAATTGATTTTACGGTTTTAGCAAAACAAAAAAAATAAAATAAATATATTAAATTAATAGTAGTACTGATTCAAAAAATTGACTAAAGAAATGCCAAATATTATTTTTATGGGGACACCCGAATTTGCTGTTCCCACTCTTGTTGAATTGCATGAAGTATTCGGAATAAAGGCAGTCGTTACCGTACCCGACAAACCACAGGGGCGAGGGAAAAAAGTAATGCCCTCCGATGTAAAAATCAAAGCAACTGAGTTAGGAATTCCGGTTTTGCAGCCTGAAAAACTCAAAGATGATAGCTTTATTAATGAGCTCAAATCATTCGAACCCGATATCATGGTAGTTCTTGCATTCAGGATTTTGCCCGAAGAAGTATTCACCATATCCAAAATAGCAACATTCAATATACATGCAAGTCTGCTCCCAAAATACAGAGGTGCCGCACCAATCAATTGGGCTATAATTAATGGCGAAAAAACAACGGGGCTGACTTCATTCATTCTCGAAAAAAAAGTTGACACCGGAAATATTTTACTGCAAAAAGCAATGGATATTCCCGAAGGAGCAACAGCAGGCGATTTACATGACCTTATGATGCCCAAGGCGGCACAAATGGCTGTGGATACATGCAATCTATTAATTTCAAGTGATTATCAGCTGATGGTTCAAGATAACAGTTTAGCCACTCCGGCTCCGAAAATATTTCCTGAATTTTGTAAAATCAATTGGAATCAGCATGCTGAGAATGTTAGGAATTTCATTCACGGGCTTTCTCCTTTTCAGGGTGCATGGACACTCTGGAATGGAGAAAGATTAAAAATTCTTCGAGTCGAATTTTCCGCTTGCGGAAAAGGTATTCCCGGAACTTTTTCGATTAATGACAATATAATGAATGTACAATGCGACAAAGGTATTATATCATTAAGAGAAATTCAACTACCCGGCAAACGGCCTATGAAAATTCAGGATTTCCTCAGGGGATACAGAGGAAGAAAAGAAGGAATCCTTGAATAATTCATAATTCGTAATTCATAATTCGTAATTAATTAAAAAGGAACATCATCAATATCATCCACAAAAGGTGCTTTGTCGTCATAAGGAGGAATGAAATCATCTTCCTCGGCATTGTCGTCTGGTTCGATTTTCCATGCATCGAGATTTGTAAAGTAATTGACTCTGCCATCTTTTTCCCAGCGGCGGCCCCTGATGTTAAAACTAACCTTGACATTGTTGCCGATACTGTAGTTATCAATTAAACCACATTTATCCTGCAACAGTTGGAATTTAATCTGTTCGACAAAGTCCCTTCCGGAGCTGTTTTCAACTGTTTCGACAACGAATTCTCTTTTTTGAAAAGTTTCGCTCACATTTTGAATATTCAAAATATCAATCAATTTACCTGTTAATGTATATGTCATTTCATCTCAAAATTTATTAAATAATTGAACAAAATTACAATTTTTTATTTATTTTTTCGCTTAAGTAATTTAATAAATATGTAATTTTAATATTTTATGAAGATTTTACAAAAGACTATAACACTTTCTCCTCACAAAAGAGGTTTTCATCTTGTTACTGATGAAATCGAAAAACAGTTACCTGAACTGAAAAAATTCAAAGCGGGTTTTGCACATATATTTATCAAACATACAAGTGCAGGACTGACGATTAACGAAAATGCAGACCCAACAGTCCAAAGCGACCTTAATACTTTTTTTGACCGGCTTGTTCCGGAGAATGCAAATCTATATCAGCATACTGCAGAAGGTTTGGATGATATGACTTCACATATTAAAACATCATTAACAGGTAGTTCGGTTACTGTTCCGATAACAGACGGCAGGTTCAATCTTGGTACATGGCAGGGTATCTATCTTTGTGAATTCAGGAACGGTATACGTTCCAGAAAAGTTATTTTTACGATTATTGGAGTGGAATATGATGAAAAATAAAGCTGTTGTATTGATGAGCGGAGGTATGGATTCGGCAGTTTGCACGTCTATTGCAAAAGAATCAGGTTATGAACTTGCTGCTCTGCATCTGAATTATGGTCAAAGAACACAAAAAAGAGAGAAAAAAGCATTTGATGATTTAACAAAATACTTCGGAATAAATGAAATTTTAGAAGTTAATGTTTCATATTTTTCTCAGATTGGTGCTTCGAGTCTTACTGATACTAATATTGATATTCCAATTACGAATTTTGAATTACGAATTACGAATGAACTTAAAACTCAAAACTCAAAACTCCCAACTGAAAAATCGGAAAACGGACAACTGATAACTGATAACGAACTCACAACTCCCAACTCTCAACTTGAAACTGAAATTCCTTCAAGCTATGTGCCATTTCGAAATGGGAATATTTTAGCGATTGCGGCAAGCTGGGCGGAAGCAATTGGCGCTATTGCAATTTTTATTGGGGCAATGCAACTGGATTTTAGTGGGTATCCGGATTGCCGCAGGGAATTTTTTGACGCTTTTGAGAAAGCGATAAATCTGGGTACAAAACCGGAAACAAATATAGAAATCGTTACTCCAATTATTAATTTGACGAAAAAAGATGTAGTGATAAAGGGTATTGAATTGGGTGTACCTTTTGAATTGACTTGGAGTTGTTATAAAGACGAAGATTTAGCTTGTGGTGTCTGCGATTCATGTGTGTTGCGTTTAAGAGGATTTGAGCAGGCCGGATTTAAAGACCCAATAGAATATAAATAGACTACAGTCCGAATGAATGTATGTTATCTTGTTGGTTTTTAACAAACTTTAGCAGAAACTAATTTATTTGTTATTTTTGTATGTTTACTGTAATCAGATATAAATTGAATTAAAATATAAATGTCAGAGAAGAAAGCAAAGATTTGGGATAAGCTAAGGTATTCTTTCGAAAATACTTTGTCTGCCGGAGCCATTGGGCTAATCGGTTGGCTAGCTCTTATTACATTTCTTTGTGTTGTTTTAGCCGGTTTAATTATTTCATTTGCCGGAATTACCCAGACAGACAGCATCGAATTGGGATTCATCGAAGCTATGTGGCAGTCCATAACAAGAATGCTTGACCCCGGTAACTTTGGAGGAGATACCGGCTGGACATTTCGTATTATAATGCTAATTGTTACAATATCGGGTGTTTTACTTATAAGTGTCCTGATAGGAATTGTTTCGACAGCGTTCAGAAGTAAGATTGATGAACTGAGCAAAGGTCATACTAAAGTTCTTGAAAAAAAGCATACTCTTATTTTGCGCTGGTCTCCTAAAATTTTTACTATTATATCAGAAATAATTACGGCTAATGAAAACTACAAAGGTTTAAGTATTGTCGTATTGGGTGATAAAGACAGAATGGATATGGAATACGAAGTACGGGCAAAAATCTCGGATTTTAAGACAACGAGGATTATTTGCCGCACCGGGAAACCATTGGATTTGACAGATATTGAAAAAGTAAATCCTCACGAAGCCCGTTCGATTATCATAATATCCCCCGAAGGTCCAAATCCCGATACACATGTTATTAAATCAGTACTTGCATTAACAAACAATCCAAACAGAAAACCGGAACCATACCATATAGTTGCAGAGATTAAGGATGAAGCTAATATTGAAGCCGCAGAAGTAGTCGGAAAAGGTGAAGTTACTTATGTTTTATCTTTTGATGTAGTAGCTAAAGTTACCGCACAAACTTGCAGACAATCGGGATTAAGTGTGGTTTACGAAGAACTGCTCGATTTCGATGGAGACGAAATATATTTTCAGGAAGAACCTAAATTGTGGGGAAAAACATTTTATGATTCATTATTTGCTTATGAGGATTCAGCTGTTATTGGTTTGCAATATGCAAATGGAAATGTATCGGTAAACCCACCAATGGATACATTAATTAAAGAAGGCGATAAAATTATTGCCATTTCTGAAGATGATGATACTGTTGTATTATCAAATAATAATAATTACAAAATCATCAAAGAATTTATTACTAATAAAACAACTACACCAAAACAGGTTGAAAAAACACTGTTTCTCGGTTGGAACAACAAAGGTGGAAGAATTGTCAAAGAGCTTGATAATTATGTCGCACCGGGTTCCGAAATTCTTATTTTAGCTGAATATGACAACATTGACGAAGAAATAGAAGAGCTTAATTCAGTTTTACCAAACCAAACAATTAAGTTTAAATTTTCTAACATAACTTTACGGTCTGAACTGGATAAAAACCATGTTCAGGAATATGACCATATAATAATTTTGAGCTATACACGGGGAATGGATATCCAGGAAGCTGATGCTCAAACATTGATTTGCCTTTTACATCTCAGAAATATTTCCGAAAAATACAATAAACATTTAAATATTGTTAGTGAGATGCTCGACGTAAGAAATCAGGCATTGGCTGAAGTTGCCAAAGCAGATGATTTTATTGTCAGCGATAAGTTGATTAGTTTAATGCTATCGCAATTATCGGAAAATAAATATTTAAAGTATGTCTTCGATGATTTCTTCGATGCCGAAGGTTCTGAAATTTATCTTAAACCGATTCATGATTATATTAAAGCCGGCGTTGAAATGGATTTTTACACAGTGCTGGAATCTGCCGCACAAAAAGGTGATGTAGCTATTGGATATCGCATAAACGAGCATGCTTACAACGCCAATGAATTTTATGGCATTCATGTCAATCCCCAAAAATCAGATAAAATTATTTTTAAACCCGAGGATAAGATAATTGTTTTAGCTGAAGATTAATTCAATCGGATTGCGGACAACAGACTACTAACATGGAAAATACAGACAACAGACTTGCACTCATTGGCATAAATCACAAAACAAGTAAAATTGAGGAAAGAGAAGTTTTCCTATTAAACAAAAAGGAGGAACAGGATTTTGCCCAAAAGTTTTTGTCTTATGATGAAGTTGCAGGAGTGATGATTTTATCAACATGCAACCGTCTCGAATTTTATTTTTCACTTAGTACTTTCATTGACCCTTATGATTTAATCGAAAGAGTTTATTCGGAAAAGCAAATTGATTTAAACGATTATGAGCATATATTTTACACTCATGGTGAGTTGGATGTAACTTCGCATTTATTCAGGGTTATTTCAGGTCTCGATTCACTTGTATTAGGTGAATTTCAAATTCAAGGACAAGTCAGGGAAGCTTACAGCAAATCGTGTAAATTGAAGACCGTTGACAGATTACTGCATAAGCTCTTGCATGCGGCATTCAGGACCGGCAAAAGAGTTAGAAGCGAAACCACTTTAGCCGAAGGCAGACGTTCTGTAAGCGGTATGGCGGCTCAGCTAATGATTGACAATTTGAAAAAAAACGACACAATTTGTATAATTGGAGTCAATGAGAATACTACCATAATAGCCGAAAAATTAAAAAATGCCGGTTTCGGAAATTTCATTTTTGTTAACAGAACCAAATACAAAGCCGATATTCTTGCCGAACAATTTGGCACTCAATCTTCAGGGCTCGATGAATTGAAAAAAAGTTTGAAAGATTCTCAAGCGGTTTATACAAGTACGGGAGCTACGGAATTTATTATCAATGCTAAGTTAATATCAGAATTACATAAAAAAAATTTCTGTCCGAAACTGATGATTGATATGGCTGTACCACGGGATATTGACAGTTCGGTTTTACCTGAAGGAATCAGGGTTTACGATATTGATGATTTAAAACACTATCTGGAAGAACAAAAGAAAAACCAACTTGAAGCAATTCCAAATGCCGAAAAAATAATAGAGGATGAAATCAAGCTCTTTCAAGCATGGTCCGAAACCCGGACAAATACTATTTTGGAACCGTATTCAGAAAAATTTGAATTGCTCAGACAGCAAATAATGGAAGAATATAAGCAACAATTTTCAGAGCATGCTTATGAAAAAGCAGACAAGTTGACACGTTCATTAATTCACCGCATGCAATCCACATTTGTAAGGGCTTTGCTAAGGACAAATCAGGAACTGAAAGTTTTTCTTCAGCATCGCGATTCGATGTAATAAATGCTGACGAATGACCGAAGGACAGTATGACCTAATGACAGTACAAAGATTTTCCGATGCCGGTGAAGAAAATATTTTTTAAAGAAGAATATTAATAAATGTAAAATAATTAGGGGCTTTGTTATGAAATATTATTTTTTGTTATTTATTTTAATATCAAGTTGCAATCTTTTTGCTGAAATTACTTGGCAAAAACTCGAAATGCCTACTGAAGATAAAGTCCGCTATATGGTAGATGATGGAGAAAGATACCTGTATTGTTCCGTAGAAAAAGAGGGAATATACAGATATGATTTCGTTTTATCAAAATGGGACTTTCTTTCAAATGGATGGAATTTGAATAAACCCATTTTTAGACAAATTATCATAGATTGGACTGGGAGGATATTTGCCAACAATGCTGAAGAGGGACTAAAATTCAGTACCGACAATGGAGATTCGTGGTTTGATGTCGAAAATGAAGATTTCTGGATGAAAAGTGTTGGAATGATTAAAACTAACGATAGAACCGGTATTGTTGTTGAACATAATGGGGATATATATCTTAACAATGATGAGGAAACGGATAAGTGGATTCTGATTTATTCTTGGACAGGTAATGGTGGGATAACTGATTTTTCTTTCGATAATTCCGGAAATATTATTGCTTTTGAGCAGTTATATGACCCGGCAAAAGATTATTTTTTTTCTCACATAATAAAATATGATTATATGTCAAATCAATGGCATCAGATTAAGGATACATTACCAATCTCTGTTGCTGTTCATTTTGAAATTGACCATGATAACAACATTTATGTTAACTTTGGTTTGGAAGATGAATCCCCTCAATATAAGCTTTATATTAGCGAAAACAATTCAGAATCTTGGAAGGAAATTACAGGAAACCTTTTTACTTATTTTGATGCTTATTTTGGGATTTTCCCCGATTGTTTGCTTCCAATAACAACGGATAATATATTTATTGGGAACACCCATACTCAAGGGACTGGTATCTTACATTGTGATAATAATAAATTTATATTTAATTACTGCCACAATGGAATTCAGGAGATTTCAAGCCCAAGCTGTTTTTATTTAAATAAAAATGGCATACTATATACACATATGTCCGGTAATATTTACTATACATCTAATCCTGTAACATCAATAAGTGAAAGTCATAAAAAGGAAAATATGATAACAGTATATCCAAATCCTGCAACAAATTCAACTAATTTTGAATTTTATTTATCTAAAGATTGTGATGTCAACCTTTGTATTTATGACATTTTTAGTTCAAAGATTGCAACAGTGATAAATAGAAATCTTATACAGGGGAATCAGACTATACTTTGGGATTGTAAGGATCAAAATAAGCATGGCTTAGCAAAAGGTATATATTTTTACGTCTTAACTTTTGGGGAAAAAGTTATCACCGGCAAGGTTATTATTTAGAACATCACATAATCCAAAGATTAAGCTCAGGCATTATGCTTTTTCTTTGTGTTCATCAAGGATAATTCTAAAGTTTGCAGAAATTCCGATGATGTAAATAATGCCCTGAGGGAGGTCATTAATGCAAAACCAAAACACAGCAAAAGAAAAATGCAAAATGTTTAAATAAATATTGTTTGACAATACCACTTCCATGTTACAAAATCAAATCCGAAAACGGATTAAACAGAATCTGAAAAATAATAAAATATTTGTAATTGTATTTGTATTTGATTGAAAATACTTTATTTTGTTCAATAATTAATTGTTAAATAAAATTCCTATAAATAAAAATGAATTTAATAAATTTGATGATGTAGGAACTAAAATAATTACTATCAGGGAACAACAGATAATAATTGATAGTGACCTGTCTGTTTTGTATGGAGTAGAAACCAGGGATATTAACAAAGCAGTAAAAAACAATCCTGATAAATTCCCCAAAGGTTATGTCTTCGAACTGACAAAAAAGGAAAAGAATGAACTGGTGGAAAATTTCCACCACCTCAATCATCTTAAGTATTCTTCAGCATCACCTAAGGCATTTACTGAAAAAGGTTTGTATATGCTTGCCACAATATTAAAAAGCAACCAAGCTACTAAAACAACTATTGCAATAATAGAAACTTTTGCTAAAGTCAAGAGTTTGAACAGAGCAATTCGTGAATTTGCTTATGCAGAGACTGCTCAAAGAAAGAAAAGTTTGATTCAAAAAAGCAATGAAATCATTTCGGAATTAATTGATGACAACCTTCAAATCGAACAAAGTGAAACTACTATAGAACTGAATTTTGCTCTGTTAAAAGTTAAGCACACAATTAAAAGGAAATAATAAAATATTTGTATTTATATTTGTATGAAAATACTTATTTTTGTTTGAAATGATAATCTATATATTTTTAATGATTATATGCACAAGCGATTGAAAATGAATAAAAATTTTGATTGCGTCCAATTTCAAAGGGACGTCAGAGAAAAACATTGGAAAGAATCAGGCGAGACTTTCGAAGGATTAATGAAATATTTAGATGAAAAGATTAAGAATAGTAAATTATTAAAAGAATTGCTTGAAAGAAAGGATAAAGAAAAGCAGCTAACAACTGTATAAATTTTTGAAATATTTGTAAGCGTGGTCTTACTTGCGTTCTTGTTTGAAATGCGGTAATGAAGATTAAGGTTTTTTTTTAGTTTATATAATAAACAATAGAGGTTGTTATGAAGAATATCTCATTGCTAATAATGTTTACAATCATTGTTTTTATTGGATGCTCAAAAGAATCTCCAATCAAACCAGCCATTCAAGAAGGTTGGATAAAAACTAATGGTCCTAACGAAGGCAATATTTCAGCACTTATTGTTGCACCCAATGGGGATATCGTTGCAGGCACACCATCTAATGGATTTTTTATATCAAAAGATAATGGAACAAATTGGTCTGGTCCGTTTTCAAATGGCATGTATGTTAATTCCCTTACAAAATCTGGCAATTCCCTTTATGCAGGTGGAAAAGGTGGTGTTTACATATCGACTGATAATGGGAAGAAATGGACTTCCGCTGGGATGAACGGAACTACTATTTACTCCGTTTTTGCAACAAACACAGGAGCACTTCTATGCGGTTCTGGTTTCATTTGGAGGTCAGAAAACAATGGGAACTATTGGCCAAAAACAGGTAGTCCTTATAATACTGTTCTTTGCTTTGCACAATCAAAGTCAAATACGATTTTTGCCGGAACTGAAGGTGATGGCATTTATCGTTCAACAGATGATGGATTATCTTGGTCAAGAATTGGGTTGGATGATCATATAATTATGTCAATATGTATTAGTGATAAATGGGGAATTTTCGCAGGTACGGGTGGAAACGGTGTATATAAATCAACTGATAATGGTTCTACATGGGAAAAAACTAATATACCTAATATTGATATTCCAACTTTATGTATTGATACTGATGGTTCAATTCTTGCGGGTATGATCGGAGTGTTTCGTACTACTGATGGTGGAGATTCTTGGACTGGTTCTCTCAACAATACCATAGTTAAGTGTGTGCTTGTTGTTCCTACTGATAAGTCTGTAATCGCTGGTACAGATTTGTTAAATGATGGGATATATAGAAGTCATGATGGTTTGAAATCGTGGAATAAGGTTGGGCTATTGTGCAGTAGAATTCAAACGCTTTGTGTATTAGGTGAAACTGTTTTTGCAGGTACAAAAAATAGTGGTATTCACTTAACAACCGATAATGGGACAATTTGGAAACATGTTGGACTCGGAACAGGTTCAGTAATATCAATAGTAAATAAATCACCCGGTATTGTTTTTGCAGCTATGGATGGTTGGGACGGGGACAAAGGTGTTTATAGATCAGATGATGGTGGAAGTACCTGGGTAAAAAAAGACAAAGGAATTGAGGATGCCCGAATGACAACACTCTATGTAGCTCCAAATGGTACTATTTATTCAAGTACTTTATTTGAAATTTACTATTCTACTGATAATGGAGAATCTTGGAATAAAGTAAGCGATTGGAGTGCAAATTGCTTAATTGTAAACTCAAATGGTTATATTTTTAGAGGTACTGGGCATGGAGTTTCTCGCTCTACGGATAATGGAATATCTTGGCAGTTTTTCGGTCCAGATAGTGTTGATATTGTGAGTTTAGCTATTGACCAATCTGGATTAATGTTCTCCGGTGGTTCCGCATGGAACGGAGCTGTCGGTGGTTTATTTAAAAGTTCAAATCTGGGTGAAACTTGGAATCGGGTAGAATTACCTGAATACTTTGGTTCAGTTATGACAATTATAATTAATCAAAATGATGACCTTATAGTGTGTACATCAAATGGTGTTTGTGTTTCTCAGGATCTTGGTGTCTCATGGAATAAAACCTATTATCTACTAATAGATGATTTACCTGCTGACCAATGGTTTTCAACAATGGTTTTAGGAATTGATGGTACTATTTTTGTTGGTACGACAAGTTTGAATCAAGGAAGTGGAGTTTTAAAAAGGAAATATTAGCTAAAATAAATCTTATATATCGTAAAAATTAGGTCGTAACTTCTTGTCACAACCTATTTATGAATTTTCATTTTTTACCGTTGCTAAACAATATAAGAACCTTTTCAAAATAAAATAAATTACGTTTCACACCCAAATCGTAATTTTGTCCAGCTTGTTCTTTGACAAATTGATTTCGGTTTTCTATATCATCCTGAGCCTGTCGAAGGACGGTTCACGGTTCACGGTTCACGAAAAAATCACATAAAAGTTCATACAACCGAAAACGGATAACGGATAACCGAAAACGAAAAATTAAAAAATCTACACAAAATGCGACATTTTCGAAATCAATAGCTGCATCCGGTTGAAATAAATCTACTTATCAACTCTCTATCGTGTCGCAACATCTTATCCGAATGTCGTAAAGTAACGACAAAAAAAAGAATATTTCTGCGAAATCCCAAAATCTGCGAAAATCTGTGATTCTGACTTTTTTCCGTCCTTCTGTCCTTCTGTCCTCCGTTCTTCCCTCCTTCCGTCCTTCTGTCCTCCGTTCTTCCGTCCTTCCGTCCTTCTGTCCTTCCCTTTTCCCGTCTGCTAAGTTCTCATCATCATCTCCAGCACCTTCTTCGCCGCGAGCGGAATAACAGTTCCCGGACCGAAAATAAATGATGTGCCGTTGTCATATAGGAACTGGTAGTCCTGCGGAGGAATTACACCATCAACGACTATCATAATATCTTCCCTGCCGAGCTTTTTCAGTTCCTTAGCAAGTTCGGGTATGAGCGTTTTGTGTCCTGCCGCAAGAGAGCTTACTCCAACGATATGTACATCATTTTCGACTGCCTGTTGTGCTGTTTCTTCAGGCGTCTGGAAAAGTGGTCCAATGTCAACATCAAATCCCAAATCGGCAAATGCTGTAGAGATTACTTTTGCTCCGCGGTCGTGTCCGTCCTGTCCCATCTTTGCTACGAGAATACGCGGACGCCTGCCTTCCTTTTCGGCAAATTCGTCTGTCATTTTCCGCACTTCTTCGATTTCATTCATGCCGGAAAATTCCGAACTGTAAACACCTGAAATCGAGCTAATGACCGCCTTGTGCCTTCCGTAAACTTCTTCCAATGCCATAGATATTTCTCCTAAGGACAGGTCATAATCTGTCAGATGTCAACTATACATTATCCATTTATTTAGGGAGTAATTCTGTATATCATTCTTGGAAATGGAATAACTTCCCTAATATGCTTAGCACCTGTAATCCACTTGACAACGCGCTCTACTCCCAAGCCAAAACCGCTGTGAGGCACTGAACCATATTTTCTCAAATCCAAATACCATTGAAATTCTTCGACCGGGAGTTGGTGATGTATGATTCTTTCCAAAAGCAAATCGTAATCGTCTTCACGCTGTGCTCCGCCAATTATTTCGCCTGCTTTTTCAGGCCCCAACATATCCATAGCAAGAACAACTTTTTTGTTTTCCGGGTCTTGCTTCATATAAAAAGCTTTGGCTTCGGTCGGGTATCTGTGAATAATACAGGGTTTGTCGAATTGTTCCATTAGTGCTTCTTCCTGAACCGTTCCGAAATCTTCGCCCCAAGGAAAAGGATGAATATCAACTTCCTGGCCTTCAATATTTTTCTTTAAAGGAATTTTGTTTGTTATTAACCAATCAACAGCTTCGGTATAGCTTATCCGGTAAAAAGGTCTTTTGATAATTTCAAGATGCCTTGTATCTCTTTCGAGAGTTACTAACTCTTTCGGGCATGTTTTTAGAACATAATGCACAATAAACTCAACCAAATCTTCAGCCAAATCCATGTCGTCATTAATATCGAAAAATGCCATCTCCGGTTCAACCATCCAAAATTCTGTAAGATGTTTTCTTGTTTTGGAGCGTTCAGCCCTGAAAGTAGGACCAAATGTGTAAACCTTGCCTAAAGCAAGTGCTGACGCTTCTGCATAAAGTTGCCCCGACTGTGATAAGTATGCTTTTCCAAAATCAAAATAATCAGTTTCAAATAAAGTAGAAGTACCTTCGCAAGCGTTTGGTGTCAGTAAAGGTGAATCCATTAATTTGAATCCATTGCCATCGAAGAAATCCCGAATTGCTTTGATAACAGCGGCACGCACCCGCATTATAGCATGCTGTTTGGAAGAACGAAGCCACAAATGCCTGTGCTCAATCAAAAAAGCATCTCCATGCTCTTTAGGTGTAATCGGGTAGTCTTGTGTAATTTGAATTATATTAATATCTTTCACGTCAATTTCAAAACCTCCCGAAGAACGCTCATCTTTTTTAACGAGCCCTGAAATCAATATTGATGATTCCTGTGTTAATGATTTTGCCGATTCAAAAACATTTTCGTTAACATTATCTTTAAAAACAACACACTGGCAAATTCCCGTACCGTCTCTTAAAATTATAAAATGCAATTTGCCTTTACTGCGAATATTATATACCCAGCCCCTTAGAGTAACTTCTTCCCCGACAACCTGCGATAAATTTTCTATTGTTTGATAACTTTTATATCTCGACAGCATCTGATTTCCTTTTAAACTTAAAAAAATAAATTAACTTATTCCAAAATACAAATTTACAAAAATTGGTGATATTATTGACTTTTGTCGTTAGTCAATAGTCGTTAGTCAATAGTCGAAAGTTCTTTTGTTCTTCTGTCTTTCGGTTGATAGTTCTTACAGACATTCATATCTCAACTTTTCTTAAGAATTATATTAATTAAAAAATATTTACTATTTTAGTAATCTATGCAAATACATTTTTGCTTTTAAATAAAATATTCGAAAACGAGTATGTTGTATTAACCATACCTTTCCGGTTTCCGATTCAGAATCCCGGAAAGGTGTTCAAAATTAAGGTAGGTGTGATATGGATAACGATGTAACACAAAAAGATTTGGATATTGCTTCCGAATCAGTGATTGAAAAAAATGACAGTCAGGACGCTTTACTAAACGAATCTCAAGTTCTTCCGAATGAAGATGATTTGCAAAGTAATTTGGAGAGCCTAGAGGTTGAAGAAAATGATTCCAACGAATCAACTGAAGAAATTGATGTAACTGAAAAATCAGGTTCTCAGGAACAGGTACAAATTACCGAACCTGTGCAATCAACCGTGGAGATGGAATCTGCCAAACCGGTTTTTAGCTTTCTTGATGAATCTGAAATTGAAAAAAAGCCGGATGAACGAACAGAAATAAGTAAAGAGCAAAAAATAGAAATTCCGGAAGAAATAACTACAGAAAAAGAACCTGCAGTTTCTCACGAACAAGCGGAAGAAATGCCGGAAGTTTCTTCTTCGGTTACAGATGAAAGTGCCATACCGGAACCCGCTGACGTTGAAACAAGTCAAACCAATGATAATAAAATAGAAGATGAGGAAACCGAACCGGCAATTACGGAAGAACCGGCAATTGCCCAAACTGAAGTAACTGATTTAACAAATGATGAAGAAGAGAAAAAAGAATCCGAAAAAGAAGCTATTCGCAGTGCGAGACAAAAATATTTTGACTTAATCTTTTCCGAATTGAAAAGTAAAATAGGAAAAAGGGAAACAGTCGAAGTCGAAGTAAAAGCACGTATCCGCGGAGGTTTGCGTGTGCATTACAAAGATATCCCTTTGTTTCTTCCGACTTCACATTTGATTTTAAAGAAGAATCCTTCCGAAGAATATATTCAAAGTTTTGTCGGACAAAAAATAGATGTATTCGTCCACGAATTTCAAGAATTCGACCAAGGAAGAAAAGCCGTTATAGTAAGCAGGAAAAAACTACTTGTAAAAGAGATGTGGGAAAAAATTCAGGTCGGCGATGTCGTAGAAGGTAAGGTTTCGTCAATTGTACCATTTGGTGTATTTGTTGATTTTGACGGTTTGGAAGGTCTCATTCATGTTTCACAGCTTTCTAAAACACATGTTGTCAATCCTAAAGACCGTTTCAAAAAGGGACAGGAAATTAAAGCAAGAATTATAGAAATTTTCAAAGACAGAAGAAAAATCGGATTAAGCAGTAAAGAGTTCGAAGAATCTGTCTGGAAAGGAATTGAACAAGAATTTCAAGCAGGAATGAAAGTTAGCGGTATCGTTAAGAGATTGACCGAATTCGGTGCCTACCTCGAATTGAAACCTGGAATTGACGGATTGTTGCGCAATAACGAACTTTCCTGGACTAAAAGAGGTCTGCGTGCTGTTGACTTGTTTGATATCGGACAGACCGTTGAAGTAGAAATTATTACTATTTCGGAACAAAAAGAAAACGCTACTTTGAGCTATAAAAGAATTTTCCCGAATCCCTGGCCCGAACTTATCGAGAAACTTAAAGTCGGTTCCGAGCATGAAGGAACTGTATTGCAAATTATTCCACAGGGGGCGGTTATAAGTCTAATGAAGGATATTGACGGATTTATGCCGAGAAGCAAGATGAAGATGTTTATGAAAGGCAACAGAATTCCTTTCAAATCAGGTGATAAACTTATTGTTACCGTTGCCGACTTAAATCCTGAAAACCAATCCTTGATATTAATGCCGAAAGAGGTTTTAAAGGAACCAGAGCCAAAACCTGCCCAGGAAAAAAGGCAGCAAAGTAAGCCAAAAACATCTAATGAAAGTACTTTTTCTTTGGGTGATATGCTTTCCGAATCGGAAAGAAAAAAACTGGAAGACATTAATTCTTAGAAAAAAACTGTTTCTTGATTATTTCTAGTGGGTAAAATAGAATAGATTTCTTCGTCACTGCGTTCCTCGCAATGACCTGTTGTCTTTTTTCCTGTTAATGAACTATTGTTTTTTTTCTGTTCAAAAACTGTGCTCTTGGACACAAACACTCAAATTATCTGTCGTTGTGTATCCCCGATTTATTGGGATGAAGTAATCTTAATTGAAAAAATGAAATTGAAGATTGATAAAAAAATACTTTTCTAATTGGATTTTATTATTACTGGAAAATTAGACTATAATTGCCCACTTCTTTTAGCGAAAAACCAAAATAATATTTGAAAAAATAAAGTTATAAATAGCTTTTCGAAAAATAGTCATCAAAAACTAATCATAAATTAGGAATTAATTATTTGATATAGTCTATGTTCTATATTATTTTTTCTATGTTCTAAAGCAGTCATCCTGAGATTGTTGAAGGATACAAAAAATAAAAATCAACCTGAAGATTAACCTGCAGGTTGATTTTTTTAATAGCTTATTTCATATTAACAGAATTTCCCTTCTAATCTTATCTTCCTGCTGACCTCAAATATTTCTTTGTCGTTTGCTGCTTTGAAGTTAGAGGCAATTTCTTTGTAAGCTTTTACTGCCCAGTCTTTATCGTCTAATAAATCAACAATTCCTTCAGCCCAAAGTAATTTTTCATTTGCATTACTCAGTTTGCTTCCGCAAGCATAAAGCTTTTTAATTTCATCATTACTGAAATTCAATGCTTTTAATCTCTCTGCAAATTTATGGTATTGGATTGCTGTTTCAAGCTTCTCAGTTCCTCGTTCAAGATATGTCCGGGATAAATCTTCATTCTGAAATACTTTTGCAAGATATGCCATATAAGAAAATGCAAGGTAATCAGCATCCGTTTGTGCAGCTTTTTCTAATAAATTTACGGACCAGTTACTATCCCCTGTTAGATGATTCACGGCTTTTGCAAGGTCCGTATAATTATATGCTGTCTTATTGGGATTAGCATCAATTTTTCCTTCGAAGTTTTTCAAATAACTTACAGCAAGTTTTTTGCCCATATCCTTATCGGGTGTTTCCTCGATGGCTATCCGGCAAAGTCCACAGAAATCGAAAAAGAATTTTGCTTTGTTATCAATTAAATTATTTAAAATTGATTTTATCCAATTATTATCAATAAGATATTTAGCTATTGACTGTACCAGCTTCCTGTAATTGTCAATATTGAATTGCTGTGAGTTCAGTTTATCCAAAGCAGCTCTCAACAGCTTCTGAGCGTAGTATTTATCGTCAAGTTCAGCCATCATGTCGTCAACAATCAATCTCAAATCTTTGAAAGTCTTTGCAGAAGTTTCCCTCTTTTGATAAGCATCATATTTATCCTGGTTCTTTTCTCTTTTATCGAGTTTTTCATCTACCCGCTTAATCCAATCGGCATCATTAGAAAATTTTTCTTTCACAGTCTTGTTTACATCTTTCATCTCGTTCAGGTTCGTTACAACTTCCTCGGCAATCGCCAACAATTTTGCTGCATAGTCTGTGTCCTGCAAAACATCATAAGATTTTGTTGTCAATTGTAATAATTCAAGTGTTGTCACAGTTATTTTTTCTGCAGTTTCGAGAATGCTTTTTCCTAATTCTTTATCGTCAATATTAGAAATGACAGCATCAAATAACTCAAGGTATAGCGGGAATTTTTCAATCTTGCTGTGAGCTTTTATATAAACATCCTTTGCTTTGGGCTTGTCATCAAGATTCTTGATTATATCTATCGCAAGCAGCATCAAATCCTGGGGTGTTTCCATGCTCTGCTCGGCTCTTTCGTAAATACCTCTTGCATAGTCCTTGTCATTAAGAACATCAACAGCGGCTTGAGCCAATGAAGTCAAATCCTTTGCACTTGTCATTTTGCTTTCAGCCCTTTGATAAAACTTTTTCGCAAGGTCTGTATTATCCATGTCAACAGCAATAGTTTTTGCGAACGCGAGGAGTTTGTCCTTATCGCTGATATCGTTCAAACCCTTTTCATAACCTTCAGCAGCAGCTGTTTTATCCTTGAATAAGCTCCAATATCCATTAGCCAAATCAATATTTTCTTCGCCGGTCATTGCAAACTCTTTTCCGCTTTCGAGCAATTCTTTAGTTTTTTCTGTATCACCCAAAGACATATAACCTTTTGCCAGCATAACATATTCTTTTGTAAACTGTGCATCATCCTCTACATCTTCGAGAGCAGATTTTGCCAATTCCTTATCATCGAATAACTCAATAATAGCATTGGCGTACTCGACAGTTTCGCTTATACTGTCAACTTTTTTTCCAAATTTTGAAAAGAACGCTTTAGCAGTTTCTTTATCGCCGGATTCTTTGATGATTGTTTTTGCCAACTCAACATAATCTTTTAGTTCTTTTAACTGTCCTTCGACTTTTCCAAGAAGTTGCTTTACCAATTCAGCATCACCTAAGTCTGATTGCACATAATTTGAAATTGCAAGAATTTCATTGACTTTCTTGGCTGAATTAGCGGCACTTTCTAAAAGTTCTTTGGCTTTATCTTTATCTCCCAAAAACAAAGCTATACTATGACCAAGTTGAGCGGTTTCCATTGGTTCGAAACAAGAATCTTCCGCTTCTTCATACATTTCTTCGGCAGATTCTTTGTTGCCTAATTTTACATAAACTTCAGCAACGCAAATATAATCTTTTGGCATCGAGCAATCACCCTCCGCTGAACTTAAAAGTTCTTTTGCATACGCTTCATCTTTAGGCTCTGACAAAGCTTCCATTGCCAATTTGCAAAAATCTTCAACAGATTTACAGTCAGCTTCACGTGTCTCAAGTTCTGCTTTCGTAGCCATTAATTAACTCCCATAATATTCTTAATATAATTTATTTTCGTTATCGGTTATCCTTTATAAGGAATTTTCAATTTTACAATTTTCAATTTTCATTCAATATTTAATTCTAAATTTTCAATATAATAAACTCAATTACACAGAGTTCCACTGAGAATTCACAGAGTCACACAGAGTTTTACAAAACTAATTCATTTTACATTTTACATTGCGAAGCTACATTTCCTTATACGGATTCGGTCCAATGTCCTCTATCGTCTTCGCAAATTTGTTCATTATTTCAGGTAACTTGTCATATTCATCGAGCGACAGCATGTGCAGTTCAACTCTTTCCGGCTCGAGAACCAATTGCTTCAGTTTTTCCTGAACATTTTCCATTCTTGTATTTGCAAGTTCACTTCCTTTGATAAAGTGACATTGGTAATCTTCACCGTATTTACACCCAATGAGTAAAGCTCCGTCAAATCCTTGCGACAATGAATCTGCAATCCAGCTTGTACTGACTGAACCAAGACATCTGACAGGAATTATCCTGAAATACGGAGAAATTTGAATTCTTTTTCTTGCTACTATATCAAGTGAAGGATATGCATCGTTTTCGCACATGAAAGCAATTATCCTTGGAGTAGCTACTCCGTCTTCCTCTTCAGTCGGTATATAAATTGATTTAATCATTCCGGAAATAATCTGCACAGAATAATTCTTGAAACTGATTATCCTTTCAGGACAGGCACCCATACAAATACCGCATCTTCTGCATCTGTTTGGATTCGGTTGGGGAGTCCCTTTTACATCCTCCTGTAAAGCACCAAATGGACATTCTTCGGTACAACGCTTGCACTGTGTACATCTTTGGAAAAAGAAATCGGGATATGTTTTATCGCCGCTTCTAGGATGAACAGCAGTTCCTTTGCGTATATTTTCAATACATTGAATCGCTTTTAATGCCGCACCATAAGCGTCATTTTTTGCTGTTGCAATATCCATAGGAGCGCGTACGGCACCTGCAGCATAAATTCCCGTTCTTCTTGTTTCATAAGGGAAACAAATATAATGAGAATCGGGAAAACCATAGTGTAAAGTTGGTAATTCAGGTCCCTGAATATATTTCAAATTCAGAACCGGTTCTTTCGGAATATCGAGAATCTTAGCAACAGAAACTTCTTCTTTTACTACATCTCCTTCTTTCTTTTCTTCCTCTTTGGCTGCTGCTTGCACTCTTTCAGGACCGGAAGATGGAACTAATCCAGTTGCCAAAACAACCATGTCGCTTTTTATGGAAATCTTTTCGTCAAGCAATGTGTTGTCAACATCGAGAGTTATAGTTCCGTCTTCATTTTCTGACATATTGACAATTTCACCTTTAGTCAGGAAAATGCTGTCTTCGTTTTGAACTCTTTTGTAAAATTTCTCGTAGTTACCTGGTGTCCTGACATCTTTGTATATAATATATACCGCAGCATTCGGATATTTCTCCCTGACATACATTGCCTGTTTCAGCGAACTCATGCAACAGACATTAGAGCAATATGGCAAATGTTCCGGGTCTCTCGAACCAGCACATTGAATAAATGTTATACTCTTAATATCTCCGCCATCGGATTTTCTTTTTATTCCGCCATTGTTAGCTAATTCTTCTATCTCGATATTTGTAACAACATTTTTGAATTTCCCATAACCCAAATGTCCGAGTTTATTTGCATCATATGGTTGCCATCCGGTTGCCTGAACAATAGTACCAACCTGAAATCCTATGTCTTCTCCATTTACTTTTGCTTTAACATCGAACATTCCCGGTTGACCCGATGTTTCTTCGATAATGCAATTTGTAAAAACTTTTATCTTTGGCATTGACTCGACCTCAGCAATCAATGCTTCACATGTGTTTGGTTCTAATGAATAATAGGGTGCCTTACGTGGAGTTAGCTTATACAGTTTTCGATAGAATCCACCCAACTCGGGAGCTTTCTCAGCCAGTACAACCGAATAACCCGCTTTGGCTGCGGCAATAGCTGAATTCATACCCGTTACCCCGCCACCAACAACCATAACCGTCTCATTAATATCCAATATCATTGGTTCGGGAATGCCAACCATTTTTGCTTTTTCAATTCCCATTTTCATATAATCGAGAGCAAGGTCAAATGTATGCTGGTCTTTGTGTTCATGTGTCCATGCAACTCCCTCACGCAAATTCACCCTTTCCATGATAATATTTTCAAAATCGAAAATATCGCAATGGTATCTCGGAGAGCTTGCTCCAATGACGATTGCATCCAATCCTTCTCCTGCAATATCTTTGCGAATTTCATCGGCACCTTTCTTTGTACAAAGGTTTTTCATTACTTTACAAACAATTATACTACTGTCTTCTTTGATTTTTTCAGTCAATAGATTACAATCAACAGCTTCACCGATTTCATCACCTGAATATATATATACACCAATTTTTTTCTCGTCAGCCATATTATATGCCCCCCTTGATAATGTGAATAGCTTTCATAACTGCACCTGTGGCTTCCTGCACACATCCTGCAACATCCTTCGGACCCGTTGCAACCCCGCAACCTATTATTGAATCCGCTTTATCCGTTTTAATAAATCCATTTTCATCAATAATATCTTTGCCTAATTGACCATTAATTTCGGGTTGCATTCCGGTAGCCAGTACGACCAAGTCAACCGCTGTCTGCTTTAGTTTGCCTGTTAATGTATCTTCTGCTTCAACAATTAATTCAAAAGTTTCTGTCTGCCTTCTGCTGTCTGCCGTTTGCCTAAATACTTTTGCAACCTTACCTCTGTGCCACTGGATTTTTTTGTCTTCTTTTGTTTCGTTATAAAAATCTTCCAAGGCACCGGGAGAACGTATATCAATATAAAAGAAATATATTTCCGAATCGGGATATTGTTCCCTTAAAAATCTTGCATGTTTCATCGAAGCAAGACAGCAGATTGAAGAGCAATATTCAAGATGGTTTTCGTCACGTGAACCTGCACATTGTACAAATGCAATTCGCTTTATTTCTTTTTCCAATCCTGGAATTTTAATTACCCCGCTTGTCGGACCGCTCGGAGAGGCAAACCGTTCCATCTCGACATTGGTAATAACATTCGGATAATCCTTATAACCTAATATTTCTAAATTATTAGCTTCATATGGTTTCCATCCGCTAGCATAAATAATAACTTTAGCTTTAATATCAATCATCTCTTCATGCTGGTCTAAATCAATACAATTGCCACAAGCAGATTTAACCTGTTTTACCTGTTCTTCCGAAAGTCCGTCTTTTTGAAAAACATATTTCATCGGAAAAACATTATTTGAAGGCAGATTAATTGCTTTTGTTTTGTTAAGTCCGTAATTGAATTCATCGGGGATTTCCACAGGACAATTTTTTGCACAGATTTCAAGTTCTTCGTCACTAACATCATCTTTGATATATCGTGGTTTTACATTGACTGTTACATTATAATCTCCTGCCTTACCTTCGACCGATTTTAAATCGGCTAAAGTATAAAGTTTGATTAAGGGATTATCCTTTATTCTTCTGGTGTTAATTTCCAACCCGCATGTGGGTGGACACATTTTCGGGAAATATTGGTTTAGTTGTGCCACTCTGCCACCTATATAAGGTCTTTTCTCTAAAAGCACAACGGAATAGCCTGTTTCTGCAGCTTCAAGAGCTGCTGATATTCCCGCTATACCGGCTCCAACAACCAATATGTCTGTTTGTTGAGTTACATGTTTGTCCATACAGCATTCCAAAATAACTATTAAAAATCTATTTGTTTATTTCTTACGTCTTCTGTTATCAGTTCTCTGCTCTCCGTTTTTCATAGTGTAACTATATGAACTTAGTGTCTTGGTGGTTTTTTAAAATTCACGCAAAGCAGCTGAGTTTTCAAATCATATAAATCACAAAAATCAAAGAAATCAAAGTTCAGACAATTTCACTTTTTCAATATATAAAGTATTAAAAAATAAGAGAGTTCTTTTGGTATAACAAATGTAAAAAAATTAATGTAATCTCTATGTTGTAATTATATCCAATTTTTATGAGTGATTAAACATTGTTAACGACATAGTATGTTTTCAAAAAAATCCCGTATGATTAATTTGATTACTGACCTTGCGATTATTTTAATCCTCTAATGTTAACACCAAACAATTAATGTAAGCATTATATAATATGGATTACTGTTTTAAAAAAAAGGGAAAAGTGCAAAATGTAGATAATAAATTAAATTTGATATTGTTTCAATAGTAATTTTATAATTTCCTTAATTAACCGAGTGCAGAAATTTTTACACTCATACATTGTAAATTAATGAGATAGCATGTTGTTTACTATAGTGTAAATGCGATTCAAATAAAAGTGTATTATTAATTTATTAATATTCCGGTCATTTATGCCTAAGAAAACTCAAAGAAAATTTATATTATAATTTCATTTATTTTTTAACCGTTTGTCCGTTTTACGCTGTAGCAGACATTGATTGTTTAAAAAATTTGATACTTAATACCGAACAAATATACAGACGCCCATATCTTTTTTATTACTTCCCCTTTTTAAAAAAGAACTGAGGTAAATCAGATAGCTATTTATACCCGTAGAATTGCTGCTTTCAGTAGTAAGCCGACAACTACTGCTGTTCTCCTTATCTCTAAGAATTCATTTTTACTTGGTTGTTTAATGAAAAACTTCTTGGTTCTAATTTAGAAAAATTGGGGAGCACCGAAAGATTACTCCCCGTAAAACACTAATGGCAATTATGCTGGCTACAACTATTATCAACAGTTAGTCTCTGCATTTTTTGCATATCAAAACCTGATATGATCTCCTTTATACTTTTACTCTCTGATGTTCTGAATACCTGAATGCCCATATTATTCAAATTCATTAAAGCCCTGGCGCCCATACCAGCAACAACGACTGCTTCAACAGCTTTTTCTCTTAATGGTTGAATTGGATTGCATTGTCCATGTTCATGCTCTGAATTTCCATTGTTCAATACTTCAAAATCATTGGTAAGTGTATCATAGATTACAAAAAAAGGGGCACTGCCAAAATGTCCATAAGCCATGGACTCTAAACCTTTTTGTTCTTCTGTTGGAATGCAAATTTTCATATTATTTCCTCTTATTAATTCCTTTTATTTTTTTAATATCTTATTTAATATAGTGTCTTTATCAATTTTTTTTGTACAAAAGAACCAATCCTTGCAGTCCAATCCTTCTTCTTTACCGTCAACACGGTCTTTTGCTGAATTGCAAGAACCGGCAGGTGAAATAATAACATCATCACCGGGTCTCCAGTCAGCAGGTGTTGCTATACCAAATTCATCAGCGGCTTGCAAAGCGATAATAACTCTGTATAGTTCATCAAAGTTACGACCTAAGCTTAAAGGATAATAAATTATTGTGCGAATAATCCCTTTTGGGTCAATAAAGAATACCGCCCTCACTGCCTTTGTGGAGCTTTCTCCGGGCTGAATCATCCCATATTTTTTGGCAATATTCATAGTAATGTCTTCGATTAAAGGAAATTTAACTTCAACATTTTTCATTCCCTTATATTCTATTTTTTCATTTATGGTCCGCAACCAGGCAATGTGACTGTATAATCCATCGATTGAAAGACCTACAAGTTTGCAATTAGCTTCGGCGAATTTATCTTCCAAAGTGGCAAAGGTCATAAATTCTGAAGTACATACGGGAGTAAAATCAGTCGGATGACTGAATAAAATAACCCAATTTCCTTTATAATCAGCAGGGAAGTTAATTTCTCCCTGTGTTGTGACTGCCTTAAATTCAGGTGCATTATCACCAATTCTTGGCATTGATACTTGTTGTTCTGCTAATGTTTCCATTGTTCTTCTCCTTTAAATTATTTTAAAAACAAATTATTTTTCAATTGTTACTATCTTACCGGCACCAATTTCAATATAATAATTACCATATTTTTTCTTGAACATTTTGTGTGCTTTATTCCCTGTACAATGAGTAGGAGCTACATTTACCACACTCAAATCCAAGAGTTTTTCAATAACTTCCTCAATTTCCTTATTACTTGATTTGTACAGATGGAATCCACCTAATACAAGATATATACTTTCATTTTTAAAGCTCTCTTTTGCTTTTTCAATAATGTTTATGATACCCGGATGAGCACAACCGGTAATAATAATAATCCCTTTTGAGCTACGAATAGCAAGTGCTTGTTCAGGTGTAGTACCTTCAAATTCTCCGAGTGTGAATACATTCGGTTGAATTTCCAAAAATGAAGCTATAGGTATCGGAACAGTTCCTGATTCTTTGAACTTTTCCTTTAATTTATCAGGAAATGATTGCGGGAAATATATTTTTACTTTTGGATTCTTTTTTAGGAATGCCTTTAAACCACCTGTATGGTCGTGATGTTCATGAGATAAAAATAATAACCCAATTTCTTCAGGATTAATATCAAGTATTTTCATATTATTCAGTAGAATTTTACCATCATCTCCTGTGTCAAATAAGAGCTTTGTTTCTCCGAATTCAATATAACAAGCAAAGCCCCAATCGGCGTCTAATCCTTTGACCTTCGATTTGTTATCGTAAACAACGGTCAATCTCACTTCTGGAATTTGTTTAATTTCTTCTTTATTTATTTCTTTTCCGGACATTTTTCCAACTACTACAATAAATAATATCAATATTGGTACAAGTTTATTGAACATTTTTAAGTATAAATTGACCTATATTTTACATAAAAATTAAGAACAAAAGTATTTAATATTGTTATATATCCACCAATATTTATTATAATCCATAACATTATGGAACCTGTTTCTTGTTTTTAGTTAAAAATAAAAGGTGATGTTCAGAGCCTTCCCTAAGCATTTTTGTATTACATTTAGGACAAAGTATTTGCTGACAAGGCAGACCTGCTTTATGAAGAACTTTTTTGCCACATTTCGGGCAAATGCAGTAACCACCGGCACCCATATTTTGTGTTTTTTGTCTCATATCTTTTCTCCCTTTTTAACTCCTTTTTTATATTGCCGGCAACTATGACGTCCTCTACCTCTTTCATCATCGGAGCGATGAACGTTTGAACTACCGCATTTTGGACATTGAGCCGGTCTGGGTATTCCAAACGGGACATTAAATACATCCTTACACTCATAGCAGAGAAAATGCCTTTCCTCTTCTTTTTGCAATTCTATGACTCCCCCATTAATTTGAAGCGCTTTAGCATTTATAAGAAAATCTGCAATTTTTTTATGAGCGGAATTAATAATATTGACAAATGTTTGCCTCGAAATATTCATCTTTTCCGCAGCTTTTTCCTGATAAAGGTCCTCATAGTCTGCAAGGCGAACTGCTTCAAATTCATCAAGAGTTAAAATAACTTCCTCCAATTTCTGCATCATAATTCCTGCAGGTTTAAAAAAAACAACATCGGGATTGGAAAATATTTTCCTGCATTTATGTGGTCTGGGCATATTTCATTCTCCTTCTTTATTAAATAATCATTATTGGCATAAGCCAATAACAAATATACAATAAAATTTTATATTTACAAAAAAATATCTTATTTTTCATGTAACTGACTAACAACCTCCAACAACACGTTTTTGTTTTTTCTTAACAGGTCCGGTAGCTTTATTTTTTTTGATTAAATCCGGAACAATTAGACTTGCCCTCATTCTGAAACGATAAGTGTCTCTTGCTTCTTTATTTGTCGTATCACCTGTTAGTTTTGGATTTAAAATTAAGTCTTTGAATTCTTTAAGACCTCCTTTTAATATTCTAATATTTTTATAACCAAGTTCACTGGCAATAACAGCAATTTTTCTCTCACTCAATTCATCCTCTGCAACAAAAACATTCACTTTGTGCCGGAGAGTCAATATTTTATTTGGCTCTTTTTCAAATAAATTATCTAATAAAAATAAAGTAGATTTTGGCAAATTTAATTTCTCATATTCCTTTAACGGTCTAAAATCTATTATTTGCACTCTTTTATCATCACTCATTATCCTGCAAGCCAGTTCATCAGATGTGATCTCATTTAATTTATAAGATTGTACAAAATTTTTGTCTTCTACCATTTTTAATAAATCTGCTTTTCTTTCAGGAAAAATAAATGAAGAAAGAGCTATCAATAATCCGATTACACCTAAACCTATATAATAAGGTGTAAAGCGAATTACGGGCTTCTTAATTCCATTTACACGGTTTTCAATTATAGATGTAAAAACAAATGCCAACAATGCAACGGATGTTAATAAAAATGCAAACAAGGATTGAGACATTCCCAATGTTTCAAAAAGACGGGGATTCCCCCAGTTTGCTGCTTTGTAAAATCCTTCGAAAAGTGGATATCCTTCAGCAAAAATGAATACTCCAATTGCTGCACCAGCAATGAATATCATTGCATCAATTTTCCCGATTGCTGCTGCACAAACACTCGTCCCGGGACAAAATCCTCCAATTACGAATCCTAAGCCCATAATTAATCCGCCAACAATTGCCGACCAAAGAAATGTTGGATTAATGTAAATCAGACTTATGTCTATCAATCCAAAATGTGCAAGAGCCATAATTCCAATCATAGCTACTATACCTGCTGTAAAGAAAACTCTTAAGACTGTAAAATCATAACCGTAAAATAAACCGACTAATTTTTTTGATGTTGAAAATCCAGCTTGCTCAAGTATTGCTCCAAATAATATTCCTATTAATAATGCAATAATAAAATTTAAGTCACCACCTATTATATCAGGAACTAATGGTCCCATTGTATTTTCTCCTTATCAAATCCAAAATTTTCTAAAAAAGTAAGCAAATCCATATGCACCGCCAAATATGGCGAACATTGTAATAATACCACCTGTTGACATCACCGCCATACCACTCAAAGCCGCACCACTGGTGCATCCCCTGCCAAGTTGAGAACCAAATCCCCAAAGAACACCTCCTATAATAGCTCCATAGATTCTGATTCTTGTTGTTGTTCTTGGACCTTTCTCTAATTTTAAATTGAGTCTATTTGAGATTAATCCGGATATGAATGCACCTATCACTACTCCTATTACTTCAAAAACCAGCCAGTTCATTAAAGGACTACCTGTATGCTCCTTCGAATATTCCTTATAAAATTTTGTTGATTCAGTATGTGAGGGAGCTACTTTCTCAATTGTAGCAACCGTAAAACTTTTAACGGCACCGCTAGCTCCTAATCCTCTACCTGTTATATAAATTGTTGCAATTAGCAGAATACCTAAAAGCACACCTGCAAGATAAGGATTCATATATTTCTTTTCTTCCATTGCTATTTATTCTCCAAAGTTGATGTAGTAATTTCATTTGTAAAACTTTCTGTCTTGTCTTTCTCTGTCTCATCTTCCAATTCCTCGTATCCGGTCAACATCGCTTTTAAATTAGATGTTATTGTTTCTCCTGTTGTAATCAAATAAAGGTGAACTATAATGAATGCTACCAAGATAAATGCCGCTATTGTATGCAAAATGGCAATTATCTCCAACGATTGAATATTCATTGCCTGGATTCCTCGGCTTGTTGGATACCTGTAAAACATATATAATAATCCCGATGTTACTATTACAGGTATTACTATTATCTTCAGTCCAAAGTATGTTAGTTTTTGTAAGGGATTTAATTTACTTAAAACAGTTTTCTTTGTTGGATGTGGAGCATTTTTAAATATTCCAAAAATATAATAATTCAATTGTTGCTTCATATTCTCAAACGTTGGTATATACTGTTTCCATTCACCTGTTGTAAGATGCCAGAATATTGCGAATATTATCAATATTATAAACATATATGCGGCCATACTATGATATTTAACAGCATTTTCAAATCCGAAGAATGTATACAGCCCATGTATCTCAAATCCTGAAAATGCCAGAAAAAATATTAACAAAGCTTGCATCCAATGCCAAAATCTCTCGAATGACCTATAAACGATGTATAGTTTCTTGCTCATTTAATACCTCTTTTGACTTTAATCGAATTTATTATCCTAATCCCTCCATGCACAATAACTCCTATAAATGAAAGTAAAATCAGCATAATACCGCTTGTCTCAACTGCTTTTGAGTAATCCCTCCCGGGCATATAAAAATCCTTCAATCCTGCTAGTCTGGAATCGTTTCTCGTATGACATTCATTGCATTTCACTGCTTCTTCTTTTGGAGCTACCATATGATTTATTGGCCAATACATCTCTGTTTTAATGAAAGAAATCTTTCCGCTAAAAGGTAAGTTTGCATCTTTCATCCCAACCTCTGAAGCTGTTTGCCAGTTAAAATCTTTCCAAAATGCCCCCTCACCTTTTTTCTCAGCATATAATTTCGGCTGAATCAGAATTCGATTTACCGGGTCAAATGGTTGTTTTGCGCCGTGGATCTTTACCGGAACAATTTTAGATTCATCATCTTCGTACGAACCATTTAATTTATTCAATATTACCGGCTTCGTTATATCATCAATTTTATCTCCCTCTAAGTAATGAGATGCAGTTCCATTAAACCAAATATAATCTGGTCTTACATTCTTCTTCCATACAAATTTCCCCTTGATAGACATATAAGAATGATTACCCATGCTGTCCTCCTCGGTATATGGCTGCCCATTCCTCAATTTACCTGCCTGAGACCAATCCCAAAACATCTTAGTAGCATTTACTTTTGCATATGTTGGTATATGGCAGCTTTCACAAGCAACTTTTAGGGTATGTTTATTTAACATATCCTCTTCATGAGGATAAATCGTATGGCATTGTTCGCAAGAATTTCTGTCCCCACAAGTCGATGCAAATGAAAATAGTTTACCTGATAATATGTGTCTGTCACTAACGTGGCAGTCTATACACTGCATATTCAAACCGTCCACTCCCATGTGTACATCAATATTCTTAGTAGGTTCAAACATTGCTTCCTCCAAATCTCCATGCTTCACATTATTTCCACCACCACCATAAAAATGGCAAACTCCGCAATTCGTTCGCTTGGGCTTACCTACTCCTTCGGCAATAATATTAAAATCTAATGTCGCAACCGGTGCACCCCCTTTTTCCTGTGCCTTCACATATGTCTCGGTATTATCATGGCATACCAAGCAATCTATATTAGTCGAATCCGTAAATATCTTACCCTTTGAATCCATACCAAATCCTATATGACATTTTGCACAACTTTCTTCATTACCTTTTGTTCCAATGCAAAAATTATTCATCGCATTTTTCTTACCGATATATACTATCCCTCGTCCTTGTATATATTCCTCTCTCTCCCAATTCCAATGGTTTGACTTCATAATTTCACCGGCACTTAAATTATGGCAACTTACACATGCCTCAGTTATCTCTTGTGGTGTTGTAAACTTCTGTCGGAGAACCGCAAATTTTGTGTGGTCAACTGAAGGAATATGCTTCTTCGAATATTTCTCATTTAAATTCATCAAAATCGTTGCATCATAATCCCTCTCTGACAGCACCCCAAATGCTATTATAATTGCTAAGCCAATTAGTGCTAAAATTATTATTATTTTTTTCATTTTTTTTTAACCTTGCTCTTATTCTACCTTTAATTAGCCAAAATTTTTATTTCAAGTTTAATGAAGATACAAAAATAATACATTATTGTCATATGCCAATAACATTTTTATTAAATTATCAAAATTAGCTATCGACAATCCTATATAAATTTAGTATTTATCTTTGTACTGAATACTTTAACAATATAGCATGACAATGATGAGTTAGCATATTTAATAAGTTATGCAATACTTATATCTGCAAGTTTAACCTATCTACCGGTCAAATTTATTCGGCAATACTACCCATTTGTTGTTTTCGAATTTTTCGAATAATTTTCTTTCATAAATAAATTTTTGAACTTCATGATGACACTTGGAACATTTAGTCAAGTCAGGATTGTTAGCTTTAATCAATGAATCCGATTTCAACTTCTCTTCGTGGCAACCTATACATTTGTTATGTAAAGCATCAGTATAAGAGAGAGTTATGTATGATTTAATCTGCCTGATTGTAGCATCAACAGGAATTAATTCTTTATGACATTCTTCGCATTTTTTTATAGCAAGATTTTCATTTGACGATTGCATTGCAGCTTCTTTAAAATCTTTCCCTTTGCTGATATTTGAAGCATGGCACTCGGAGCATGATAAATTTGCTCCTTGTGATGAAGCATGCCAATCATGCCTGAAAGCATCACCTTCATTATACATATCACCATGACATTCGTAACAGCCGGTGGCTTTGTCTCCCGGCTTGTTCATGTGATGGCATTGCTCGCATGTAATACCTTTTTGCTGGTGAAAAACATGCTTGAAAATTACTCCATAGTTATTTCTGTTTCCATCAATCAGCAATGTATCGCCACCACGTGATTTACTTACAGGAATCTTTACTATTCCTTTGTTTGCAATTTCAGTTCCGGATATTAAGGCAAAACTTATAGCAAATGCAAAAACGAACATAAATGAAAATTTAGTACGGTTAACAACCTTAGTAGGTCCCAAGTAAATATTAAATGAATTAAATTTTGGTTTAACCTTTATGGGAGCATCCGGGTCTTCGGGTGTATGTTCCCATACCTTAAAATTCTCTATGAAGAAGAAAAATGCTAGCATTGCAAGAGAAACAACACCTGCAGAAACAAACAATTCCATCCATGATGGGAAATAAAAATCACCGATTCCTGTCAAATTATTTAAATGCGTAAGTCCCGCAACATTTAATCTGTTAAATACAATGCCTATTACTCCTGATAATGAGGCAATATACAAGGCATTTATACTTTTAGATAACTTTGGAATAATCAATATTATCAGAGGAATAAAGAGCGAAATAAATATTTCAATCCAGAAAATATATGTTCCCCAAGACGAATCAAATAAGAAGGATCCCGCTCCCCTGATTATTATATCAGAAAATCTTAATAAAGCGTAAAAAGCAATCATCCAAACAGCATACTTTTTAAGCTTCGATAGTATGTTAAATTCCGGTTCCCTACGATACATCCAGCTTGTAGTCATGCTTTCAACCATTACCATCATCAAACCTAAATAAATGGCTGAAATAAAGAACATTATTGGTATAATCGGTGAATACCATAATGGATGCAAACGATAGGGCCATGCTAATGCTAAACTTCCAAGAGAAGATTGATGAAGTGTTGATAGCATAATACCCAGCACAACCAATGGTATCCTGATTTTATATAACATGTTATGGATTTTTGACAACAAAGGAATTTTGGGATATTTTTCTAGCACCACGGGAGAAAATTCAAGCGTTAATACTCCAAGATACAACATTACACACCAGCCGACTTCAAACAACGGAGAATGTGGATTCCAATAGATAATCATATGCCAGATATTCCAAGGCAATCCAAGGTCAAATAACAGACCAACTGCAACTGCTATGTAGCCGAGAAAAGCAGTTAAAATAGCAGCTCGTGCAATCGGATGAAATTCCTTTTTACCAAAAATGTAATTTATAGCGGCAATAACAAATCCACCTGCCGCTAAAGCAACACCTCCCATAACATCAAAACCTATCCAGAAACCCCAGGGAGTATTATCAGTAAGGTTTGTTGTAACACCGAGTCCATAAATAAATCTTGTGACACCAACAGCAGCAGCAACACCAAGAATAATCCATAAAACAAGTTTAACTCTACTAATCCTATTCATCTGAATTTCCCTCCTTTTTGTCTGTTATCTCTTCTTCAATTTCGGGATTTAATTCCTTTCTGCGTTTCATAATCCAATATGTCCCTGACATAATAGCGCCCATACCTATGAAAGCAAAAGGTACGGCATTCATTGCCCATTTAGTAGTGTTTGGCATAGGCGAATAAATATCAGGATTACCTAATAATTCCTTGCCTTTATCTACTCTATTGTTGTAATAGAAAAGGAAATCAAGTGGACAATCTTTAGAAGTAATATAAATTACATTAGTTCCTCCTACTTCCTTTTCACCATAAATATGATTCAAATATTTATCCGGTTCATTAGCAATTCTCTTTCTTGCCTCAGCTAATAATTCATCTCTTTCACCAAAAATGGTTGCACCTGTTGGACAAGCTGAAGTACAAGCCGGCTCTTTAAGTTTCCCGTCTTGAATATTGTAATAGCATAATATACATTTTTTGATATATGGTACAGCATCATCCCAATCATATCTTGGAATACCATAAGGGCATGCCATCATACAATAGCGGCAACCCATACATTTATCCTTATCATATATTACTGCGCCCATTTCTGTTTTGTGCAAAGCTCCAACCGGACAAACAGATTCACATGCTGGTTCAAGGCAATGCCTGCATTGCTTCCTAACAAAATACTTTTGATTATGAAGTACGGATGTCCAGTTCTTGGAAGAAAGACCATCATTCTTTTGCCATTCCCTTGGCTTGTCCGGAGGCAAATTATTTGTTACTTTACAAGCGTTAACGCATTCTGCACATCCTATACACTTTGTTATATCAGTTAAAATTGTTTTCATATTTTTTCTCCTTCCTTGCCTAATGCCATAATAACTTCTTCAGGTGAGTCAGGTGCAAATTTCCAACTCCTTGCCGTTATCCACTGGCTAATTGGCATCAAAATACAGTGAGCGATTTTTGTAAAAGGTAATAATAAAAATATCAACTCACCACTTAAAATATGAATCAATAAAAATGCTTTGTAAGAATCAGGATTTAAAACAGAATTTCCACATACATACCCTGTGATAAATGGCACTAATAACAAAAGAGGCCAAATAAAATCCTGCTTTCTGCTAATAGCTCTTGAAGCTTGATTTGTCCATCGAAGTAGAAAAATAATAACACCTGTTATAATTGTAATTATTGTTAACCAATCGGCACTTGTTTTGGAAAAAGTCAAACCAAGCCAACTTATACCTATTGAATTATCAAATAGTAAAGCGTGGTCAAATAAGAATATCGGTGTTAGAAGTAATCCCAAATGAAAGATTATTGAAATTACACTATACAACGGTTTGACTCTAAAAGACCTTATTGGAAAAACAAATCCGAAAGTTAATTTCATTATATAATTCATTGGTAACTTCTTCTCTCTTGATTTTCCTTTTGCTTCAAATCCATTGATTATTGATAGAATCAACACTCTGGACAGTCCTAATATCATAATAGCAAAAGTAAACCTAAACAATGGTCCCTTTGCAAATTCTAACCAAGCATCCATAAACTCTTCCTTTTATATTATTTTAATTTTTATTTCAAATGAACAAATACAACAATTCCAAAGCATTATTTATCAAAAATAATTGCCTTAAGAATCAAGTCGTGCAAACCAACCAGTTCACCATCGACTTTGTTATCTTCCATTAACTCCCTAAATTGCTTCTTACAATTAGCGCATGGTGCTACAACATAATGAGCTCCTGTATCAATTATCTGCTGGGCTTTTCTCCTGCCTCCGACAGCAGTTCTGTATTTTCTGATTTCATCTATAGAAACGGTTCCGCCACCTCCGCCACAGCAATAGTTTTCACTTTTATTCGGAGTCATTTCTACAAAGTCTTTACAGAAGGATTTTAAAATATCTCTTGGCGGTTCTATTATCCTTGATTGTCTTGCTATATTACATGGGTCATGGTATGTTACTCTTTCGGTAACAACATTTGGGTCAAGTTTAATTTTGCCTTCCTTAATCAGTCTATCAGTTAATTCCATACAATGAACTATTTCAGGGACATTACCACCCTCCCAATAAGTAGGCATAAACCATGCACTCCTTGTAGCATGTCCACATTCGCCCATTAATATTTTTTTGCATTTCAATCTTTTAAACTCTTCAGCTATTTCCATAAGATTTCTCTTCAAGATTGAATCGCTATAGAACAAGCCGTAGTTAATTGCATCATTAAATTTTGAGCTCATTGTCCAGCTGACTTCCCCGGCATGCATTGCACATGCTATACCCATCAATGATTCAGCTTCCATAAGCCAGTCTGAAACAGGAGTAACAAACAAGTATTCCGCCCCTTCGACATCAATCGGAAATTTAACATCTACATCGTGCATTTCCTTGATTTCTTCTTCGAGGAATTCTATCGAATCAGCCATTCCTATCCACGGTATTGCAGATGTGTTCCGGGTTTTTCCTTCAAGTTGCTCTCTCGTCGAAATAATTAATGCTCTTGGTGAAATATCCATTTCTGCCATTATATATCGTGCAAGGTGTGTTAATAATCCATGGTCAATTCCCATTGGACATTCAAGAACACATTTTCTGCACGCAGTACATTTCCAAAATGAATTTGCCATTTCATCAATATCTTCCTCCTTCAATTCATATCCGCCAAATAATCTCCCATAGATTGAACCCTCCAAAGAAAAATACCTTCGATAAATTCTAAGCAATAGTTCCGAACGATAACATGGTATATCTTTTGGATCTTGAGTAACCTGATAAATATGGCATGCGACACTGCATCTAGAACATTTTGCAGATATCTTTACATATTGCTCCAATATTGGTCTGTAATTTGTGTGCTTCAGCATAACTGCAAAAATCTCTAAAAACCTTGAGACCCTATCACCTTTTGGAGGTTTCTCAATAATATACTTCATTTCAGGAGTAGTTTTACCCTCGAGTTTGTTCCAAATTGACTTCTCTTTAAACATTTTATTCCATCTATTTAGTTTTACAATTTTTTCGTAATATTATAGCAATTGAGTTTTGCTTCCAAAATAATTTCAATAATATTAAAACTAGAAAATCCAATTAATCTACTCAATACATATAAAATTATCGTATTAGATTACAAACAAATTTATAATAGAATTTTTTGAAAATTGAATGAAAATGAAAAATAATAATATTATGTAATCTGATTGTTGTATCTTTAACCTACTATAAATACAATCACTTGCAGTTATATTAATTAGTTTTAATCATATTTTTAGATAGTAAAAATATTAGATTTAACCATGTATCAAAGACTTAAATTGATTATTATGAATATTTATTAATTTCACTGTACATGTTTTTGATGGTTTTTATTGATGCTGAATTAAACTTTTTATATAATTTCATAAATTAACAATAATCATTAGAATTTCTTAAATTGTAGATTATAAAATGAAAGAAAATTGATGAAAAAAGAAATATCAAAATATATAGCAAATAACTTATTTGATATGGTCCCTTATAATATTGCGATTATAGACAGGGAGTATAATATTATAGAGGCAAATAAGAACTTCAGGGAGTATTTTGGTAAAGAAGAAAAAAAGAAATGCTATGAGGTTTATAAAAATCACGGAAAGAAGTGCAGGCATTGCCAGTTAGACAGAGTTTTTGATTTTGGTGAGACTATTGTTTCAAACGAATCGGGAATTGACAAGAATGGTAAAACATGTCATTATGTAGTTCACCTTGCTCCTGTTAAAAATGAAAACGACGAGATTAAATATATTATTGAAATGTCAGTTGATATTACCGATACTACAAGATTTCAGGAACAATATAATTTACTTTTCGAGAGAGTGCCAAGTTATCTGACAATCATTGATAAGGAATTCAGAATCGTAAGGGCAAATAAAAAGTTTCGTGATACTTTCGGTGATAGTAAAGGGAAAAAATGTTATGAGGTTTACAAGAAGCGTAAACGCAAATGCAGATACTGCCCTGCTGCACAAACTTTTAAAGATGGACAGGAACATATCTCTGCCGAGGTTGGTAAATCATTTTTAGGTTTTGAGACACATTATATTGTGAATACAACCCCACTTTCAGTTACGAGAGAAGGTGTCCAGTTGGTCATGGAAATTGCTACCGATATATCAGATTTGCACAACTTAGAAGAACAACTCAGGAAAGCCCATGATTTTTATGCTACTTTAATTGATAATGCAGAAGATGGTATCTTAGCGATGAACGAGAATGACAAAGTTGAAATCATCAATCAATCAGCTAAAAAAATATTGAACTGGCAATCATTTAAAAAACCTGTTTTATATCAGGTAAAAGAAATGCTGCCGGAAGTATTTTTCAAGGAGAACAATGATGATTCAAGCATTGTAAATTTAAATGAAACAAAGGTTAAAACCAGTACAGGCGAAGATGTTCCGGTAAGATTCAATGCTCTTAAACTTAAAAGTAAGAAAAAAGATATAGGGAAAGTTGCATTTATACAAGATTTACGGCCTATCATCGAACTTGAGAAGAAAAAACTCGAAGCAGAAAGATTGGGTGCTGTTGGGCAAACAGTAGCCGGTTTGGCTCATACAATTAAAAATTTACTGATGGGACTCGAAGGTGGTATGTATATAGTAGATATCGGACTAAGAAAAGGTGATGCTACACGTATTGTTGAGGGCTGGGAAATACTGCAAAAGAATTTTTATAAAACGACAAATCTTGTGAAGGGATTTTTATCTTTTGCTAAAGGAAAATTACCGACTCTTGAACTTACAGAACCTAACAAGATTATTGAAGAAATAATTGAGTTGTATAAAGAAACAGCAAAATCTCAAAACGTTAAATTAATTGCAGATTTACAAAAAGATTTAAAACCGGCACTACTCGACCATGAAGGCATTGAAGCGTGTCTGACTAATTTACTCTCAAACGCAATAGATGCCGCTGTTTTAAGAGAGGACAAAAAAGGTGAGGTTATTTTAAGAACAAAAGATAAGGATGATTTATTGATATTCGAAGTTATTGACAATGGTTGCGGCATGGAAGCTGAGGTTCTTAAAAATGTCTTTACAACTTTCTTCACTACAAAAGGTTCAAAAGGCACGGGGCTTGGTTTGTTAACAACGAATAAAATAATAATCGAACATGGTGGAAAAATTGAAGTAAATTCTGATGTAGGTGAGGGTTCAATTTTCAGAATTTCTCTTTCGAGAAAAACATTGGAATTGCTGGCAAGTGAAATATTAAATTAAAAAATAAATATAAACATAATGGAGTTCAAAATGGAAAGTATGAATAATAAAAAAATACTTGTAGTAGATGATGAAGCAGACGTTCGAAATTATCTTAGTTCTGCACTCAAGGAATATGGATTTAATGTCAGTACTGCCTGTGACGGATTCGAGGCGTTGGCTGCAGTTCAAAAAGAAATCCCTGATTTAATTTCACTTGACCTTGTTATGCCCAAACATTCAGGTGTAAAATTTTTTCGCGATTTGCAAAAAAACAAAGAATGGACAAAGATACCGGTTTTAATTGTAACGGGTCATGCAAGAGATGATTTGGGTAAAGTTGACTTCGATACTATGATGATGCAAGGTCCCGGAGTTTATCTTGAAAAACCGGTTAAGCCCGAAAATTATATCGAAAAGGTTTGCCAGTTATTAAACATCGAACCACCTGAAGAAATTAAAAACAGAAAAAAACCTATTGACGCAGATGAATTGAGAAACAAATTAGCCGAAACATTAGCCGGAGCTGATGCAGATACTTTAAGAAAAGCACTGGAGATGCTTGATAAAAATAAATAATAATAGTGAATAATTATTTTGGTAAAATATGAATAATAAAATTTTAATCGTTGATGACGAACCTGATGTAGTTACATATCTGTCCACATTTTTAAATGATAATGGTTTTGACACAGTATCGGCAAAAAATGGCAGGGAATGTTTTCAGATGGCAAAGTCCGAAAAACCTGATTTGATAACATTAGACATAACTATGCCTGAAGAATCCGGTGTTAGAGCTTTCAGAAATTTACAGGAATGTGAGGAAACAAAACATATTCCTATAATAATAATTACCGGAGTAACAACGGATTTTAAAGATTTTATATCTTCAAGAAAGCAGGTAAGTCCACCAACTGCATATTTTGAAAAACCGATTGATAGAATTGAATTTTTAGACAAAGTTAAAGAGATACTCAATCTAAATTAGTAACTCAATATTTTGAATACCATTTTGCTAATTTCTTCTTTCTAATTTCTCATTTCTAAATCCGTGCCCGGAACAGGACTTGAACCTGCACCCCCTTGCGAAGACTACACCCTGAATGTAGCGCGTCTGCCAATTCCGCCATCCGGGCGGCTTTAGAAAATAGAAAATAGAATATAGAAAATAGAAGATAGAAAACAGATTTTAGAATTAGCTTTAGAATTAGAATTAATTTACTTTTTTAAAAATTGTTTTTCTTTCTTTATATTAATTCCCTTTATCATCGAATATAATATTTTTTGTATCTCAGTTAACAATGGGTCAAGAATATCAAATTTTTTGGCACTTAAATCACCGGTTTTGAACAATAATTCAATCCAGAATCGTGTTTCGAGTGCTTCTTTAAAAGCTGTATGTATCTTAGCCAAATAATCATTTTCAGAAATTGAACCCTGTGCTTCAGATATGTTAGCACCTATTGATGTTCCACTTCTCAGCACCTGATTCAGAAGTTCCTTCTCAACACCTTTTTTAGTTAATTCTCTGTATAAAAAAACTAACTCCTTTGAAAACTCCAAAGCTTTATTGTACAAATTATTTCTGTTATCAAGCATTTCTTTTCCAAAAATTCTATATTCTATCTTCTATCTTCTATTTTCTATCTTCTATCTTCTATCTTCTATTTTCTATCTTCTATCTTCTATTTTCTATCTTCTAAAGCCGCGGAGAAGGTGGGATTCGAACCCACGGTACCCGTAAAGGTACAACGGTTTTCGAGACCGCCCGATTCAACCACTCTCGCACCTCTCCTTTGTCAATAATCAATTGTTTTGGGGAGTGCAAAAATACGAAATTTATTTGTCATAATAAATTACCGTTATAATTTTCACTTTAAAGAATCATATTGATTCAAATAACTTTGGTATCTTTCTAAATCAATTTTTCCTTTTTCCAAAGCTTCAATCACTGCACAATCCGGTTCATGTGTATGTGTGCAGGGATAGTATTTACATTGTGGATTAAATTCGTCAAATTCATGGAAATATAGAGCAACTTCGTTTTTCTCCAATCCCCAGATACCAAATTCCCGGACACCCGGTGTGTCAATAATTTTTCCTCCATTAGGTAAAGCAAACATATTAACTGCACTTGTTGTATGTTTTCCCTTATTAGTTTTATTACTTGTTTCTCTTACTGTTTGTCCTGTATTTTCCAAAATTGCATTAATAAAAGTTGATTTGCCTGAACCTGATGGTCCTGTTAAAACACAAGTTGAATTACTAATTTCATCTAATAATTCATCAAGCCCGAATCTCTCTTTGGCACTGATAAAATAAACTTTATATTTAAAATTATAATAAAACTGAAAATCTTTTTTTAATTCTTCAAAAACACCCAAATCAATTTTGTTAATGCATATTATCGGCTCTACGCCGTTCAGTTCTGCTGTTACTAGGAATCTGTCTAATAATCTTTTATTATACTTTGGAGATTTAACAGATAACATGATAATTAATTTATCAATATTAGCGGCTATTACATCTTCCTTTTCATAACCGACTTCTTTTCGCGAAAAATGGTTTTTACGTTCGTCAACCTTTATGATAGCACCTATTCTTTCAAAATGTTTTTCGTCAGGTAAAAAATAGACCCAATCACCAACTGCAACAATAGACTGGTTCTCGTTTTTTGAGACGACAACGCCTGCAGTAGAGCATTCAAATAATCCTGATTTTTCAGTTTCGACAAGAATCGTCGTACCTATAATTCCCGAGACAAGTCCCTTCAGAGCATTCTCAGGAACTATTCCACTTTCTTTAGTAACTGTTCTTTTCGTTTTTCTCTTCTTATATTTTAAAGAAGGAGTTTTTTTCCTGTCTAATATTTTCTCAAAATCTTTCATCAAATTTTAAAAACTAAATACAATCATCCTTACTTGGAATTATTTCAACATGTTTACAAAAATACGATTATATGAAGAAAAAGCATAAATTTTTAAATTATCAATGAATTTAATATTAATTTATATTAATATATATAAAAAGTGTCAAAAAAATTACACACTTTTCCTTTTTTATGGAGTTTAATTTAATTATATTTGCCTTAATAAATAAATTAATTAAGGTATATGGTTGAATTATAAATGGACTTTTAGAAAAAAGCCTGATGAAAGTATCATACAAAAAATTGGAAGTACACTGGGAATACCAAAAAGCTTGGCTAAAGTTCTTATTGCTCGTGGAGTCGAAGATGAGATAGGAGCGAAAAAGTTTTTCTTTCCTTCTTTGGAGGATTTGCATGATCCATTCTTAATGGATGGGATGGAACAAGCAGTGGAAAGAATACTTAGAGCGGTTAAGAACAATGAACTGATTTGGATTCATGGAGACTACGATGTTGATGGTACTTCGAGCACTGCTATGGTGCTTCAATTTATTCGTGAAATTGGAGGGAATATCGAATATTATATTCCCGACCGGTTTACCGAAGGATACGGGTTTTCGATAAGCTCTGCACAAAAAGCAAAAGATGCAGGAGCATCGCTTATTATTACTGTTGACGTTGGTATCACTTCATACGAACCCTTTTATTACGTTGAGAAAATCGGACTTGAGGCAATTATTTGTGACCACCATGAACCCGGCGAAATGGTTCCACATGCATTAACTATTTTGGACCCTTTGAAACCGGAGTGCAAATATCCATTCAAGTCTCTTGCCGCTTGTGGAGTAGCTTTCAAGTTAATACAGGGTATAGCCATAAAACTTGGTTCTGTCGAGAAGGTATATCCTTATCTGGACTATGTAGCACTTGCTTCAGCGGCAGATATGGTACCTTTGATAGGTGAAAACCGCACTCTGATTTATTTTGGACTGGAGCAAATGAATACTCATCCGAGACCCGGAATAAAAGGTCTGATTGATTGTACAAATTTGCAATTGGGGACTATTAATGCATCAAGTATTATCTATTCTCTTGCACCGTTAATTAATGCTGCCGGACGTTTAGGTTCCGCTTCGAGGTCGGTTGAAATGATGATTCAAAAAGACGCTACTTCTTCCTTCCAGATAGCACAGCAATTGGAGCATGAAAACAGAAGGCGGCGTGCCTTCGATGAAAAAACATTTGAAGAAGCCATACCGATTGCCGATAAACTTTTACAGAATAAAGATAGACGCTCTCTCGTTATTCATCAACCACACTGGCATGCAGGAGTAATAGGTATTGTTGCTTCCCGTCTCGTTGACAGGTATCATCTGCCAACTGTTTTAATGACAACTATAGATACACTCGCAAAAGGTTCTGCCAGAAGTATAACAAATTTTGACATTCACAAAGCCCTGAAAAAATGCAGTAGTATGCTTACTGAATACGGTGGGCATAAACATGCCGCGGGTTTGTCTATGGAAGAGTCATTAATTCCCGATTTTAGGGAAAAGTTAGATTCAATAGCCAGGGAACAGATTTCGGACAGTATGCTCGAGCCGGAAATTATCATAGATTCAGAATTAAAGCTATATGAATTGTCTCCTAATTTTTTGCAGAATTTAGAAAAATTTTCTCCTTATGGCTTTGATAATTATAAACCAATATTTTATTCAAAAAGTGTCCGCTCGGCAAATGGAGTAAAAGTCGTAGGCAAAAATCATTTGAAATTCCGTGCTTACCAGTCATTTGAAATTGATGCAATCGGCTACAATCTTGCTGATAAGATACACTACTGCACTAATGGCAAACCATTTTCGATTGTTTATAATATCGAAGATAATACTTACAATGGTATTACTACTCCACAACTCCGTATTAAAGATATTCGTTCAGATGAAGAGTTAAATGTTTGATAAAAGCCAAGCAAAATATTTTTATGACGAATTGTCGGTATTGGTTTCCGAAAGCGGAAAAACACGGGAAATACTTTTAAAGTCTTTCAAGCTTTATAAAGAAATAATCAACTACATTATTGAAAAAGAACACAGGATATTTTCATCGTACTTTGCAAAAGTAGTTTTCATCATTGATAATTATCAAATTCCTGAAGAGATTTCCTCACTTCTTACTAAATACCGTATATTTGCTACTTCTGCAAGCAGGAATAAAAACTATCGTGTAAAAGAAATTTATGTTGATTATGGTATTGTTTCTTTAGCTAAGCTAATCAATTTCTTTTCTGAAGTAGAAATTCCCGAAAATATTTCAGTTCATATCCGTAAATTTGAAGACAGGGAATTAGTTAAACCTTTCAAGCAGGTAAATTCTGAAACTATCGAATTCATTCGCTGTGTAGTAACTGCAAGAGTAAAGCCGAAACAAGAAAATCCTGAGCTAATATGCAATTCCGAAGAATTTGGGAATTTTAAATTACAACTTAATTATCCCTGGCAGGAAATATATAATCTGGTGTGGAAAGGAGCCATACTTCATTTGATTAATGTTAAATCCACCTCTTCAAAAGATATTACAATTAAAACATCTTATGAATCTTTACTTGTTTTGGAACCAAATTATTTGATGGATGCAACCGAACTGGCAGAATGTTTCGATAGCAGCGGTACTAATCCCAATCTTTATTTTTTAAAGAAGTTTTTAAATTCTTCAGTATCAGAAAGTATGGTTGCAGGAAATCTGCTCAATTCCTGTTTTGATGAGTTGTTCCATAATCCTGAAGTACAATTTGAAGATATCTATAACAAAGCATTAATGGTTAAGCCATTGCAAATATTTTTACTGGCATTAAAAAATAAATATTCAGTCAAAGATATTCATGATAAGGTTGAATCGAATTTTGAAAATCTCAGGCAAATTGTTAAAAATATCGAATATGAGATTATCACGGTCGAACCATCTTTTATTTCGCCGAAGTATGGATTACAGGGGCGTCTGGATGTTCTGATTGAATATTTTGACAATCCAGCCAGAAAAGATATTATCGAATTAAAGTCGGGAAGTCCGCCTAAATCTTCAATCAATTTAAAAACTCTCGATGGGAAGTTTATCAGGTCTTTTGTTTGGCCCAATCATCTTGCTCAAACAACTTGTTACAATTTGATGCTCGATTCCACATATATAGATAGGTTTGGGACATCGAGTATTTTATATTCATCTACAACCGATGACCCTTTGCGTAATGCAGAGAATATTCATCAGAAAAAACAGGAAGTTTTGCTGGCGAGAAATAAAATAATTTCATCGGAACATCAACTTAAGGAAGGTATATACAAACTTTTAGGAAAAATTAATCTTGAGGAATTTGGTTCGAGACCGAATTACAGCAACGATGCTATTCTTAAATTTTCTGAAAAATACAAATATGCCGATGAACTTAATAAGGAATATTTTCATTCATACCTGACTTTTATTTTCAATGAAATGGCAAGTGCCAAAGTCGGAGGCAACAACGATAACAGCAGAGGATTTTCTTCGCTTTGGCTTGAATCAATTGACGAAAAACAGGATAATTTCTCTATGCTCAGAGATTTAAAAATGAATTTGGAAGAATCTGATTTTGAGAATATGCATCTGAAACTCGAAAGCAATGAAGAAGAATTGTCATTGTCTTCTTTTCGGAAAGGAGATATGATTATTTTGTATCCTGAAGATGAAACTGCCACATTTAATGTTTGGAACAATCAGATTTTGAAATCCACTATAAAGGAAATAACCGAAAAGTCATTAACAATCAGTTTAAGAAATAAACTTTTCGATAAAAGAATATTTTACAAGGATAAATCATGGATTCTCGAACCGGATTTTATTGATTCGACAAATAAAAAATTATTAAGTTCCATCTATGAATTTTTTGCTGCAACCCTTAAAAAAAGGCAATTAATACTGGGAATACTTAAACCGGAATTTGAAAATAATATTACGATAAATAACGCCGGATTAAATGAGAATCAAACTGAAATAGTAAAAAATGCAGTATCGGCAAAAGATTATTTTTTAATTCAAGGACCCCCCGGAACAGGCAAAACATCTTATGTACTCAAATCAATAGTCGAAAATATCTATAATTCAACAGATGAAAACATTCTTGTAATGGCTTATACAAACAGAGCTGTTGACGAGATTTGTTCTGCATTAAAGACAATAGACGGAAATTTTCAATTTCTCCGAACCGGTTCAAAAGAAAGTTCAGAGCATAGTGATGTTCTGATTTCATCTTTGTCCGAAACAGTTACTACAAGAGAATTATTCATTAAAGTCAGGGACAGCAGAGTAATTGTTTCTACGGTATCATCAGTATTATCTAATCCTGAAATAATGGGACTCAAGGAATTTCATACTGCAATTGTAGATGAAGCATCACAGATTTTGGAACCTCAAATCGTTGGGATATTAGCTAATGTAAATCGTTTTATTCTTATTGGTGACGAAAAGCAATTGCCTGCAGTCGTAACGCAAGACACTATAAAATTGAATGTTGATAAAGAAATATTACATAATATTTCATTGCGGAATTTCGGGATTTCTCTTTTTGAAAGATTATTGCTGTGCAATAAGAAAAACGGATGGGAACAATCCTTTGGCATGTTAAAAAAGCAAGCACGAATGCACTTTAAAATTCAGGAATTTCCTAATAAATATTTTTACAATAATCAACTTGAAATATTTGAAAATAATGATTGGCAGATAACCGGTAACAGTGTTTTTTCAAATTACGAAGATGATAGAATATTTTCATCACTTGCAAAAAACAGAATTGCCTTTATTGAATCTGATAAAGAAATCTGTAGAAAGGTGAATTTTTCTGAAGCTGCCTTAGCTATTGATTTGACATACAAAATAAAAAATATTTATGGAGATAATTTTAGTGAAACCACACTTGGGATAATCTGTCCTTTCAGGGCACAATGCTCCGAAATTTTCAGGCAGATGGATAAAGAGCTTAGAAAATTTGTAATGGTAGATACCGTAGAAAGATTTCAGGGTTCTGAAAGAGATATAATAATAATTTCTTTTGCAGTCAATCATGAATACCAGCTTCGGACAATGCAATCGTTAACAGACTTTGGCGAAATTCTTGTTGACAGAAAACTGAATGTAGCTATGACAAGAGCAAAAGAATATCTGGTATTCATTGGGAATTCTGAGGTTCTCAGCCATTCAACAATCTACAACAATTTGATAGAATTTGTTAAAGAGAAAAGGGCTTACATTAATTAATAAGATGCAATAAGGTTAAAAAGTCCATCAGCAATAAATATATTTTGTATATTATGATTACATTTTGTAATTTATATTTTAATTATTAGAACCTTAATTATATAAGAATAGGTTTGTTATGAAGAAGTTCATTTTAGCCATAATAATAGCTGCTTTTGCAATTGGTTTGCAATTAAATGCACAATCGAATTATATAAGATTGACAGAACACCCTGATATTGATGGTTATCCTGTATTTAGTCCAAAAGGTGATAAAATATATTTTAATTCAACCAGAACTTCAACAACTAAAACTTACGAATATACTAGTATTTGGATGTATAATTTAGAGAATAATCTTGAAACCGAGATAATTAAATTAAATCCTCCTTTTAGTAATGGAACAATTTATCCCGCATTAAGTATATCAAAAAATTCTGATACTTTGTTTTTCAAAGAAGTTAACGGCTTATGGGAAATATATATGATTGATTTATCAAAAATAAATAGTTTTCCGGAAATAAAATATGGTTCGGTCGGGACTGAAGGAAAATTCAAAGAGCTTCTTAATGTTCCTGCTGGTAATGCTTCATCAAATGTTATATATAATCCGTTAACCGATGAATTGATATGGGTCGCTAATATAAGTTTAAGTGGTTTTCCTTTTACAACTTATTCAATTCGAAAAGCCAAGAAATCAGAGCTTAATGGACAATCAACAATGTCTGGAGGAACGGAAATATTTAGAACAAGTACAAAAGGAAATATCTCTCAACATAGGTGTCATCCAATCAGTTTATCCCCAGATTTCGGAAAAATAGTTGTAGCTATGATATTAGATTCTAATGGATGTAACAAATGCCAGAAAGACTTGTATATTATTGATATTAATTCAGGAAAAATAATAAAACAACTAACAACTGATGGAGCTAATCGTGTGTCTCACGAGGATCCTGATTGGTCACCGGATGGACAGTGGATTTCTTTTACTTCAAATAGGGAAGGATTAAGCAGTATCTGGATAATTCGACCTGATGGTACTGACTTAACCAGATTAACTTGCGATACCACTTATGACTACGGAGCTTCCTGGTCACCTGATTCCAAACAGATTGCCTTTACTTCAGTTAAGGATGGTAACCATGATATCTATCTTTTGGATATTGACCAATGCTTGAATATCCTTGGTTCTAAATCCAGTAGTTTTGAAAACAAAAATATCGTTATTAATAAAGATGCGTGTTTCGATTCCTCGAATAAGTCCGTTATGATTTGTCCATCACTAAATTGGAGCGGCGGGTCTGTTTGGTACAAAAAAAAATTCCCTGTGCAGCAAGGTTTTAGTACTGAGTTTTCTTTTAGAATGTCTGATGGTGTTGATAAATATGTTGATGAACAATATCCCGGTGCTGATGGCATAGCTTTTGTAATACAAAATTATGATAATAATGCAATTGGTTCTTTTGGTGGCGGGATAGGATTTGAAAATATTCCAAACAGTCTGGCTATCGAATTCGATACTTATAAAAATATTAGTGAAGATTCAGAATTTAATTTAGATGACCCAAATGAAAATCATATTGCCGTTTTTTGTAATGGGACCTTGCGCAATACAGCCAAACATAACAGTACTTCTAATATAGCAACAAATGATAATATATTAGATTTAGTACCGGATTCAAGTATTTTTTATTCAAAAATCGAATACAATATCGAATCAAATACTTTAAAAGTATGGTTAGATACCAATGATTTGTTTTTAAATTCGCCTGTAATATTTATTAGTGATTTAGACATATCAAAACTAATGGATTTAACTTGTAATGAATATTCATGGATGGGATTTACTTCTTCGTCCGGGAATGCTTATGAAAAACATGAAATTTTAAGTTGGACATTATGTAACAATCCTTCTTCCATATCTATCCCTAATCCGGAAATTACATCAGGAAAAGACACAGTTTGTGAGAACAGTATTCAGGAATATACAAGTAATATAAATAATATTGTTGATTATAATTGGATTGTAGAAGGTGGCATAATTCTCACAGGGCAAAACACAGATAGGATTACAATTATATGGGGGAATAATAACCAGGGAAAAATTACCCTGACACAAAAATCCAAAGATAATGGTTGCAGTAATATTTATATAAAAAAAGTTACTATTAAAAGATTACCTGATATTGAAATAATTGGGAATGATGATTTTTGTCTCGAGCAAATTTCCACGTTCAAAGCTAATATTTCAGATGATGTTGTTTTTAAATGGGAAGTTACTGGTGGGGAAATATTGGGCTTTGATAATCAGGATAGTATTCTGGTTCTTTGGAAGGATGATGGTCAAAATAAAATACTGTTACATCTGAATTTCCCGGATTGTAATGCAATTGATTCGGTAGTTAAAAATATTTCTGTACACCCTCTCCCTGAAATAACCATTAATGAACCTAATATTTATTGCTTAAAAGATTCACCAATAGAGTTGGATATTGCAAGCCCCGAAGGTGGAACATATTATGGCAGTGGTGTTACTTCGAATATATTATTCCCGAAAGTCGCAGGAATTGGGAAACATGATATATATTATCTTTATACAGACCCTGAAACTAATTGTAAAAATACAGCAAAATCAAAATTTACAATACTCCCTTCTCCTGAGAAACCCATAATTACCGTGATACAGAAGAAGTTAATTTCAAGTCCTTCATTCCGCTACCAATGGTATAATGAAGAAGGCAAGATAGAAGGAGCAGTCAATCAAGAATATATACCGGATAAATCCGGGCAATTCTATGTTATGTTAATTGATGAAAATGGTTGTAAATCTGAAATGTCCGAACCTTTTTATTTTGATATTACGGATGTTAAAAACTATATTACAGAAGATAATGATATTAAAATATATCCAAATCCGGCAAGCGATGAAATAATTATCAAAAATATAGGTGATAAAGTAATTACCGTTTTAGAGATTCAGGATGTATTGGGGAGAAGTGTAAATTATCAAATTAACCATGTAGATTTCAATCATATTTTGGTCAAAACAAAGAACTTCGAATCAGGTCTATACATATTAACATTTAAGGATAATGCAAATATTTATAGAAAAATATTCTATGTTTTAAGATAAAATAAAATTATACAAATGAATTTTTTTATTTTTTTTGAAAAGTAACAAAGAAATGTTTCCCATCATCTTTTATTATAACTTTAATATTTGCTAATTCCTCAAATTCTTTATTGATATTGATTTTTAGTTTTATATTGCTAATAAAAAAAATACCATCTTTAACAAAAAAATTCCATTGGTGTAATCCACTGTAATTATGCTCCTTACCTTCATTCATATGATGATGGAGAACAACATAAGAATCTTTTTTAACAACATCAAGCATCTGTTGAATCGCTATAACCGGGTTAAAGCAATGGTCAATACTATTAATTGCATGGACTATATCAAAAGAATTTTTACCGAACTGTTCAACAAGTTTCTCGGCAAACCCAACTTGAGTTACAACCGGTGGATTAATATTATATTTTCTTAACACTTTATTATATTTATCGGCTAACGGGTCAACAGCAGTAATTTCAATTTGTTTATTATCCCATTTTTTTCCAATTAATGTCATAGTTCCAGCTCCAACATCTAAAATTTTAATCGTTGGATCTTTGTGATTAATTAATAATTCCTTGATATATTCTTGAAGTTGAGTATCAGGATTACACAAAGAAGTTTCTTTTATGGTTTTTATAAATCGCTTTTGATAAAATAATTCACCTTTAACTCCAAAATTCCATATAAATTTATGCACTTTTGAATTGGGTTTTATTCTATCAGAAAATATTTTTAGAATAACCCGATTAAAAGTTCCTTGAATAAGTTCAAAAATCATTTGTAAATATTTCATACATATTCCCTAATTCTAAAATAAAACAAGTTAAATCACATAGATTGTTAGCTAAAATAAAAACTAATAATAAAACAAATAGTTTAAATTTTGAAATTTTCTTAACTAATAACGATTGTTATTAAGAAAGATTATTATTAACTTATGAAAATATTCAATATATAATCCGAAATTTATTTATATTTGAAGTTCTATGATAATAAAGTTTAATTTGAAAATAATTTTTTGATATAAATCTGGAGTTAATATGTCTGGACATAGTAAATGGTCAACGATAAAACACAAAAAGGCGGCAAAAGATGCTAAAAGGGGTAAGATTTTCACCCGAATCGGCAAGGAAATTACCATTGCCGCCCGTGAAAGAGGCGGTGATATAGATGCAAATCCCCGTCTCCGCCTTGCAGTCCAAAATGCAAAAGCATGTAATATGCCTGCCGAAAATATTAAAAGAGCAATTCAAAAAGGTACCGGCGAACTCGCAGGTGTTACTTATGAGGAATATACTTATGAAGGTTATGCTCCATCGGGTGTAGCTGTCATTCTCGATACGGTAACGGATAATAAAAATCGAACTTATGCTGAAATTAAATCACAGTTTACTAAACTCGGGGGAAATCTCGGGGAAACTAATTCAGTTGCTTGGAACTTTGATAGAAAAGGAGTTATTACCATTGCAACAGGGGGAAAATCCGAAGATGAACTGTTAGAACTTGTCCTCGAGTCCGGTGCGGATGATATGGAATTCAGCGATGACAGTTCGAGGATTATCTGTGCCATGGAATTATTCGGAGAAGTAAACAAATTTTTCGATGATAAGAAAATCCTGATTGAAGAAAGCAAACTTGAATATATTCCCAAAACGATGGTTGACATCAATACAATTGATGAAGCACGCAGGATTATGAAGTTTATTGAAAATTTTGAAGACCATGACGATGTCCAAAACATATTTACTAATATGGATGTCAGCGATGAGATAATGGAGCAGTTGGGGTAGGGTAAGTTTAATAAGTTGTGAGTTGTGAGTTTGAGAGTTGTGAGTTTGTTAAATAATAAATATTTCATTGATGAATTAAATACATTACGAGCAATCTATTGTAATTTTAAAGATTGCTTCGTTTCACTCGCAATGACCACACACTGTTTTAGGTTATAATGTTCTATCAGTCTGAGATTTCCTAATGGTTATAAACATGAATATCCCTTTGAGGGAAGGGTATTGAAATACCGTTAGCATCAAATTCCTTCTTCACTTTTTCATGTATATCGAAGTTGATGTTCCAGTAATCTCCGGTTTTACACCAAATTCGAACTGTAAAATTTACCGAGTTGTCGCCCAATTGACCAACAGCTACCAAGTATGCAGGTTCAGATAATACTCTATCATCCTCTTTAATAATTTTTTCAATTATTCCCTTTGCCTTGTCAATATCGTCCCCGTAACCAATGCCAAAACTCAAATCAAGTCTTCTCTTATCTTCAGCAGTATAATTTGTAATCGCTCCGTTTGAAATTGCACCGTTTGGAATAAAAATTCTCTTATTGTCAACAGTCAGAAGCACTGTATTGAAGATATGAATTTCTTTGACAGCACCCTGGAAGCCCTGTGCTTCAATGTAATCATCTATCTTGTATGGTTTAAAGAGTAATATTAAAACTCCTCCCGCAAAATTACCCAAGCTCCCTTGCAGTGCCATTCCGATTGCAAATCCTGCTGAAGCAAGTAATGCTATAAATGAAGTTGTTTCAATTCCTACCATCGATACTACACTAAGAATTAAAAGTATCTTAAAAAGTATTGAAATTAACGGAACTAAAAAGCTTTGAAGTGATGGGTCCACTGAACTTTTAGCCATTATCTTTCTTATCAATTTGACAACTCTTTTTATAATCCACAAACCGACTATCAGCGTTATGACAGCTAATAAGAATTTCGGAGCATAAACCGCCGACATTTTTACGATTAAATCCCAGTAACTTTGTAAATTATCCATATTTTTTCCTTCAATTAATTCAAATCAAAAATTATTAAATAATAACATTCATACTCATTTAGGAAACTGATTTTGAGATTCCTGCTTTCGCAGGAATGACAGCAAATATCCTTTCTTCCCGCTCCCTTTTCCTTTTTCCCTTCTCCCTTTTCCCTTTTCCCTTTTCCCTTCTCCCTTTTCCTTTTTCCTTTCTTCAACTCATTAAACTTATTAAGCTAAAACAATGAGTAAGTTATCCCAAGCTGTAAAGCTTCTTTTATCTGCGACCTCAATGACTGATTCTTCTCGTAAATAACCAGAAGATTAAGGTTGACAACAATATACTTATTTACCTGAGCAGAAATTACGTTATCCCAGCGAACATCCCAAACATCGAGACTTTCAAAACGTGAAAATAACCTTAATTTGCTCTTTAGATTCATGTTCTCCATAAATTTCCAGTCGAAGTCTGTAACAGATTCAATACCTGTCTCAAACTTGAATTTTTCTTCTTCTGTTGTTGTGGGGTCATTTGTGTACTTTTCCCAATGATTATTAGCAATAACTTCCTGAAAAGCTAAACCTAATCTTGTTTTAATCATTTCAGACTTGTTAATGCCAACACCAATACTCTGGCTGATGTAACCCGGGTCGAAGAAGTTTGCTATTTCGGTTTTCTCGGGAGATGTACTGTAATCATATCCGGGAGCTATTGTTGAACGAATTAAATTACCGATAAAAGGGTCAACCCATATACCAATATCTCTTGTATATACACTTTCGAGATAAAGCTCATTATTATTTGTCTTGAAATCTGTTTCTGCAATTTTTGTCTGTCCATAAGCAAGTTTCAAGCTGTTCTTGAAACTCCATAAATCTTTTGCATAATTAAATCCAAAATCACCCATGAATGTATAAGTGATTGCGTTGTCTCCACCCTGAGTCCAGTCGGTAAATGATATCTGACTGATATTCAAGCTGACAATACCTTTGTTTGTCCAATTGCTTTTTGATGTATCCGCTTCTTGTGAGAACAATGAAGCATATCCAAAAACCAACAAGTAAATTATAAAGAACTTTTTCATTGAAATCCTTTCATAAAATTGATTAATCGAATTTTATCTAAAATAAACCTTTATTCTAAAAATAAAAAATTTTAAATTTTTGTGAAAAGCAATATCGAAGTATCAAAATCACACTTTATTTTTTATATTGCAATATTATAAATCCAAATTAGTTTAATAAAATATTTTTGAAATTTAATTTAGCAGTAAATGAGAAGAGTAATAATACTGATTTTAATCTATCTTGTCGCAAACGAAAATGCGATTTCACAGTGCGGTTGTCTCGGTGGAGCTGCTGTCGGAGGTTTAACTCCAATCGGCGGAACTGCAAATGTCGGTTTACTCAGAACCGATTATTTCAGGGCAAGCTTGTTTTACAGCTATGCTTACGGCGATAAATTTTACAGGGGAGACAACAGGGCTGAAAAAGACATCGTAGACCATTACGAAACACAATTTTCTGCATTATTACTTGGCTACGGATTGACTCAAGACATTACTATTGAAGCTGAACTTGGATATTTCCCAAAAAAATTACAAGATTTTGAAACAAACGATGCAACCGGCTCAGGTTTGTCCCATACAACTTTATATGCAAAATATAATGTTTTTAATAGTATAGTCAATGAAATTGAATTTACTTTTGGAGCAGGAACAAAACTCCCGCTCGAGTTAAAAAAAGAAAATATACCTCAGCACGTCAGAGCTTCTACGGGTGCTTACGGTTTAATTTTTCAGGCATTTCTTCACAAGGGATTTAAAAAACAAGATATGCATATATTCTTAATTAATCGTTCAGAATACAATTTTGTTAATCAAAATGATTATCAATACGGACCTTCTTTCAATACTTCTCTGTATTTTACACGGGGTATAACAAAGTCTTTAACAGGAATTTTAGAACTAAGAAACGAATTGAGGTTAAAAGACAAGATAAACGGAAAAATACATGAAGATTCAGGGGGAATGTTTTTCCATCTTTCACCACAAATTAATTATACGCTCGGACAGTTCAATTTTGCGGTTTTGTTTGATTATCCTTTTTATCAGTACTACAACGGGTATCAGTTAGGCAATAATTTCTCGGCTGCCTTGAATGTAACCTGGCAGACGAAGTTTTAAAAATTAAATCCCGAATATTCGAAACTTTCGGGAATCTCACTTGATTTTAGTTAAGTTGATTATTAAGGTATTATAAAATCTATTACTTCCGATGGTTTTTAAAATCCACCAAGACGATATGCATCAGTTCTTGTTTCTATATTGTATCCATATTTGATTACTATACCTTAGAAAACTCATTTTTTTCTCCTAAAAAATTAACATATCCATAATTATTCGGAATAAAACATTTTCCGACTTGACTGATTATCATCCGAATCTGTCAACATTTATTATACAAAAAAACAAAAAAAAACTTTTAAAACATTGATTAATTCATGTAAAATTGTAATTTAATCTTTTGAATTTGAATGATTTCTTATTCTTAATTATATTAATTAATAATCAATAGTTAACAAAGCTAAAATGGAGATAATCAATTACTTACAGGAAAACAGAAACGCACTGATTGCCAAATGGCAACAAGCAATAATTGATACTTATCCCGAAGGAGCAGGTAAATTCTTGTCGGTAAATAAGAACCAATTTGGTAATCCAATCGGCTTTACACTTAATCAGGAATTACCAAAAATCTATGACGAACTTACAGGAAAGATGGATAATGCAATCCTGAATTTATCTATTGAAAGCATAATTAAATTGCGGGCAGTTCAGGATTTTTCTCCTTCGGAAGCTGTTGGATTTATTAATCTTCTAAAAAATATAGTCGTTGATGAAACTCAAGCGATGATGACAAAAAAAAGTTTTATTGATTCATATTTCACCTTTGAAAAGAATATTGAAATAGCAAACGGTATCGCTTTTGAGAAATACCTGGAAATGAAGCTTAAGTTATCAGAAATTAAGATAAATGAAGTTAGAAAAAGAAATCAAAGAATGGTTGACCGGCTTTCGGAGAAATATAGTTTAGAGTTTTGAGTTTAGAGTTGAGAGTTCTTTTGTTCATTAGTGTAATATTTCTTTTGTTCTTTTGTTCTTGGCTATTCTGTCATTCGGTCTTTCTGTGTTTCGGAATATTACACAGAGATCCACTGAGAAGACACAGAGGTTCACAGAGAATTGTAGAAGATAGTTTATAGAAAAGAACAATCGCAGAGCGATTGAATGTTTGTAAAAAAAAGGTAATTCCCTTTTCCTTGCAACTCCGAAGGAGTTGAATATTAAAATGGAATTTTTATAAAAAGATAGATTTAATAAAAACAAATTTAAAGGTAATAGTAAATGGGCTTATTGTTTTCAATAATTGCAATAACTGTATTGATAGTTCTTGCTATTGTAGGTGCGGCTGTACCCGGATTACATCCGGTATTTACAGTGGCTCTGCCATACATTGCTATCGCAGTTTTTATTGTAGGGGTAATTGTCCGTGTTATGAAATGGGCAAAATCACCTGTTCCATACCGTATCACGACAACTTGCGGACAGGAAAAATCACTGCCATGGATTAAACAAAACAAATTGGATAATCCAAGCTCAACTCATGGTGTTATCGGCAGGATGGCTCTTGAGGTTTTGTTCTTCCGCTCCTTGTTTAGAAATACGAAGGTAGAACTGAAAGAAGGTACAAAGCTTGCCTATGGTGAAACAAAATGGCTTTGGGCGTTTGGACTGCTTTTTCATTGGTCTTTTCTTCTTGTCTTTCTCAGGCATTTCAGATTTTTCACCGACCCAATTCCATTTTTTGTGAAATATCTCGAAATATTTGATGGTTTCTTTCAGGTCGGAGTACCAATCGTTTATATGACTGGGGTGGGATTGCTTGTAGCTTTAACTTACCTGTTTCTTAGAAGGTTATTTGATGCAAAGATTAAATATATATCCCTTGCATCAGATTATTTCCCATTGCTTTTATTGATTGGTATAGCAACTACCGGAATAATAATGAGATACTTTATTAAAACCGATTTGGTTGCAATCAAGGAAGTAGCTGTTGGGATTTTGACTTTCAATCCCATAACACCATCTGATACAATCAGTTCATGGTTCTATATACACTTCTTCCTTGTCAATGCATTATTGATTTATTTCCCTATGAGTAAACTAATGCATATGGGGGGAATATTTTTGAGTCCTACAAGAAATTTAGCTAATAATAACAGAATGAAAATTCATGAAAATCCCTGGAAAGATGATAAGGAATACTTCAAGCTTCACAGACATACTTACGAGCAATATGAAGACGAATTCAGGGAAGTAATGAAAGGAGCAGGACTTCCATTAGATAAGGAACCAGTCCTTCGACAAGCTCAGGATGACACAGAAAAGGAGGGTAAATAATGTCACTCAAACAAAAACCGGATGAATTGTTCAACACAATTAATTTTAATCCTCCTGCAAAAGATTGGATGGATACAACTGTTGATTTTTCGAAACGCGGTTGTTATAATGCTGCCGCAGTTCCCGATAGTATTAAATACGTTGAACAAGCAAATCCAAGAAAATGGCAGCCATATGAAGATAATTGGAAATTGCCTGAAAATTGGCAGGAAATCATTCTCGAAGGTTTAAGAGTACGAATTAAAAAATTCCGTTCCCTGCAGCTTTTCATGGATATTTGTGTAAGGTGTGGTGCCTGTGCTGATAAATGCCATTTCTTTATTGGAAGCGGAGACCCAAAAAACATGCCTGTATTGCGTGCAGAACTACTTCGTTCTGTTTACAGAAAAGAGTTTTCAAAAGCCGGGAAAATAATGGGGAAAATGGTTGGAGCACAAGAGCTTACATTCGATGTGCTGAAACAATGGTTCTATTATTTTTATCAATGTACTCAGTGCCGAAGATGCTCGGTATTTTGTCCTTACGGAATTGACACTGCTGAAATAACATTCCTTGCCAGAGAGTTGATGAACCTGATTGGTGTCAATATTGACTGGGTTATGACTCCCGTTGCAAATTGCCACAGGACAGGCAATCACCTTGGAATTCAACCTCATGGCTTTGTAGATAGTTTGGAATTTGCACGCGATGACCTTGAAGATATTACAGGGATACGTGTTGATTTGCCGATTAACAAAAAGGGAGCAGAAATTTTATTTATAACTCCTTCTGCAGATTATTTCGGAGAACCGCACTATTTCACTCTGCTGGGTTATCTTGCTCTTTTTCATGAACTGAAATTGGATTACACTTGGAGTACATATGCTTCAGAAGGTGGTAACTTCGGCTCATTTGTTTCTCACGAACTTATGAGAGCATTAAATGCAAAGTTCTATGCCGAAGCAAAGCGGCTCGGAGTTAAATGGATTCTCGGTGGTGAATGTGGACACATGTGGAGAGTTGTACATCAATACATGAACACTTTAAGTGGTCCACCGGATTTCCTCGAAGTTCCGAAATCACCAATAACAGGGACAGTATTCGAAAATGCCAAATCGGCAAAGATGGTTCATATTTCTGAATTTACAGCAGATTTGATTAAGAATAATAAGCTGAAACTCGACCCATGCAGAAACAACCACTGGCATGCAACATTTCATGATTCATGCAATCCTGCAAGAGGTATGGGATTAATCGAAGAGCCGCGATATATTATAAAAAATGTTATGAATAAATTCTCTGAGATGCCGGACAGCTGTATAAAAGAACAAACTTTCTGTTGTGGAAGTGGAGCAGGTCTTGGAACCGAAGAAAATCTTGAAATGAGAATGAGAGGCGGTATGCCAAGAGGAAACGCTGTTAAATATGTACGCGATACAAATGGTGTAAATATACTTCTGTGTATGTGTGCAATTGATAAAGCGACCTTGCCGGGTGTAGTTGAATACTGGGCTCCGGGGGTTGAAGTCGGAGGTGTACATGAGATGGTTGGAAATGCATTGATTATGGAAGGTGAGAAAGAAAGAGAAACCGATTTTAGAATGCAGCCTTTAATAAAATCTGAGCCGGAAATTCAAGATGACAATGGAAAGGAGGGTAAATAAATGTACGATTTTGGAAAAATATTAATCGGTATTATAGTATTTGTTCTTGTCTTTTCTTCACCGATTTGGACTAATTGGTTAAGTCCCGACGAAGCCAAAGTTCCTGATTTGAAATATCCTGAAAATTATAAAGAATGTGTCGCGGATAAGGATTATATGAATTCGTACCACATGGATATGCTGAATCAATGGAGAGATATGGTAGTAAGACAAGACATCAGATATTTGACAAAGGATGGCAAACCTTTCATGATAGATGGTAAACAAGCTGAAATGAGTTTGACAAAAACATGTTTGCGTTGCCATGACAACCGGGAAGAGTTCTGCGACCAATGTCATAACTTTATGGATGTTGTGCCTTATTGCTGGGACTGTCATCTTGATAAATATGTCCCGGCAAAAGAAGTCATCCAGAGCCCGTCTAAGGATGAATCAGCCAAAGATGTTGTTCCAAACGAGGAGGTAAAATAGCTATGAAAATAAACAGAAGAAAATTTTTGACATTGGCAGGTGCTGCCGCAGCTTTTGGAATTGCAGGTAAACCGACATATGATATTTTGGCAGGTGAGCACGGAGAACCAAAACCGGGAGTTAAAAGATTTGCCATGATAATAAATTTGAAGAAGTTCATGGATAATCCTCAGGTCATGGATAAATGTATCAATGCCTGCCATAAAGCTCATAATGTTCCAAATATCAACAATCAGAAGAATGAAGTTAAGTGGATATGGAAAGAAAAGTTCCACCATGCATTTTTGGAACAGGATAATTATCATCTTCCTGCAAAGGTTGTGAATCATCCGGTATTGTTGCTTTGCAACCATTGTGATAATCCACCTTGCGTAAGCGTTTGTCCGACTAAGGCAACTTGGAAGCGGGAAGAAGACGGAATCGTTATGATGGATTGGCACAGATGCATTGGCTGTAGATATTGCATGGCTGCATGTCCTTACGGCTCGCGAAGTTTCAACTGGAAAGACCCGCGACAGGAATTGAAGGAAACGACATCGGAATTTCCGACAAGAATGAAAGGTGTCGTTGAAAAATGTACTTTCTGCGACGAAAGAATCGTTAAAGGTAAACTTCCTTACTGTGTTGAAGCTTGCTGTGACAGTGAGATTATGTTCGGTGATTTGAATAACAGAAAATCCGAAATACGTCAGGTTCTTAAGAATACATATTCAATAAGACGTAAACCTGAGTTGGGTACACAACCGGAGATTTATTATATAATTTAGTTTTAAAGTTTGAAAGTAGAAAGTTTAAAAGTAATCGTTGTCATTCTGAGCTTGTCGAAGGATGAAGTGAAGGAGAAGGGAAAAGGGAGAAAGGAAAAATGTAGAATGTAAAGTGAAGAATGGATATTGAATTGTATCTTTGAAACTCTGTGGAACTCTGTGATTCCTCTGTGGAACTCAGTGTAATACAGATTTTGGTTTTGAAAATAGAAATTAGAATTAAAATTTAAAATTTGTGAGGAATAAATTATGCTTGAAAAAGTATTTATTGGTTCGAAAAAGTATTGGGCTTGGGTGATATTTCTGTGTGCTTTGGTAGGCACCGGAACCCTTGCTTTCATATATCAGTTTCAGGAAGGTTTGCAGGTAACCGACATGAGCCGTGATGTAACATGGGGGATTTATATTGCCCAGTTCACATTCTTTGTCGGTGTCGCCGCTTCTGCAGTAATGGTTGTCTTGCCATATTACCTTCATAACTACAAAGAATTCGGAAAGATTACAATCTTAGGTGAATTTCTTGCAATTGGTGCAGTACTGATGTGTATGACATTCATATTTGCAGATATGGGTCAGCCACTAAGAATATTGAATGTATTTTTGCATCCGACACCAAATTCACCTATGTTTTGGGATACAGTTTCATTGTTTGGCTATATGATTTTGAATATCCTTATCAGTCATGTTGCGTTAAAATCGGAGAAGAATGGAATGCATCCGCCAAAGTGGATTAAACCTATAATAATTCTCTCAATACCATGGGCTGTCAGCATTCACACAGTAACAGCTTTCTTATATTCAGGTTTAGCGGCACGTCCTTTCTGGATGTCGGCGATTATGGCACCGCGATTTTTAGCAACGGCATTTTCCGCAGGTCCTGCATTGCTTATTGTTCTTTGCTTATTACTCAGGAAAATATCAAACTTCCATGTTGGTAAAGAGCCATTACAAAAGTTAGCAATAATAGCTACTTATGCAATGCTGTTGAATGTATTTTTCCTATCATTGGAAATATTTACAGCATATTACAGCGGTATGCATCACCACACAGCACATTTCCAATTCTTGTATTTCGGGCTTGAGGGTAATTATACATTAGTACCATTCATGTGGACATCAACAGTTTTAGCAATTGGCTCAATACTATTGCTTATAGTACCGAAATGGAGGAAAAACGAAGGTATGTTGCTTTGGGCAAGTATATTTGTATTCCTTTCGATTTGGCTTGACAAAGGTTTGGGTATGATAGTAGCGGGTTTGACACCAACTCCATTAGGTCATGTTGTATCTTATTTCCCGACAATAACAGAATTTTTAATTACATTAGGTATTTTCGGTTTGGGAGCTTTGGTTGTTACCGGTCTTTATAAGATTGCGTTGACTGTGCGAAGGCAACTGAAGCCAATTACGAATTAGTTTTTTGAGGAGAAGGGAAAAGGGAGAAAGGAGAAGGGATTGTTGAGAAGAGGGTATTGGTTCCACTGCCCTCTTTTTTATTTTCTATTTTTGATATATCCAACATCTTTTTTTTGTAATTTTCATTTTATTTTATTTCAAATTAAAAAAGAATGAGAAAAAGGAATTGGTAATGAATAAAAATCCTGATTTTAAAAATATGGAACTGAAGTTTGAATCAAAATCAATTGATTTTGAGCAATGGAAAAAACTATACGAAAAAGAGAATAAATCGTTTGAGGAATCGATTTTTCATACATTGGAAAAAATTGATGTTTTGCCTCTTTATACTTCAGATATGGTTGACAAAAGCATTGACCTTGACTTTGCGGCAGGGATTCCTCCGTTTTTAAGGGGACCCTATCCAACAATGTACGTAACTCAGCCATGGACAATTCGCCAGTATGCAGGTTTTTCTACAGCTGAAGAAAGTAATGCTTTTTACAGAAGAAATATTGCAGCTGGGCAAAAGGGGTTGTCAGTTGCTTTCGACTTAGCTACTCACAGGGGTTATGATTCTGACCATCCACGGGTAATCGGTGATGTAGGAAAAGCAGGTGTTGCTATTGATTCAATTCTCGATATGAAGATTTTATTTGATGGAATTCCATTGGATAAGATGTCCGTTTCGATGACTATGAATGGAGCAGTGCTTCCTATATTGGCTTTTTATATTGTTGCCGCAGAAGAGCAAGGAGTTAAGCAGGAACTACTGACCGGTACGATTCAAAATGATATTTTAAAAGAGTATATGGTTCGTAATACATACATATATCCACCTGAGCCCTCTATGAGAATTATATCCGATATCTTCGCTTATACTTCAAAGAATATGCCTAAGTTCAATTGTATATCCGTTTCGGGTTATCACATGCAGGAAGCGGGAGCTACTGCTGATTTGGAAATGGCTTATACTTTGACAGACGGTCTGGAATACGTTCGTTCAGGGATAAAAGCAGGATTGGATATTGATGATTTTGCACCGCGTATTTCTTTCTTTTGGGGAATAGGTAAAGATTATTTCATGGAAATAGCTAAGATGAGAGCGGCTCGGGTTATCTGGGCAAAACTTATTAAGCAATTCAATCCAAAAAATCCGAAATCAATGGCATTACGTACACACTCGCAAACTTCGGGATGGAGTTTGACGGAGCAAGACCCATTCAATAATGTTGTTCGTACCTGCATTGAAGCAATGGCAGCGGTAATGGGAGGAACTCAGTCACTGCATACAAATTCGCTTGACGAAGCTATTGCTTTGCCGACAGACTTTTCAGCAAGAATTGCACGCAATACTCAGATTTATCTTCAGGAAGAAACGGGGATTTGCCGTACTGTTGACCCATGGGCTGGTTCTTACTATGTCGAGAAACTTACTCAGGATATTATGCAGAAAGCATGGGAGCATATCGAAGAAATTGAATCTCTTGGCGGCATGTCCAAAGCAATTGAAACAGGTATTCCGAAAATGAGAATCGAGGAAGCGGCGGCTCGAAGACAGGCAAGAATAGACTCAGGAGAAGAAATTATCGTCGGTGTAAATAAATATAAATTGGAACATGAAGACCCGATTGAAATTCTTGATGTTGACAATGCGGCAGTTAAAGAACAGCAATTAAAACGTCTTGCTAAACTGAAAGCCGAAAGGGACAACGAGAAAGTTCAAAAAAGTTTAGAAGCTTTAACAGGAGCGGCGAGACAGGGAACAGGGAAAAAGGAGAATGGAGAAGGGAAAGAAGGTAATTTGTTGGCATTGTCAATTGAAGCGGCAAGAAACAGGGCAACATTAGGAGAAATATCTATGGCATTGGAAGAAGTTTACGGTAGGCACAAAGCAGTCATACGCTCGATTTCGGGTGTTTATAGTTCAGAGTTTTCGGGCAAGAACGAAATAGAAGAAGTGCGAAAACTGACTGATGAATTTGCAGAAAAGGATGGCAGGCGTCCACGCATTCTCGTTGCAAAAATGGGACAGGACGGACATGACCGCGGAGCGAAAGTAATCTCAACAGCATTTGCCGATTTGGGTTTTGATGTTGATATAGGTCCACTCTTCCAAACACCTGAAGAAACGGCAAGACAGGCAGTTGAAAATGATGTGCATATCGTTGGAGTCAGCTCTCTTGCGGCAGGACACAAAACGCTCATACCCGAACTTGCTAAGGAACTGAAAAAGCTCGGCAGGGAAGATATAATGATTGTCGTTGGTGGTGTCATTCCTCCGCAGGACTATCAGTTTTTATATGACAACGGTGCTTCATTTATATTCGGACCGGGAACTGTTATTCCGATAGCGGCGAAGAAGGTGTTGGAGATGATGAGTAATGGATAATTGAGAATGTTATTAAAACATTTAACAAAAATAGAATATTTGTTTTTTTATGATATATTTATTGTAATTTAATCCTGATTATGTGAATTATTTCTGAAAAACAATGGTGAAACAATAAAATAATTTAATAAATTTATATTTAGAGGTAATTATGAAAACGAAAAAAGTACTTATTGCCTTGTTCAGCATACTTATTGCAATTAATATACTTGTTCAATGTAACACTAATAAAAACAAGGAATATCTCGTGCTTACAAATGACCAGCTTATTGACTTGGGTTTCGTAATTAACGAGAAAGGTGTTTTCTTCAAATCCCTGATTCCTGATAAAGACACTAAAATTACATTTGAATATGTAAGGATGTATCTCAATTCAGCAACTGAACAGGGAACACGCTATATAATGAATGTCGGTCAAGGATATAATTTCGAAGAATCTTTAAAAAGCAAAGAAAATCCAACTTATTCCGACAGCTTGCCTCCTCTCAAACTCGATTATTATTTTACAAAAATAGTAGAAGTTAATGGTGACATGATTTGTGATGTGGAACCACGCGGCGTGAAAACTATTCCATTATTAGTCCGGCAATCGCAATACAAATTCAAAATCAAAAAAGATGTAATAGTTTATATGAAATTAACCGATGGTCTGCGAAAGAAATTGAGTTATGTTGATGATTGGGATGATTATATCAAAGTTATTCCTAAAGAGAAATAATTGTCATATATTTTAAATTATCACCCTCAAATTAACCTGATTTTCTATAAAGTATTTTCAGAGACAGTTTTATTCGTTTTCGGATTTGAAAAATTACAATAAATTTGCGTTTTAAGTGTATAATTATTCAATAAGTATGAAATTAAAAAGCAAAAAGATTGGTTATGACACAACTATTACTGCAGGCATGGGCTAAACTTATCGTTCTTGCTGAAGACAGGCAAGAATCAATAGCTTATTTGATTTTAGAAGAAATCCAAGATGAAATACTCTGGAATAGACAATTCGAGAATTCACAAGTCGAACTTACTACGCTTGCCCAAAAAGTTCGAAAAGACATAAGTGCAGGAAGAATTCAGTAAAAAGGATTGTCTCCTATAGTGATTATGACAAGCTAATGGAAAAATGCTAAAATTATTTAGTTTTGAAAAAGAAATTTTTGTTCAACAAACATTTTTAAACTGATTTTTTGTCAACCTAATTCAGGACAAGACAGGAATAATTTAAGATTTGCAAATTAAAACATTAGCACTATTTTAAAATTCGTATTTCTACTTCGACAATACCGGACTTTATCATATCCAATTCTTCTGCAGCAGCGCGAGATAAGTCAATCAATCTGTTCTTTTTGAATGGTCCTCTGTCGTTGACTCTGACAATCACACTCCTGTTATTCTCGAGATTTGTTACAAGAACTTTAGTACCAAATGGCAATGTTCTGTGTGCAGCAGTGAAATCTTCCTGGTCGAAAATCTCCCCGCTTGCTGTTTTTTTCCCATGAAATTTATCGGCATAATACGAACAAACACCTGTAAATGTTTCTCCGTTAAAATCTTCTTCCGTCAAATCAGGTAATTCTGGATTTGATACCGAAATAACTGATGAAACGTTTTCCGCTTTAATCATATCATCAGATGTGAATCTGACAAAAGATGTACATGATGATAGAGCTATCACCAAAATTAATAACATCAAATTGTAAATTTTTCTCATATTCAAATTCCTTTAACCGTTTCACATCTTTTTTAGCATAATTTAATGCTGAAGGGATCGGAATAATTAAAATTTAAAATCATTTTAAAAATAATATCATTTACCAGCCAACCTATGAGGACTGCTTGTGCATTTCCCTACAAACAAGTATTCAAAAATGGATTGTCATCATTGACAACAGTCCACCAATACCTGGCGGCTTATAAATAAGAAGAAATATGCTTCCTTTTGATAAAATCCACAATTTCTTTTACGTCATCGGATTTATCTTTACTGCAAATGATTATTGCATTCTCTTCTTCAATTACAATCAAATTATCAACTCCGACAATTCCTATTACTTTGTCCTTTGCGCTTACAAAACAATTCCTGATATTCACAGGAACGACACTGCCTTCTATGAAATTATACCTTGCATCTTTCATTTTTAGTTTGAACAACTCATCCCAATTGCCCAGGTCACTCCAAGCAAATTTTGATTTAACAACAAACACATTATCGGCTTTTTCCAAAATTGCATAGTCAACAGATACTGCCTGAAGTTGTCTGTATGTTTCTTCGAGTATCCTATCATAATAGCTCTTACCAATGTTTTTTTCAATCAATGAGAACAATCTGTTATGGTCCGGCAGATATTTTTTAAAAGAGTACCAAAAAGTGTCTGTCCTCCAAATAAAAATGCCGCTGTTCCAAAGAAAATCACCAGATTCCAGAAATCTTCTGGCTGTGGCTATATCCGGTTTTTCTGCAAATGCGGAAGAGTATCTGACTTCCTGTTCAAACATATCCTCGAGGTCTTCTTTAGTATCCTTAATTTGAATATAACCGTATCCGGTTTCAGGTCTTGTCGGCTTGACACCTATCGTAACAATTCCTTTTTTATCAAAAGCAAATCTGATAGAAGTTTCCAAACTTTCAATATATTCACCGACATTACCGATGAAATGGTCTGAAGGCAGAGCAACTATCACCGTATCATCTGTAAGTTTATCCCCTAAAACAGAAGCTGCTAAAGCCAAACAAGGTGCAGTATTTTTTCCGAAAGGTTCCAAAATTAAATTCTCATCTGGTAATTCAGGTATCTGCTCCCTGACAAGACCTGCCAACAATTTATTCGTTACGATAAATATATCTTCTTCGCTAAACAGAGGCAATAACCTTTTGTAAGTATTTTGTATCATTGTACCGGTACCTACAAAATGGCAAAATTGTTTAGGTATTGCTTCGACACTTCGGGGCCAAAGTTTTTCACCTGTTCCTCCTGCCATTATCACTGCTATTTTTTTAATGTCGGATATATCCACAGTGTTATTGAAAAAATTTTGTTTAAAAAATATTTAGTACAAGAAATTACAAATATAAGAAATATGATGAATTTAAGACATATTTTACAGAATGCTACTTCATGTTGAATAATTTTTAAAATTTATAAAATTTGGAATATAAGAGCGTAAAAACAAGAAGAAATCAAATCGAATCTATAAAAAGCAAAAGTCAAAACTCTTTTCAGTCTATCAACTTATTAAACTTATTTAACTTATGTTACTGAATCCTTACTCTTTGCCCAACTCTTAATTTATCCGGTTCAAGTCCTTTGTTGCGTAATTGAAGTTCTTCGATGCTTACTCCGAATTTTCTGGATAAAGACGATAGTGTGTCTCCCCTTTTTACAGTATAATATTTTGGGGCTTTATTAACATTTTTAGGAGTTGCCTGTGCCGAACCTTTGGATATGCTTGGTTCTTCGATTTTCAATAAGGTACCGGCAAAAATTGTAGAGCCGTCAATATTATCCGGATTCCATTTTAAAATGTTTTCTTCGGATACTCCGTAAATACCGGCTATTGTACCTAAAGTTTCGTCAGGTTTAACCTCGTGTATAAGAGTTTTACCCGATGAAGTTTTTGTACTGAAATTTGCTTTTGAAGCGGAAGGTATTTCGATTGCAAGCATTTGCCCTTGTAAAATTTTGTCGTCTTTCAGATTGTTGGTTGTTTTAATTGCATCAATCGAAAGATTATAATTTTCAGCTATGGCGTGAAGAGTTTCGTTAGCTTTTACTTTATGTCTAATATATTTTGTTTCCGGCTTTGTTGGGTCGTTAGTTGATTCTGTTTTTGTATTACCGGCAAGTGACGGTTTATTCTCCGATTGCGAAACAATTAATTTTTGCCCCACGTTAATATTATCGTCATCATAAGGTATATTATTTAAATTTCTTAAATCAGTCATTCTTATGCCATACCTATTAGCAATGCTATAAAGAGACTCTCCCGGCTTAACAGTATGCATAAGCGCTTTTTTATCATCGGCTAATTTCGTACTTACGGCAACTATTTCAGCTTTGTCTTCTTCTATCCTTTTCTTTTCGGCATAATAATCCTTATCAACAGGGATTTTTAATATCGAACCGGCTTTTACCTTGCTCCGATAACTCGGAAGACCGTTTGCACTTGCTATTTCATTTCGGGATACATCATAATCTCTTGCTATTTTCGCAATTGATTCGCCCGAACTTACTTTATGTTCAATCCAGGGTTGTTTGTCTTCGGGTGATAGAGTCGAATAATTTGCTACAAATAGCTGGACTTTGTTCTTAGGAATTTTAATCGTATAAGAATCCAAATTCGGAGGTGTAATCGTTCTTAACAACTCAGGATTTAGTTGCTGTATAATCTCCCGTGTTGTATCGGCGCATTTAGCAATTACGCTTAAACTGACAGGTTCATTCAAAATATATGTGTCATAAACATATTCCTCTTCGAACTTCAAACTATCGGTGTTGAAACCATAGGCGAATGGATTCAAAGCAATTTTGGTTGTTGCAATGTATAAAGGAACATATTGTTGTGTTTCTTTTGGTAATTTATCCCGTATATCCCAAAAAGTAGAAGTATCTGTACCGAAACTTTTTAGCGTTCTTCTTACTCTACCGCCTCCACAATTGTATGATGCAAGAGCAAGATGCCAGTCATTAAACATTCCGTAAAGGTCTTTTAAAAATCTCATTGCAGCTCTTGTTGACTTTTCAGGGTCACGTCTTTCATCAACCCAAGACGAGGGTTCAATATTCAGGTCATAATCCTGCCCCGTAGTTCTGACAAACTGCCATAAACCGACAGCATTTGCATGAGAAACGGCATCCGGCCTCAAACCGCTTTCTATTAACGAAAGATAAATCAATTCCTCGGGCATTCCTTCTTCTGCTGCTATACGCCTCATCATAGGGAACCACTTGGTAGTACGTTCCAACCACTTCTTGAAAAAACGTTTACCGCCTTTTTTGCCTTCTTCTGTTAAAAAAGCAATGTTCTTCAAAACTTCCTCATTCTCGTCCAAAGGTATCACAACAAGCTTCGGTTCGGGTACAAGCGGCTTTGAACCAACTAAACTAACAGAAGTATCTTTCGGTAGCTCGATTGTAACGATTTTAGGTGAGTTAACAGCTTCACTGAACTCGATTTCCTTAAATAATTTTTCTCTTATTGCAAAAAATGGAGAGTTGTCATCAAGATTTTCTATTGAACCAACAAAATTCTCATAATCATCCATGATTGATGTGGCAAGATCAGTGAAATTTTGATTTTTCTCTATTCCGGGATAACCGGTTAATCTATTTAAAATTTCAATGGCTTTTTCGAAGTAACCTGAAGCATTTGTAGTATCACCTTTTTGAACAAGAATAATCGCCTGAACATATTTTTGCCTGGCATGCTCAAGTGTTTTCAATATAACGTCATTATCTTTAGCAGCATTTGACGGATAATCATCAAGTTCAGAATATTCATCGGGGAATACCTGTAAATTATTAATTTCGGTTTCCTGAGTTTGTACTGTTTTTGTTTTAATATCAATTGTTGGCTTTTGATATTTTGGTGGAGGATTCAAATATTTATCTTTTTGAAAAGTATTAGGCGATTGAACCCTGACAGGAGCTACAGTCTGCTTGCTATCAACAGCCGGACGCTTATCATTCGGGGGACCTGTGTCTGATTGAGGTCTGGATTCGGGTTGAGGACGGGGTTCCGTCTGAGGACGTGGGTCTGCCTTTGGTCTTAATTCAAAAGGAATGCGTATATCCTGCTTCGGAGCTTTCTCCTGTTGCCGCAAAGTATCATTTTTAGCAGGAACATTCTTCAATAAAACAGTATCTTTCAAACTTTCAACTTTTGAACTTTCTACAGATTGAATCTTTTCTTGATTTACCGTCTGTTCGTTTGTAAGCGTTTCGTCAGCTTTAGAAAATCCAAAACAAACAAGTAAAGTAATAAATATAATATATACCAACCTCAAAATTCTCAACGTTTTTCCCCAAATAATTAACAATTCTTATTCCCCCCTTGTTAACAAAAACCATGCTAAAGACAAAGTAATTGAGCTAAAATATTAGAAATTTAATTAGCATAGTTTAACAATATAATATAAATATATTAATCTGACAAGAAAAAAATGGAATTATTGTTGGAGGAAGTCAATTACGAATTTGTTTTTAAACTCCAAGGACTCAAAGCCATTGTCTGAATCGCAGATTTACGCAGATTATTGGATTTCGTAGATTTTCACCTTGAATTGAATTGTTGTTTCCCCGAGAGGTGAAATTCATTGATTTTGTAATTCGCTATCTATTAAGGAATTAACGGGTTTGAAAAAGTTAGTTTCACCAAATTCACCGCATTTTTAAGATTTTTGTTTTTGTCGTCGGTGTCGGTTCTACTTTTAATGCTTGCGACAAAAACGAGTTAAGTTAAGTTTCCATTTTTCAATTGTTTGTTTCGATGAAAATTGAATTTGTCGCATTTTGCGTAGATTTTTTGTTTTTCGTTTTCGGTTGTCTGTTCTGTGATTTTTTTGATTTATATGATTTTTTCGTGAAAAGTAAAAACGTGAGAACGTGAGAACGTGAAAAGCGAAAACATAAAACACGAAAGACAGTTACACAGAGCTACTCAGAGGATGATCAGAGTTACACAGAGCTACACACCCCTAACCCCTCTTGATAGAGGGGAGATTGACCATTTCTATTTACAAAGAACAAGCTGGACGAAATTACGGGGTGGGAATGAAACGTAATGGATTTTATTTTAAAAGGATTTTGATTTTGTTTTCCGTTTTCGGTTGTCCGTTATCCGTAAGAATTTAAACGCAAAGGGTACGAAGTTTTCGCAAAGTTTCGCAGAGTTTTTTTGTCTGAACTGGGATTTTTGGGATTTGTGGGATGGACAGGGGAAATTGTAAATCCTGTATTCCTACTAATCCCATAAATCCCAGTTCAGACGATTATTTCATCACCACTACACTCTCGCTGTAAATCTTTTCATTTATTTGCAAAATTATATTATATATGCCTTGCAAAAAATCATTCATATTAAAGGTCTCCACATAATCTCCCGGTAATTTGTTTTCGCTTTTCAATAGTGTTTGGTTACCTAAAACATCTGTCAGAAAAATATTTACTATACCCGCTGATTCATTGCGGTAGCGGATGTTGATAGTGTTTGATGTTGGGTTGGGATAAACATTCAAAACATTCTTTTTTGTTATAGGTTTTTCTTCGACAGGTGTTAGGTATTTTTCTACATCCCAAACGACAATACGTCCTTCGGGGGACATAGCCGCAAGCATTTTTCCGTTGTCCGAAACAGCAACATAATCCATATCGCTTAGTTCCGGGTCTGCGTGCAGTTGTATGCTGTCGCCGGTTTCTATGTTCCAAATTGTTGGACCTGTCGTTACAAAATGAGTGCCGGTTTTATTAATTGCTAATGATTTTATACCATCTTGGTAGTATTCTTTTTGTGTTATATAATCTTTATATTTAACAGAATATTTTAATAATCTGGTTGGATAAGAATTAGATGCCCAGCCCAAAGCCATACTATCGCTATTTAAAAATTCTATTGGATAACCTTCAGAAAATTCATTTATTTTCCTGTCTTCGAAGAAATTATAAATATTTGTATAATAAGAAAAACCTAACCATTTATCAACGCCAATAAGAGTTACTGAACAAAGACTGTCCGGTGAAAACGAAATACTGTAAAAACGAATATCATCTTCATGATAGCCACTGAAATTTTCTTTTCTTGAATAGACAACTCTACCTGCTTCCAAATCATAGATTGCAAAAGATGAATCAGCCAAAGTATAGCCAATATACTTTCCATTACCTGATACTGCAAGTTGCAAAACATTGCTACTTACTTCTATTTCATCAGTTAGAACTTCATCAACAAAGTTATATAAATAGATTTTATTATCGGATTTATAGATCAACTGCTTTGAATCAACTGACAAAGCAACTTGATTTATCTGCTCCGAATTACGTGCTAGGTTTAGCATTTTTACAAATTTCCCTGTTTTTGCATCCCAGATTATTGTTTTATCAGGACCTAATGTTATTAAATATTCGTCATTATTAGCGAACTTCAAAATCCCCGGATATTCATCTGGATAACAATTATTAGTAGAATATAGAGTCAAAATTTTACTAGTATTAATATCAAAAAGATAATGAGTCTCTGTACCGCTTACTAATAACTTATTGTTATCTTTTGAAAACTGATGGTCATATAAAAAATCACCAACATAATTACTGCTTGGTAAATCAATAATACTTTCTAAACAATGAAAATTGGAAACAACTTCATCAGTGACAGCGTTATATATAGTAATTTCTGAATAATTGTCTATTGAAGAAACATATTTGTTATCATGCGATATATTACTATATACTCCGAATGTATTGTTCTGAATATGATTCATTTCATTTATGAGTAAGCCGGTATAAAAATCATATATATATATTTTTGTTGAAGTAGTTAAAATTATATATTTAGAATCATCACTAATCACAGCATTATTAAACGGCTCTGTATTATTATCATGCCAGAGCATTTTTTTTTGATATATATCGTAAATCGATACATCAGCAAAAGCACCATGAGTAATTACAATTAGATATTTTCCATCTAAAGAGTATTTTACATCATGTATCCATCTATTTTTAGGGTCAGGATTTGTATTATAAGCTGTATCTTTATAAATGATTTTACTATTTCCTATTTTTTCTAAACTAAACACGGTGAAAGTATTGCTATATTCATAAGATGAAAAGTAAACTGCATTATCAAAGTTTGGTGATAATTCATTAAAATAATATAATTGTGTATCTTTTTTAACTAATTCTAATGAAGGAACTTTAAAATAATAGATATTTGATAATGTATCTTCAATTTCACATGCTATGATATTTGTATCACGAAGGGAAAATATTTGTGATAAAAATAATCTATTATTTTCATTTTCTGATTTAATCATTCTTTTATTAATAGTTACTCCAGTTGTTGCATCACTAACAATAACATAATTTTTATCTAAATTAATATAATGAGTAATAATGTATTTCCCATCATAAGAATATAATAGATTTCTTTGTCGAATGAATGCTAAATCATTCAAAATTGAAGGAAATCTCTCCCAAAGAATATTATTTGAAAAACAATTATTAATATTCGCAATCAAAATCAAAAAAAAGACAAGATATTTAATTCCTGATGTAAAATTCAGATAATTAAACATTCCCGAAACCCATAAAGTATCAACTTTTTTCATAGTTTCTCCAAATTTGTTTCCAAATATACTTATATAACACATGAAAATGCAAAATGTTACACTTTTTTTTGCAAAAAGTGAAAAATTCTTGTCTTTCTGTAAAATATAAGCAAATTATCATGTTTTTTCTATTATGTCCCGTTTACTCAATTACTGTGTATTTGATTGTACACTTTTTCATTTTCTTTGCACATATCATTAATAATTTATTAATAATACATCTTTTTTCAATTATTTATACAATTTTGTTCCTACAAAACACGTTTTGGTATAATATATGATGTGTAATTATTAAATTTGTTTGCGAATTTATTAATTCAATCATAATTTGCAAATAATTAGATTAGTAGGTTAAATAAATTGTGGATTTTTTATAGAGTTACTTCTACCTGTTTTTTTATATTTTTTTTGAGCGGGCTCCTTTCACTCTTGACATTATTGATAATGTCATGAAAAGGAGTGATTAATATATTGTATGGATTTATTAATTTAAACAGGTTTTTTGATTGGGTAGAAGTTTAATTAAATTTAAAGTATTTGCAATTAGTATGCTTTTTGCCGTACTGGTTCTGATACCGGGCATAGGTAAACCGGCGGGTATGTCTATGCCGGTTGGCAATATGTTGCTGATGGGCAATCCAATGTTTTCATCCTCTCTTTTTTTCCAATCACTGCTTCTGTTTAATTCACCTTTTTGGTTGCTGTTTGGAGTTCAAACACCATTCGACGCTACAGACGATGATTCAACAAACACCGGTGCATCATTACTAAAAAGAAACAACCTTTACAGATTTTCGGATGAGCATCCCAGAACATTATCAAATTTCAAATACAGGCATAAAAGTATTTATGATGAGACAAAGGTTGATACAAGCGGTACGAGTGCAACCAGTAAGATGTATTTGGATTCATTCCTGCTTACCTATCCTTATGAAATGAGTATAGACCAGTATCTTGAAGTGCGAAAAAAGCAAATTCAAAACCGCTTGTGGGATAGTTTGCTTGGCAGATACGATTTGAAACATGCTCTAAGCGGTGGGGATTTAGCCCGGCTTATAAGCCAATCAACCGGTCTGAGTATTCCAATTCCTCCAAATCCCGTTATCGGGATTTTTGGGAAACCGCAGATTAATATCAACGTAAGCGGTGAAGTTAATTTGAAGGTCGGCTGGAGATGGGACTCGCAAAATCTCGGGACAGTATCGGCGTTTGGGCAGACTCAATCAACTCCGATTTTTAGCCAGGACATAAGAGTAAACGTTTCAGGTGGAATAGGAGATAAGCTTAAGTTAAAAACCGATTGGAATACCCGGAGACAGTTCGAGTTTGACAATAAATTCAAAATTGGTTATGAGGGAGAAGATGACGAAATAATAAAGCTGATTGAAGTTGGCAATGTATCCCTTCCGGTTCCATCAACATTGATTGGCGGAGGTGAAGCGTTGTTTGGAGTCAGGTCGGATTTCCAATTTGGTCCATTGTATTTGAAAACAATTTTTTCTCAAAAAAGAGGCGAAAGGAAGTTTATAAATGTTACAGGGGGAATGAGCACGATGCCTTTTGAAATTCGAGCTTACGATTATGCCAAAAACCACTTTTTTGTTGATGAAGCATATAAACCGATTTATAAAGACTATTTCAAGTTTTCGACACCTACGGTTCCAGGTACTGACAGTGCCAAGTTTTATAGAATCAGCGAAATAGAGGTTTGGGAGTCAACCAATGATATTAAAAAAGGCGCAGTTTCGGCTGTTGGAGTTGCATATTCCAATTTACCGAGAATACAGACAATGCAAGGTCAAACATATCCTCCCTCCATGAAATTTGCCCCGATTCAGGCAGGAAAAATTGAAAGAGGATACTTCATGAAACTTGATTCGAACAGGTACAGGGCGGATTTGAATTTGGGAACTCTGCATATTTTAAACTTACGGACAGACAGGTTTTATGCCGTTTCATACAGGATTGCCGGTGTAGATAATACGAGTAATGAAGACGATTGGTACTACGGAACTTTGTCCTCTCAAATGAGGGAGAAGGATACGGTTATATTAAAACTCGTTTACAGGCCGAATATGCAGCCCGGATTTGATACGCTTTGGAGCAGGCAGATGAAGAATATCTACTCGATTAATGCATCTAATGTTGATGTTTCCAGCACACGAATCGGTTTGTGGTATATAAACCAAAATAACGATTCGTCTGATGTCTTGCCGGGAGCTCCCGATAAACTCGTTACAATTTTTGGTGTTGACCAGGTAAATGCAAGCGGTTCCACACCACCTGACGGACAGTTTGACTTACGCCCGCCATTTTTCAGTTCCGAATTTGGAGAAATCACTTTTCCAAGTGTCCGACCTTTTGATTCCGGTCTTGTTGATTATTTTACGAAAATAGGTTCTCCGGAACTGGCAGGACAATATTCTTATTCCGAAATTTATGACACAACTTATGATGTTGCCCGAAGAAATACGGCACGGGATAGGTTTATCGTAACCGGGGAAGTGTCTGGCAGTGCGACGAACAGGATTAATCTGGGAGCTTTCAATTTAGCACCAAACAGTGTTAAGGTAACCTTGGATGGAGTGCCATTACGCGAATACGAGGACTATGTTATTGACTACTATGCCGGACAGTTAACTTTAAGAAATCCAAGGGCTTCTCTTCCGAATGCGAATTTAAAAATTGAATATGAAGCAAGGGACATTTTCAATATATCAACAAGGACACTCGCCGGTATAAGAGGTGATTACCAGTTGCTGAAAAAGAGAAACGTTGATTCCAAACTGGGATTTACTATGATGCTTTACGACCAATCTGCTTTGATAGACAGGGTTCGGCTTGGTGAAGAACCGGTATCGAATACCATGTTGGGATTAGACGGAAGTTTGGACATGGAAACTCCTTGGTTAACAAAGGCATTGGATTATCTTCCCTTTTATGATACAAAAGTAAGTTCATCCATTCAGTTAAGAGGGGAATGGGCAATGACCATACCTGAACCAAACAAGCGAACTTCAGAAGTTGACAGCGATAATAACGAACCTGTGGTTTATGTTGATGATTTTGAAGGAGCACAAAAATACATACCTTTAGGAATGACCGCTTCACAATGGACTCACAGTTCTCAACCTCTTGATAGTTTAATTGGTGAATCAGATACATTAAGGTCCAACTATAGAGGAAAAGCATTCTGGTTCCAGTATTTCATACCCAGAACACCTATCAAAGAAGTATATCCAAACAAAGATGTTCCTGCAGGACGTTCCAATTTAAGTCCCTTATATATTGATTTTGATTCCGATATGCGAGGTATTTATAACAAAAATCCCCAATTTTTGGATTCAATCAATGCAAAATTCAATCCGACAGCAGACCTTTCATGGTCAAGTGACCCTAACAACAGGGAAAAGATATGGGCAGGTATGACTCGGTTATTCTCATCCTTTAATACTAATTTCGATACTGAAAACATTGATTACATCGAAATCATGATGAAGCTTGAAAAATGGGAACCGGGTACTAAAATGTATATAAACTTAGGTCAAATCAGCGAAGATATTATACCTAATGGCAAACTCGATACCGAAGACGGAATAACCGATGCGAATCCGGTGCCTAATAATATTATAGATATTGGTGAAGATTTGGGTATTGACGCTTTAATTAACGAACGTGAAAAAGTTGAAGCAAACTATCCATATCCTCTGAATTTGGAGGATGACCCTGCACGAGATGATTACAAATTTAATTTCAATAAAGATGATATCGACAGAAATCCAAATGACTTTCTCAAATATAACAACTACGAAGGCAACGCCGCTGTATCCGAAATCGGACAATTCCCTGATACCGAAGTATTAAATATAAATAACGGACAGACTCTGTCTTTGGATAACAGCTATTTTGAATATGAGGTAAATCTGTTGCCAATTCCTGAAAGAAATCCGCAGATAGTTGGAGGAAATCCTGATGCTGATTGGTATTTGTACAGGATTCCAATCAGAAAACCGAATAAAATGGTGGGCAATCCTTTGTACTCCAATATTCAATATATAAGAGTATGGTTTAAGGGTGGCGATTTCAAAGCAATGATAGCCGATTGGAGATTGGTCGGTTCCCAATGGCAAAGAATCAGTAATTTTCAATCCAATGTTTCCGATAAAGACAGCATAATGCAAATCTCTTTTGTTAACAGAGAAGAAAACAACGGACCACCCGATTATTACACAATGCCGCCTGGAGTAAAAGCCCCAAGGCAGTTGAATAATCCCGACCCGACACAAGATTTGCGTTTGAATGAGCAATCCATTTCTCTCAGCGTAAATAATCTGCGCTATGGTGATGAACGGATGGCAGTCAGAATTTTCAGACCAATGGATATTTTCTTCTATAAGAAATTAAAATTCTTTGTTCACGGAGATGGCTCTATGCCGGATAACGTTGTCAGGGGTTCTATTCCAAAAGCATATTCCTTTTTAAGATTTGGTACCGATTCCTCCAACTACTACGAATATAGAAGACCTTTAACAAGAGGATGGCAGAATATCGAGATACTATTATCCGAATTAACAGCTGTCAAACAACTTCGTGATTCCCTAAATATTAGAGACAGGATGGTATATCCCGTGCCCGGTGATGAATTGGCAACATTTGCCGTCAAAGGAAATCCCGTATTGACTCGTGTCCAATTTTTCGGTTTAGGAATATCCAATCCGGCAGAACAATATCCCAATGAGCTATCAACAACCATGTGGATTGATGAGTTGAGATTATTAAGTCCTGAAGCAAGTTCCGATTGGGCTGGCTTGGCAAGTGCTAATGTAAAACTTGCTGATTTGGGTGCTATCAACGCTTCGTTTGCACATACAAAACCCAACTTTCATCGTCTCGAAGAAAGGTTTGGTAACAGAATTAGCACTACAAACTGGACAGTAGCAATGCAAGGTAATTTGGAAAAGTTTGCCCCAAAATCATTTTCTGCAATGCGAGTTCCGGTAACTTATACTCATGCCGAAGTTTTACAAGACCCTGAATTTGTTGCAAATAACGATATAATGCTGGCAGAAGCGGCAGAAGCGGCAAGGTATGATGCTTATCAGAGTGCTATAAGAAGTGGTTTGAGTCAAAGCGAAGCTCAAAAATTAGCCGATGAAAGAGAACGGGAAACAATTACAAGGTCTCAAACACTCAGGATAAGTGATGGATGGGCTTTGACCGGCATAAAACTTGGATTGCCTATCAAATATTGGTTGGTAAGCGAGACATTGAACAGATTGACATTTGGTTATTCGTACTCACAGAATTACGAGCGATCGCCTGTCGTCGAAAAAAGATTTAACTGGCTTTGGAGGATGGATGCACAGTATTCCTTGCAAATACCTGATTTACTTGCTTTTCAACCATTTGGAGGTTTGGATAGTGCTTCTTTATTTGACGGTTATAAGAAGTGGAAGTTAAATTTTTTACCTTCGAATTTTTCAGCAAGTTTGGATATGCAAAGAAGCAGAACTACCGAAAAATCAAGGTATCTCGATTTCGCATCGCCTGTCATTCGTGATTTTTCAAGTAATAGAGCGGCTCAATTCACCTGGAAGTTCAGCGAAGGCGGATTGTTTAGTCCTTCAGTGGAATACAACGTTCGAACCGGAAGCACATTGGTCCCTTATGAACTCGATGAAATGGGAAGACAAAGGACAGGTTCGGAGTTGAGCCAAAAAATATTATTTAATGACGGATTGATTGATTTGGGAAGGGATTTTAATCATACACAAAGTGTTACTCTGAATTTCAAACCTAATTTACCAATTGGCAGTGCAAGGAAATATTTTGAGATAACGGCATGTTCTTATTCATCGAATTATTCATGGAACGACCCTTTGCAAAATGACCCTGCCATAAGGGATGTTGTCAAGAATGCAAGTTATAATACTAATTTGCGTTTTTCCACAGGTTTGAGATTGAGAGAACTTGGTGATTCATGGTTTGGGCTTGCGCCTTCAAAAATTATTAGAATGAGCAAACCTCCCGACACTACTGAAAGCAAAATCGGCGGCTACTTAAAGGAAGCACTGTTTGTATTGAAAAGTATATTCATGGATTATGATAAAATACAATTGGATATAACTCAAGGTAATACATCATTAAATCCGGGTGTTTTTGGTGGTACGGGAGTTTCAAATTTTTGGGCGAGAGGATTAACCGGTAGGGAAAGCTTGAATTATTTCGGTCCAAGTTTTGCTTACCAAATGGGATTAATTGGAAGCCCCCACGGGAGTGTTGGTTTTGCCCCATCTTCGAGTTTTCCTTTCTTTTCTTTTGATACCGAAGACGGTTTACGTCCTCCTAATGCCATACTTCCTGAAAATTTCAATCAAAAAACAAATATGAAATTAGGTACAAACAGACCATTGTGGACCGGAGCAACTCTTGAATTAAATTGGAGCACCGATTTTGCATACAACAAAACCCAAACTGTCGAAACCGATGCTTTCGGTAATCCAACATACACCAATGTTATGGCAACTGAATCCTTTAACCGAACTTATTTGTCAATACCATCAGTCTTTGGTCTGGATATTTTTAACAATAATATAGAGCATGTTATTAAACTATATGAGCAACGAAAAACAGAGATGTTTCCCGGAGGTACAGATTCTGCCGCTTTAACTCCACAAGACAACCAGAAGTTATTAAATGCTTTAACCGAATCTTTTCACGATGGTTTGGAAGCATTCAGCATCACATCCGGGAGGATAGGGAAAATTTTACCGGCTATTAATTGGGTAATAAAATGGCAGGGTATTGAAAAATGGAATATGTGGGGAGGGCTTGTCAAATCTGCAAATATTGAGCACAGATATACTTCAATATATACTGAAAATGCTCTTATTAATGATAATGGGCGAATGACTCAGGGACAGCAGGTACAGATAGGATTTCAACCGCTATTCGGTTTGACAATGTCATTCGATGAAACAAAGCTCGATGGGATATTAACGGCAACATTAAAATATTCGACAACTACTGGCTATCAGTTAAATTCGGCTAACCGCTCGACAATCGCAAAAAATTCAACTGACGAAATTCAGGCACAGGCAAGTTATACTATGAAAGGATTTGAATGGGATTTGCTTGGTTTAAAACTACAAAACGATGTCGAAGCAAGCTTTATGGCAACCTATCAATCCAGCAGCAGAGCTACTTATGATATTATTTTAACTGAGAGTAATGGAAAGGACGGGAGAATTCTCGATGGGAATTCAAAAATTATTATCGAACCGAGAATAAGATACAATATGAGCAACCGCGTTACTGCTGCTTTATTCTTTCGCTATGAAGGAACATTTACCGAAGGAGCCGCCCAACCGGGATTTACTACCACTCAAATCGGCTTGGATATTCGTATTTCTATTGCCGGTGGCAGGTAAGTTTAGTGAATAACGAAATCAGTTGACGGTTGAAAGTGATTAATGTTCAATATTCTTTGTCTGTTGTCAGTATTAATTTTTTTTAAAGATTTTATTAAACCATTTATAATTCTGCTTATCTCTGAACATTTATACTAAACCGACAGCATGTATATCAATATAACCAACTAAAATTGCACATAGATTTAATAATATTTTTTTCATTTTCTATTTGATGTAATGCGTCAGCAAGCGTATCTATAACTTCATCTATACTATTCATAATCCTAT
>JAZDIP010000007.1:0-107536 GCA_043804925.1 bacterium | reverse complement strand
CCTGTTTTAACATAATTATACCATACAAATATTGCAAGAATTTTATACAAAATTACGAAAACCTTGCAATTTTATCAAGTATAATTTATCCACAACTTATTACCATTGCTGATACTTACGGACTTTTTCACCGTTAACTAAATATAAAGATTAATCATCGGATTAATTCGTTCCTTTTCACTCTTGCCAGCATAGGTATTAATGCTATGATTGATGTGTAGGCAGATATGGCAATTCCATACTTAAAGAAAAATGGAAAAAATGAAATTTCGCTGAATTCAATATGTATGAAATAGTATAATATATTATGAAAAAATGAAGTAATAAATACGATAATAATAAATCTATATGTTCCAAGATTTCTGTTGATTTTATTCTCACCATAAAACCAACCCGCAATTAAAGAGGCAGTAATCTTGGCAAGTGCATTTGTCCCGATGATATCTAAGGATATTATATCAAAAAAAACACCCACCGTAAATGCAAATATCAATCCTTTAAACTGCCCTTCCGACAATACAAACCAAACACATATAATAAGCAACAAATCGGGAGTTATGCCTCCGATAGAGAAAAACTTAACCAGGATAACTTGAAAAAGCCCTGTTAGAATGGCAATCAAAGAAAAAACTGCATACTTTCTTATTTCATTTTTCTTTTTACTTGTTTCGTATGTTACCAGCATAATTTCTCCGGCTTAATATGATGCCGCATTCTTTCTAAGTTGTAGTTTATAATCAATTTGGTTTATCAATTTCAATCTTTCCGGATCCGAAATATATTTCAAGACAAAGACCTGCTCTAATGTTAGGAAGTTCGCAAAAGGTTTGATGTTTATCCTTGCGTAAATATCTCCCGGTAGTTCACGTTTTGAAATTACGTACCCCAAAGGAATGTTCTTTGGATATTTATTACTGTAATTCGATGTAACAATCGTGTCTCCTCTTCTAACATCGTAAGATTTGGGAATATTTTTCAGTTGAAAATATTCGCCTCCCTCCCATTCTACAATACCGTCATATCTGCTCCTTTGCAATAAAGCGGCGATTTTTACATTTTTATTACTGATTAACTCGACAAGAGAATAATTTCTCGTTGAACCGGATATTACACCAACCAAGCCGGCATCACTTCGAACAGTCATTCCTTCATATATACCGTCATCATAACCTTTGTTTAATGTGTAGTAATTTATGGTTTCAATGATAGTTTTACCGACAACTTCTGCAGTAATGACATCATATTCCATCTCCCCTCGTAAACTGACCATTTCCCGGAGTTTTTGATTTTCTATGATTGCAGTTCTCATTTTGATTACTTCATTTGAGAGTTGAAGATTCAAATCACGAAGGGCTTTATTTTCTGTTTGCAAAGCTCCGGTATCGGGTATCCATGAAAACATATCCTGAAGCCAACCGATACTTCCTATTACAACCGTGCGGAAGCCGCCTAAACGGGTTATGTCACCTACTGAAATGAGGTAAAGTGATGCTATCACAAGTAAAACAAATGTGAAGTATTCCTTATATACTTTAACGAATTTAAGAAATCTTTGCATTTGTCATCAAAATTATTTTATAAAAACCAATATTATTTAAAGGACTCTTCTCCACGAAAAATGAAGTGTACATTAACTAATATCTTGTACTCTTAATTAATACTGAAGAATATTCTGCCAAATTTTCAAGAACCTTGCCTGTGCCTCTTACAACTGAGGTTAAGGGATCATCGGCAACATGAACCGGTAGGGATGTTGCACGTCGAATTCTTTCGTCTAAACCTTTTAGCAATGCTCCACCACCACTAAGCATGATACCCCGGTCATAAATATCTGCCGATAATTCAGCAGGAGTTTTTTCGAGTAGTGTAATAATCGCATCGACTATTTCATTAACCGATTCGGTTAAAGCTTCACGAATATCTGCCGATGTTACTCTTATTGCCTTAGGAATACCCGAAACAAGATCCCTTCCTTTAACTTCGATTTCCAACTCTTCATCAAGCGGTACGGCTGAACCAACCTGGCATTTTATCATCTCGGCTGTCCGGTCCCCAATCAGGATATTATGCACTGCCCTGAAATACTTTGCTATATCTATTGTCAATTCATCACCGGCAGTTTTTATTGATTCATCGCAAACAATACCACCGAGAGCAATAACAGCTATTTCGGTAGTTCCACCGCCAATATCGACAATCATATTACCAATCGGTTCATGAACATTCAAGCCAATACCAATTGCACCTGCCATCGGCTCTGCAATCAAGTGAACTTCTTTAGCACCTGCATGTTCACAGCTATCCCTCACTGCTCTTTTTTCAACCTCTGTTATACCCGAAGGAACGCAAACAACAACCCTCTTTGCAGGTTGCCAGCTCAATGATACTTTTCTGATAAAAGCCCTTAACATACCCTCGGTAATCTCAAAATCAGCAATAGCACCATCCCTCAGGGGACGAATAACTTTTATATCTCGATGAGTTTTTCCGAGCATGGCTTCGGCTTCTTTACCTATCGCTATAATATGTTTACTTGTTCTGTCAAAGGCAACGATAGACGGTTCATTCAAAACTATCTGTTTGCCCTTCATCCAAATCAATGTATTAGCAGTCCCTAAGTCGATTGCTACGTCATTCGAAAATAATTTCAATACTCCCATTAAACCAATATCTCTTTGATTTATAAAATTCTTATCTAATACGAACTACAAAAATAGCAGTTTTTATCCGAAAATAACAAGATTTTATCAAATTTGCTTATAAATTCTTTGATATAATATAAGTTACAATCCCAACTTCTGTCAATTCCTGGCTAAGATTTTCATATATATTCGTGTTTTCATAGGTTTCCTGTTTTTAGGCAACTCCTCATGAAAAAACAAATTATATTAATACTAATACGTTTATAATCGAAATTTAATTAAAAACAAATTATGCTCGATAAAATATCTGATATACTGATGTTCCGCTTGCCTTCGGAAGAAGACAGCCATAGCACAGAACCAAAAGTAACAACCGGTTCGATTATCTGGGGCGTACTTTTGCGTTCATCAATATTAATTATTATAATTACTCTTCTGCTAGAAAGTCTTTCATTGCGTCAGCACTGGTGGTTAATGCTTTTCGCAATTTGGTTCGGTGCAGCTTATCCCGCATGGACACAATACAGGAAATTTCAGGATAGAATTAAGGAGTTCCAGGAAGAGACACTCTGTGGCTCATGTATTCACTTCGAAGCAAACAGCCAACTTTGTAAAATACTCGACGAACATGTCAGTACTCTATATATTCCTTGTGAGGGCTTAAGATGGGAACCAAGACACTTAGATTCGAGCGATTAATATTCCTTAATATCAATCAGCTTAAAAACATCATTCGCCAAAGTTTCAAAAATAAACATCTTCTTTAAATGCTCGTATTTCCATACTTCAAGGGCTTTGTTTTCAGTTAAATTTCTGTCAGTGCTTGTAGCAGGACCATAAAGAATATAAACTTTTCCCCTATCGGTCTTTAGTCCGTTTGCTTCATTAAGTGTCCTGAAGTTGAATATTGCATAATCTACTCGTTTAAAATACTCAGCCATTGATTCATTATAAGGTGTGAATTTGCTCGGGTCTTCCTTTTTCCAGTAATTAATAATTTCTTTAGAATAATCTTCATCATCGGCATCGAGCATTTTTTTGTATTCTTCATCAGTCAAAATGTAATACATTGATTCAATGGCAAACTTTGGCTTTTGCAAAATAAAAGGCATATCTTCCCAAACAACTTCAAATGTATATGTCAAAGTATCAGTATTTTCTGTTTCAAATATTTTTAATTCATATTCACCCGGAACTATTTCCTCGATAGGCAAAGCTATTTGCAATAAACCGGCAGAAAGTTTTGATGCAGAAGTTATTCTATTATCCGAATTGTTACCATGGTTTTCATCAGGTTTCATAGCATCTAAATTCCTCATTTGTTTTGTCGTTAACTCCACGGCATTTATATCTTTTTTATTGATGCTTATAACCGAATTATTCTCAGGTATCAGTATCGAATTTACATTAAAATCCGATTTCCATTTAAATTCATTTTTCTTGTTTGGTCCAATGAATTTGCATGAATAGTTGAATTTCGAGAACTCATTTTTGTATGATACCGGAATTAAAAAACCCGGTATCTTTGAAGAAAATTCAATTTTATTTTTAAGTATAAAAGGAATATATTTTTGGTTATCATCTTTGGAAATTTCAACAAAAATCGGATACCCGATTGTTGGTTTGGTATAATAATTCTTAATAGTGTCTTTAATTGTAACTTTTCTTATAATTTGAATGTTTTTATCGCTAAGCCGGATATCAGCATCATAATTATTATATGCAAGTTTGCTTTCCAAAACCCCGTAGATGAAATCGGATTTTGAAATAGTTTTCTCGAAATCATCTGTAAAAATCGTATCCTGCCATAGTTCTCTGCGGCGAATGATTCCTTCAGCATCCTTAAATTCTACTTCGAGTTTCGGGATTGAATAAAAATGGTTTATTGATGAATTTAAAATACCTGATTTTTCGAATGAAATTAAATCGTAAGTAAACCTGAAAAAAGTCAGTGCTATTAATGAATCCTCTGATTCGCCCGGCAAATAGTGAACTTCAGTGTATAGTTTTTTACCTAAATTATAATAATTCATTTTGTCATTTGAATGCCTGAACTGTGCTAAAGACTGAACTGAAGTCATTAGATTTAATATAAAGAACATTCCAACCAAAAAACTAAAGGTATTAAATACTGAAAATACTATTGAAAATCGTTTCATTGTTTTCTTTAAAATAATCATTGTGAAATACTCAAAAAAATAATTAATTCAAAATCTGTTTAGTTTTTAATGAGTAACGAAGTTCGGTATTAAATATTGAATTATTCCAATTCACTGAGAAAGTCTCGTAATATAATAGCTGCGGCAATAATATCTTTGGAACCTTTTTTTGCCCTGTTTTTTTTTCGTTTGCCTATTGAAATCATGGTCTCGACAGCTCTATGTGTAGAGAATGATTCGTCGAAAGTCATAATCTCTAAAGAAGTTTTTTCTTTAAGAATCCCGATAAACTCCTCTATTTTTAATATAACATCTGTTTTTTCATTGTCAAGACGCTGAGGGATGCCAACAACGATAGTAAAAGCCCTTTCGTATTGAATTATGGTAAGTAACTCATCCCAAAAACCACTCGAATCTGGAAAAAGGACTCTCAAAGGTGTTATGGAAATATGCAGCTCATCGCATACTGCCAAACCAACCCGCTTTAATCCGTAGTCTATTGCGATTATTCTTTTTCCATTCAAGTTTTCTGATACCGGCTTATTCATTAAAAAAACCACTTACTAAAGTTATATAAAAATCAAGTAAAAACGAAAATCCAAAGAAAGCCATTGTGCATTAAAAAACGAATAAATCAGATATTAACAACCGGTATTGAAATAATCACTTCAGTTCCTTTACCGGGTTCAGACTCAATCTTCAAAGTCCCACCGTGTTGCTCGACAACATTTTGAATTATCATAGTACCAATGCCGGCTCCACCCTCTTTCTGAGAAGTTGAAAAATAGGGTGTAAGCATATTCCTTATTTGGTTTTCATCCATACCAACACCGGTATCCTTAACCGAAAAATAGAAATATTTATTGTCGGACCAATTCGAAATAATAATCGTTCCTTCATTTTCTTTTAATGCCCTAATGCCATTTTCAATCACATTTCTTAAAGCCCTTATCAGCTTCGCTTTATCACAGGTGATATTATATTCTTTCAGATTCAATTCAAACTTAACGTAAGGAAACATTGTTTCATCAAACTCGGAGCGTGCTGCAAGGCATATATCAGATGCATTGATATATTGTAATTCAGGGTCACTGCTCCTCCCTACTGTAACAATATCCCTGATTCTGTGAATTAGCAAACCGACCTGATGAAGAATTTTTTGCCTTCTGCTCAGGTTAATTTCATTTTCAGGACATTCAAGTTGTTCGGCATTTAATCTTATTGTTGAAAGATTTGTCTGCATATCATGTGCAAGCTGAGCCCAATTCGTTAGGCGTTTTCGTTCGAGTTGTTCGGTTATATCGAATCCCGTTAAAACACATCCCTTAAACTTGCCTGTCCATCCAGTTAGCAATACACTTGAAAAATACCATTCCTTTACAGCGTATTCTTCGATTATATCAATTTTTTGAGTAAATGCTTCCCTCAGATTCATAGCTTTATCAATTAATTCTTTCAATGCTTTTGTTCTCTCAGGGTCGCAATAGTATTGGAATATCCTCCTCAAAGGAACATTGTCGGTAATTCTTAGCATTTTCTTACCGGAATCATTTGCACTTATCAATCTTGCCCTTTTATCCAGAACAAAAACTACACCGGAAGACGGCAATTCAATAATTGCACTGAGCAAGCGTTTGTGCCTCCGATATTTCCTATAAATGATTACTGTTAATAAAAAAAGAAATGTTGGAAGTATGATTTTTCCTGTACTACTTAAAAACCTGTTGAACCACCAAAGTTCGTTTTGCCTTTGAGTAAAAATTAAAGTGGTTGAAACTGAAGATAAAATAATATGATTTTGTAATTTCATAATCCCCGGTGCATCTTCAAAATATTCTCCAAATGGATAATAATCAATGGATAACAAACCATCCCTTAAACTATATGTTGATAAACCATTCCTGAAAAGAGAATAAATTATGTCTCCATTTTGATACATTTTTTTTGCCTCAATTAGCTCCATTGGTAATTCAATATTTTGAAGTAAAACCGGATTATTGTTTTCGATTTTATACAAATTGAAGCTATAAGCTCTTTTGCCATAACTGAGATAAGACATAAAGATCTCATTGTTTCGGCTAAAAATATTTATTAACTTCCCATTTGCATTGACTAATTTTTTTCTTACAATCCCTTTTTCGGAATCAACAAAATGAAGCCAGGAGCTATTGGCATACTTATTTGTTGATATGATAGCAAGCCGTTCAGCCACCGGATAAACCATGATATCAGATGATAATTGAATTCGTGAAGACATTTTTTCTTTTCCGTCTGAGCCGGCAAAATAAACTTCAGTCCAAGTGCCCAAATCCGATATATATGCAAACCGGAATTTGGATTTCTTTGAAAAACCGGTGGCAGCTTTTACTTTAGCAGCAACGTAATTCAAATTTATTTGCTTATTATTTAATTTACAGATATATAGATTATCATTCATTAATAATAATATTTCCTTTTTATTTCCGGATTCAATCCAAAGAATTCTATTGGCATTAAAATTTTTTTTAAAGTTATAAATTTCCGCAACAGAAAGAATATTTGCATCGGAATCCAATAATGAAATATAAAATTTCTTATTTTCCTCCCAGATAATTAATAAAAAACCGTTTTTAGAATAGGATGAATAAATTTTCACATCGTTTAAAGTAATACCTTTGATATTTTTGTCTTTAATGCCATCCCAAATGCTTATAGATTCGGTCTCACCTGACCAGCTCGGTTTGATAAAAAAGCATTTTGAAGAATTTTTTTTGTCTCCTGCAACAATTAATTTTCCACCTTCGATTATATCATAAAGCTCATAAGAATTAGGATAATTCTCATCACTAAGCAAAGTTATTTTAGATGAAAGAAATATCAAGACTATGACTAATATTTTTTTCATTTACTATTTGACCTCGCAAATACAAAAAGATTCTATCCCTTCAGACCTGCCTACAAAGCCCATCGTTTCAGACGTCTTGGCTTTAATATTCACCCTTTCGACAGCCAATCCGCAAAGTTTTGATACGGATTCCCTGATTTTTTGTTTGTATTTTTTCAGTTTGGGCTTTTCCAAAACTATAGTAATGTCAACATTTTGCAAGACAAATTCCTTCTTATGAATTATTTTCATTGTTTCTTCAACAAAAATACGGCTGTCGGCATTCTTGTATTTCATATCGGAATCAGGAAAATGCTCCCCTATATCTCCTTGTCCTGTAGCTCCTAAAAGTGCATCGCACAATGAATGCAACACAACATCTCCGTCGCTATGGGCAATTGTACCAAATTCCGAGTCAATCTCGATTCCTCCAAGTATCAATTTCTCGCCTTTGGCAAGTTTGTGGCAATCGTAACCGAATCCTATCATAAACAATTAATCAAAAGAATATGAATAAAAATTCAATTTAATTATTCTTTATGTACTTAGCAAATTATTTCATAAACAAAATCCATTTTGGGTTAAAATTCATGGAATTTTGTGTAAATTTGTTGTTTATATTAATGTTTTTATTGAAATTTAATGTTTATTAGTTTTGAAGGAATAGATGGATGTGGTAAATCCACACAGATTGAACTGTTAAAAAATAATTTAATAGCTCATAAAAAACAAGTACTCACTCTCAGGGAACCTGGGGGTACTTCGTTTGCTGAAGAAATTCGCGAAATTCTTTTACATTCGGAACATAAACTTTCAAGAGAAAGTGAATTATTTCTATTTGAATCGGCAAGAGCAGATTTGGTTTCAAAGATTATTAAACCTGCATTAAATGAAGGAAAAATCGTTCTCTGTGACAGGTTCTTTGATTCTACTACAGCTTATCAGGGCTATGGTCGTGGCTTAGATGTTGAAACAATAATAATAATAAATCAATTTGCCACCCAAGGATTAAAACCTGATTTGACTTTTTATCTGCATGTTAGCTTGGAAACATCAAATTTGAGAACAGGAAACAAGAAAAAAGATAAAATTGAAAACTCCGGTGATGGCTTTTTTGCAAGAGTGGTTGAAGGTTATCTGGATTTGTGTAAAAAAGAACCACAGAGATTTATTGAGATTAATGCCGAAGGAAATATCGAAGAAACCGGAAGAAAAATATTGAAAATAATTGAAAATAAGTTATTATAGTTATTTATTTAAATTTGTATAATTAATTAATGTTGGATAAAAATGAATTTTTTAATGAGTAATATATTTTCCTATAAGTATAAGTTTACATCTGCAATACTGATGTTATTGACTTTAACACTTACAAATACTTTTGCAAAAAATATTGTTGTTGATGCAACGGAACTGTTCTCTTTTCCCGGTACATTAACTTATATGGATAATAAAAATCAGCTTCCCAAGACATTGTCTGCCGGTGAAAAGGTTAAACCTATTATGTTATCTGATGCTGCTTCAGAAAGTATTTTTAATGCAAATAATACTAACATAGAAATTAATAATTTCCCTGTTTCTCCAAATATAAACGAAACAGTTGAATTAGTTAAATCAACTTCTGCCGTAAGATTGGGAACTAACTGGACAATTATCACCGCCTATGGTGAAAAACAATTGAAATCCTTTGAACCTGCTTTTTATACAGGAAAAATCAAGGATAAGGAAAATTCCAATGTTACTATATTTTATTTTAATGGCAACCTATACAGTATTATTGAACAAGAGGGCTTTGATAATTATTCGATAAGCCCTGTTGTCGGAAATGCCGGAAAATCGGCTCATATCCTTACTTCTCAGCAAACATCACTTTTAGGGAAAGATTATAATCCTTTTTTTGATGTTCATCTTGACAATGAACAAACTGATTACAATTTAATTAAAAAGTTATCTGAAAAAACATTATCAACTGAATTACTTCAGGCAGACATAATTATTGAAGCGACTAATGATTTTTATGTGATATTCAACGATATGAACAAAGTAACGGCATATATTGGAGCAGTCATGTCTCATGCATCGCAGATTTTTGAATCAAATGTCTATATTCAACTTTTTGTTTCTCAAGTAGTTATTCATCAGGATAAAGCTTCTGACCCATACAGAAGTACAACTCAAATTTATGAAAGATTATACCAATTGAAAGAACAATGGAGAAAAAAGACTGTAAAAAGGGCAATTGTTTGTTTGATGACAGATATAGACTATCAGGGTGGAAGCGGGGGCTACAGAGTTGGAGGAGTCTCTCTCGGTTTAGGTACTCTTTGTAATAATAACCAAGCTTATTGTGTTTTTGGTATGCAGGGACATTACAACTATCCCACTACAAATTATACTTGGGATGTATCAGTATCTGCACATGAGTTGGGACATGCTTTTGGTTCTCCTCACACTCATAATTGCTATTTTGCCCCTAATATGATTGACACTTGCATCACAAAAAATTTGCCTCAGGAAGATTCTGACGGATGTGTTACAACAGGAAATCCGATACCAAGACCCGGAACTCTGATGAGCTATTGCCATTTGACTAATTCAACAAGAACAGTTGGGCTATATTTTCACGAAAGAGTCAAACCCATAATTCGAGGTTTCTCTGAGCAGGCATCTTGCTTGAAAAGTGCTGTTGACCCTACTTTAATTTTGCTTAATCCAAGCGGTGGTTCAGTGCTTTTCCCAGGCGACCAGGTTACTATTAAATGGGCATCGTCTAAAGTTGAATTTGTTGCTATTAAATATACTATGGATGATGGTGCTTCTTGGCATTGGATTGAAAAATATGCAGAAGCAATTGATGGTACTTTTTCATGGATTGTCCCTGATACTATCACAAATAACCTGAAAATTTTTATTCAGGACAGCTATAATGCCTATGTAAATGATGAAACCGAAATTTCATTAACTATAGATAAACCTCATTTCCTTGTGCAATCACCCGCTGATTCTGAAAGAATCGGCAGGAACATTAATTATAGAATTAAATGGGAACAAAAATATTTGGATAATTTCTTGATTGAATTTACTTCCGATGCTGACAAAATCACTTCAGGTGAAGGAAACTGGACACTTATTACATCCGGAATCTCAGGGTACAGCTATGATTGGAATGTTCCCGATATTGAAAGTGAAAATTGTTTGATTAGAATTAAAGGAAATACTGAAGCAGGTGCTGATTTCACTGAGGTTTCCGGTAAATTCGCTATTGGAATTCCCAATTTGAAAATTATGCAACCTGCACCCTATGATAAACTTTGCGCCGGCCAGGATTATGAAATTCGATGGGAATCGGATTTCATTTCAGGTATGTATCTTCAATATACTACCGATAATGGAGAAAAGTGGAAACAGGTAAAATTCAGTTCTGTCAATGGAGTTGATGGCAGCTATCTTTGGACTGTTCCAAAGGTCTATACCGATAATTGTTTGCTTCGTTTTTCTAATTTTGACAACCGCAATATTATTTATGCTATCAGCGACAAACCATTTATTATTGATAGCTGTGAAACCAAGATTGATGAATTGGGAAATGAAATAAACAACACTTCTATTGAAATTATCGATATTGTACCCAATCCGGCTACAAATAACGTCACAATTACTTTTAATTATAAACTTAATTTAATTCAACCTGTTGAATTAGCTATAACAAATGAAGCTGGTTCTATTGTTGAGTCTTTGAGATTAACCGGCATTGCAACAGGTTTAAATACCAAAAATCTGAATTTAAATAAATTAGCACAAGGAAATTATTATCTTATTCTGCAAACCGGAAAAGAAAAAACGGGTGCAGCTTTAAAGATATTCAAATAAATTACGAATAAATATTATATCCTAAGGGTAATGAATATGCTTAATGATATTGTTATCAAAACGATGCCGCTTATTCCAAAAATAATAATTAAACAAGTGGCAAGTAAATACATCGCAGGTCCTTATCTAAGCGATGCAGTCAGAGTTACTCAGGAACTAATGAGTATGAATGGAATGTCAACTATTGATGTATTAGGTGAATTCGTAACGACAAAAGATAGGGCATTACACGAAAAAGAAATGAGTCAAATCGTTATTGAAGCTATTGATGATAACAAACTCAGGACTTATTTATCTATCAAACCAACATCTCTCGGTCTTGGGATTGATGTTGATTTTGCTTACGATAATATTTCCGAACTTGTGAAAATGGCAAACGAAAAAGGAATCTTTGTCCGGCTCGATATGGAAAATTCGCCATATACAACAAAAACAATTGAACTATATAAAAAACTCAGAGCAAATGGTCTCGATAAAGTAGGCCTTGTTTTTCAGGCATATATGCGGAGAAGCGAAGATGATATTAAATCTTTGCTTGAATACAAACCGTCTATTCGTCTATGCAAAGGAATCTATAAGGAATCACCGCAAATTGCTTTTCAAGGGAAAACAGAAGTTCGTGAGAATTATAAAAAACTATTGAGATTGATTTTTGAGAATGACTTGTATATTGGTATAGCAACTCATGATGAAGAATTAATCCAGGACGCTTTGAACTATATTTCTGCAAATAATATTTCAAAAAACAAATACGAGTTTCAAATGCTTCTTGGAGTTCGGGAAAGAAGGCGGAATGAAATTCTTGGAATGGGACACGAACTTCGTGTATATGTGCCTTTTGGTGAGGATTGGTATGGTTACGCTACAAGAAGACTGAAAGAAAATCCTGATATGGCAAGCCATATCATTAAAGCAATGTTTTTTAAGAACTAAGACCTTTAATTTTAAGTTTTAAGTTCTAAATTTTAAGTTAAAAATGGTTACGGATGAGACTGTTGAAGTATGTCATTGCGAACGCAGTGAAGCAATCTGTTTTTTAAGAACTAAGACCTTTAATTTTAAGTTTTAAATGGGTTGGATATATTATGAATTATCTCAATAAAAAAAGAAAATATAATCAAGTTAATACGGGATTTATTGCTGTATTGGTTTGTTTTTTATCTCTTAGCTTCTCAATATCATGCTCGAGTGATGTTGAAGATAAAACTGATTTTATTACTATCGGAACTTTCAATATTGCATGGCTGGGTGATGGTATTGACGATACCAATCCAAGAAGTGAAAAAGACTACAACAATATTGCTGATATTATAATAAATTCAGGTGCCGATATAATCGGTCTCGAGGAAATCGAGAATGATGATGCCCTAAGGAAATTAACAAAATATCTTGATGATTACTCCTTTTTCGTTGGGAATGAAAGTGGCAGCCAAAACCCTGCTATACTATATAAAAGCAGTTTACAATTGAAACAGTTGAAATATATCTATGAACTTGAAGTTGAACCTAACAAAACAAAACCGGGATTATTATTTGAAGTTAAAAAAGGTAATTTTGATTGGCTAATGATGGTAGTTCATTTCAAATCAACTTCCCGGTACGACAGCACAGATGAATTGGAGGAACAAAGCAGGATTTTGAGGTCACAACAAGCTGAAGCTTTAAGTAGCTGGATTGATTCCACACTTGGCATTAGCACGGAAAAAGATTTAATTATTGTTGGTGATTTTAATGACTATCCCGCAAGAAAAACAAATCCAACATTAATTAGTCTGGTGGAAAATAAAAATATTGAGTTTTTAACTTCTGAAATGAAAAGCTGTAAGTACGAATATCTCTATTCAATTGACCACATTCTGGTTTCCAAAAGTGCCAAACAGAGATATTTGAGCAATTCTATTAGAATGTACAATTTTTTCAACGCTTTAACTTCTCTTGAAGCTGAAAAAATATCAGACCATTGTCCGGTACTTGCAACGTTTAATATTTCAAAACATGATAATGATTGAGTATTTAATTCGTCAATGTTATATTATGATAAAAATTTTTATTAGTTTTGTATTTTAAATATTAAGGATAGATTATGAATGCAACTATAACTATTGAAGAAATGAAAGATTCTGTGCTTTTGCATCTTGAAGGTGATTACAATAGCTCAGACGAGAATGAAGCTTTATTAAACTCTTTCAGGGAAATGGCAAAAAAAGGTCACAAAGCCGTATTGGTGGACTTGACAAATGTAGTCTACCTGAACTCCGGTTCAATAGGAGTATTGCTTTCAGGTAATGCCATGCTCAAAAAGAAAGACAGTAAAATTGTGATTTACGGAGCAAGCGATTATCTTGAAAACATATTCAACGTAACAAAATTGAATCTTGCTTTGGATATATGCCGCACAAAAGAAGAAGCAATAGAAGCTGTAAAGTAATCTTTACGGCTTCTGCCATTATTTTAAAATTTATCCTCTTCCCCATTAACCGTTAAGAATTAACAATTATAAAAGGCAGTTACACAGAGAGCCACTGAGGAGACACAGAGCTACACAGAGAATTTATCCCAACGGGATTGCATTATTTCACGCAAATGTCTGAACCGTTGATTAAGCTGATTTTTTTTATCAATGTAAAATGAAAGACAATTACACAGAGTTCCACTGAGAAGACACAGAGCTACACAGAGAATTTATCCCAACGGGATTGTACTATGGTAACACAAGGAAACACAAGCTGTCCTTTTCCTCCTCATAACTCATTTACTATCTTCACTGTTTCCAAACTGATGGTTATTATTTTTCCTATTAGCCTGACGATGTAATCGGGTTCGTCGGCTCGGTTTGGGTCGTTTACTATTCCGCTACGCTTGTCTGTTTTTATTTGGTACTGGTCAATAATCCATTCCAAAGCTGAGCGGTTGCCGAGTTTGTATTCATAAGCTTCGTAAGGGATTCCTGTCATCGAAAGAAAGTTATTGTAGATAAGTGTCTGCTTGTCTTTCGACAGTTTCATCTTTTCGACTCTCCAGTCAAGTTTTTTGCCTCCTGCTTCGATTTTCTGGAGATAGTATTCCGGCTGGTTTTCGTAGTTTACGTGGAGTTCTGCTAATTTTTTGCCTGCTTCTGCATACTTGCGGAAATCATCATAAAAAGGAATATGAGGTAGTGAACGTCTTAAATTTGCTGAATACTTTTCTTTGTAAGCCGGAGTATGTAATACAGCATAGATATAATAGAATATATCCCACTTTGTTATGCTTTGGTCTTTGTAATGCTCACGGAACTGCTCCAAAGCCCAATCGCTTATGTTTTCTTTTCTTCCAGTGCCGTCTTCATTGTATGTATAAAATGGAAAGCATTGTGATGTGCTAACAATACTTAATTCAGGAATCAAATTTACCATTAAGGAATGAAAAGGTTTGCTTGAACCCAATCCACTAACACATATAACCTGATTTTCTAATTCACTATCTTTAATTGGAAATATTTTTGAAAATTGATACCTTCTTTCGGTAAGGTGTTTATCAAAATATAAATTTGTTTTAATATAAGGTCTGTAAAGTGATTCTCTAATATTTTCATTATTAAATTGAATTTTTATTTTTCTAGCAAGAAAATTTATTAAACTTTCAGACCAGCTGATCTGTAAATCGTTATAAAATTCTTCATTTAATATTTCAACATTATTTATTTTTTTGGTAAATATTTCATTATAATAATTAATTGTTTTATTAATATATTGATTTAGTTCATGGTTATTGAAATTAAAAGCCCATGTATCTCTACATGTAACAACTCCTCTACTGTACAACTTAAATATTGCATTCTCATTACCTGCTTTTGCTTCCTTAGTCCCCATCGGCAAAAGCGAATCAAAATCATTATCCATACCTTCATTCAGCCAGTTATTTTTTGCGTCGGGAGTTATTTCTTTTTTTGGTAAATTGTAAATATTCCCAGCTTTTTCGAGGAATTTGAATTTTTCTTCACGTGTTGAGCGGAAATCAACTTCGGAATACTTTACTAATTTATTTTTCGTTTTTTTCTTTTTAACCAAAAATATAATTGAAATTCCAACCATAGCACCTAAACCAAATACCGTATGTTTTTCGCCAAGTGGTATTCCATCACGCATTGAATCTTTTCTGATGTTTCCCTTCAAATCAACAACATAAATTGAATCGAAATTTTCATATATATGTTTTCTTACACCATCGAGAGCTATTCCGTCAATAAAACTATTATTTGAAACAAAAGCAACAATTCCCTCACCCCGCTCAATTACTTTATCCATAGCAAAACGGAATGCTTTTATGTAAGGGTCTTGGAGCATATTCTTATTTGTTGCTTTTGAATCCTTTGCAAAAGTATCGCTTACTCTTTTATCAATTATGGGATATTTCCTGTTTTTGTTATTGTCGTTTTCATTCACCTGCCCTGCATTGTAAGGCGGGTTGCCGATAAAAACAAATATTGGTGTTTGTTTTAGTTTTTCAACTCTTTCTGTGTTGGCTTCCGAGAACATACTGAATTGCGCTTCTTCTGCAAGCTGAAATGTATCAACAAGGCAAATACCCTGAAATGGTATATATTCGCCGGTTATTTCATAAAATTCATGTTCAATATTCATCGAAGCAATATAGTATGGTAACAGCATAATTTCATTGCAATGAAGTTCGTTCATGTATTTGTGCTTTAAATCAGTTTTATTGGTTTTTCTCATTAAGTTAATAATGAAATTTCCCGTACCTGTGAACGGGTCTAAAAAATGCACATTCGGAGCGCTGATAGACAGCCCGAATTCTCTTTTCAGAATCTCCTCCACCGAATCAACCATGAAGTTCACAATCGGCTGAGGCGTATAAACAATGCCCATAGTATCGGCTTCTTTGACAGCAAACCCTTGGAAAAACTTTTCATAAACAGTATTCAGAAACGATTGTTTTATGCTGAAATCGGTTATGTTTTGTGCTCTTTTTTCGAGTACAGAATAAAACCTGTCTAAAGGTTTCAAAAAATCGTTTCTGTTGAATTTCCTCGATGTTAAACTTGTAATTACCTTGTCAATCTCATGAGCTATGATGTTTCTGTTAACGAAATCCGAATTTTCAAATACTTTTCGGAAAATTCTTTCTGTCAGAAGGTGTTGAACGAGCATTTCCTCGATTGCTTCAAGCGATATATTCGGATTGATTGAAGTCCTGCAGAGTGTTGTAAATGTTTCGAGGGAATCAATAAATTGCTTGTTGGATTTCCGTTCTTCTTCGATTAATTTGATAATGACTTCGGCGGATTCCGGTATTCTCATTTTGAATTCTTCAACTGCCTGCTCCCAGTCGAACTGAATATCTGTCTTATAAAGAAACAATTCTTTTAGAACAGAAGTAAGACGGGTAGGTGACGTAATATCCTCATCAAGAACCAGTGAAGAACCCTGATAAATGATAGCTCTTTCGGGTGATTGGAAAATAATATTATCCCTTGGGTAGCCGATTTCAAATTTTTTAATAACTTCTTTAGCCAAATCATCCTGACTGTCTTTTGCTTCCCAATAACCTTGAGGAACTCTGAATGAATCGAGAAAAGCACCGTCAATTCTTGCTTTGTATTTTTCCAGACGTTTGTAAGGATATTCTTCGATAAAATCGAGATTCATCTGCTTACAGCAATAAGTAAGGACAGATTGAAAAGCATTCTTGACAGCAGTCTCGTGAGTTATACCCTGCCGGGCAAAAACATCGAGAGCTTTGTAATAATCAGTAATAGCCCTGTGATTCGGTTTAATATTCAGCATTCAATTTAAATGTTTATTTCAAAATATATCGTTGCTCAAAGTTCTGTTAACTTTTTAAAATATCAAACTTACAAAACCAAAGGAAAAAAACCTAAATAAAATTGCTATATCTCATAATAAGCAGCACCTTAAATTATCAAAACAACTTTATCCGCAGAAGATATTAATTCTTTGTGCAAAACTTGTTTATTCAATAAATAAAGTTTTTTAGAAGTTTGTAGGAAAAATTTATAAGGAAATTATGATATGAATATAAGTAAAGTTGAAATCCTAAAATTTATTGATAATATAAACTTCAATCAATCAAATTCTCTTAATGAAGGTATAAAAGAATTTCAAGAAATTATCAATAAACTTTTCAATAAAAAATCTTTTGATGATATAGAACTGATAATAATAGAATTTAAATATCAAAATAAAAAAAATGAAAAGCTATTAAAATCATTAGATGATCAGAATCTATTAAACCCTCAAGGTAATAAGGAAAGATTTGTTTTAAGAGGAAAAATTTCTGGAATTAAATCTTTATTATTTCTTATTCAAAAAGAACTGCTCAATAACGATAGAGAAGATCTATTTGAAAAGCACTTTCCTATAGAAAGTAAAGGTGATATAAAGGTTAAAACTACTCAAATTGGTGAAACTCAAGATGTAATAATTAATTTGAATTATTCATTTTTTAAGAAGAACAGCGAAGGAAAATTTGTTTTCAATAGTGATAAGGCAAAATCTAAAAAAATTGATTTTAAAATTTTGGCAAGTCAACTAATTTGCATTAATAATACAGATTCACAATCTATAATTACATGGTTAATGAGATTAAATATTTTTGACTTTACCGATAGCAACTGGAAAAGTATGAAAACTTATATAAAAAGAAAAGAAGCAAACAAACCTAAAAATCAAAAAATCATATCCGAAATTGAAAGTATCTTAAAAGAGTATGGGGATAGTTTTGAAAGTTTTAAAAATCCGTAGTTATTTTGGTAGGTTATTGATAACCTATTTTCTAAATTTTACTTTCGTAAATCCTAATTAATACTCACTTTTAACATTTAGGTTACTGGTAACCTATTGAATAACCCTTATCTCTCATTTTAGTTTTGTACTAAAATTATTTTTCACAAATAAAAAGGTTTTAGTACAATGCATGATTTAATTGAAAAATTCGAAAAATCAATTTCGAAGTTCGAAGCTCAAAGGTGTTTCGACTTGTCTTATGAAAAAATTAAAGAGCTGTCCGCACTTAGTATTATAGAATGGTTCCCATATTTCGGTGAAACATTCTATTTTATTCCTGATAACTTTGATACTAAAGGAGCGGGAAAATGAGTGAAATAATCAATACAACAAATCAGGGATGGATTATGCTTCACCGTTCTCTTTTGGACAGTCAGGCGTTTTCCAATCCTGAACTGCTTAAGGTTTGGCTCTGGTGTCTTTTGAAGGCATCGCACAGGCAAAGATGGGCATCTATGAAAGCAGGCACCGGTTTTACTGAGGTCGAAATTAAACAAGGTCAGTTTATCTCCGGCAGAAAGACGGCATCTGATGAACTGGCTATGACAGAGAGTTCCGTGAATAACAGAATGAAAAAGCTTGTGGATATGGGAAATATCAGCATAAAAGCGAACAACCACTATTCCATCATAACTATCTGCAATTGGGAGAAATATCAAAATATAAGTTTTCTATCTGAACAGCAAGATGAACAAGCAGATAACAACAACTCAACAACAACAGAACAGCTATTCAACACAGACAATAATGTAAAGAATGAGAATAATGATAAAATAAATACATTATTTATTGATTTTGTTAAGTTATATCCCGGTCGTAAAAGAGGAGTAAAAACAGAATTTGAGAATTTCCGTAAAAAGCACGATGACTGGTTGGAGGTTTTACCCTTGTTGTTAACTGCAATTCAAAAAGAAGAAAGCGAACGACAGAAAGCAAAACAAGAAAATAAGTTCTTTCCTGCACCTAAGAACCTTCAAACATGGATAAATAATAGAATCTGGGAGGAGTTTTCACCCGAAAATTCAATTAATAAATCTGAATATCCAAAAACCGAACAAAAAGTTAATACGATACCTGTTATTTACTCTGAAACGGTGAAAGACCTTTTTAAATTGTCCTTTGGTGCGAAGATTATAACTCCTGACGGCAGGAAATGGAAAAAAGTCAGCGGAGTGAAGTTCGATGAATACGACACAAGCGAAGACCACGACTTTTTGATTAAGGATTTCGAAATTTACTACAAATCATTTACAATTATAAATACTAAGGAGAATGGATATGGAGAATGAACAAGTACAGGAAGAAAATGTTAATAAATCGATTTTGCGTAAAAGGTTAGAGCTACTTACAAATGATACGCCAATTCTTGCAAAAGCATCATCAAGAGACAGGGACAGAATATTTTTTAAAGCAGATAGTTTTCATTTAAAAACTTTTATTAAAAAAGATGGTTTTGAAGGTTGGATATATCCTACTTTTGATGATTTCCAGAAAGATTATGATGATTTTGAAATAATTACCGGCGACATGGCTCCGTCAACATATTATCCATACTTAGTTTTGCGTTTGGTTGCTGTACCTATAGGTGAATTCATAGAAAGTCCTGATGGTTTAACTTGGGAAAAGAAGGATGAAATCACTTATGAAAACATTACCCATGGAAAATTAACGCAGAAAGAATTTGTCAGGAAATACAATGACTTTAAAATAATAGAAGATTAAAAGTTAATGGTCAATTGTCCAAAAACTCCTTCAACGCTTTACCCGTATAGGAATTTTCATTATCTGCAATATCCTTTGGCTTACCGAAAGCAACGAGCTGTCCGCCCTTCTCCCCTGCTTCGGGTCCTAAATCAATAACCCAGTCAGATGAAGCAATTACGTTCAAATTATGCTCAATGATTAATACCGTATGCCCATCCCTAATTAATTCCCTGAAACAACCTATCAAACGTGAAATATCGTGAAGATGCAGACCTGTTGTCGGTTCGTCAAATATGAAAAGTATTTTCTGGTCGGTTTTTTGGTCAAGATGAGCCGCAAGCTTGATTCTTTGGGATTCACCTCCTGAAAGCATTACTGAGGGCTGTCCCAAACGCAGATATCCCAGTCCCACTTTTTGCAGAACAGATAACTTATTCGTTACTTTTTTAAAGTCTTTAAAGAACTCGAGTGCTTCATCAACTGTCATATTCAAAACATCAACTATTGACTTTCCCATGAACAGAATATTTCTTGTTTCCTTTTTGTATCGAGTACCTTTGCATGCTTCACACTCGAGATGAACGTCAGGAAGAAACTGCATATCAACCGTAACTGTCCCGTCACCCTGGCATTCTTCACATCTTCCACCCGTTATATTGAAAGAAAAATGCCCGGCAGGATATCCCAATTGCTTTGCCGCTTGAGTATTTGAAAACAATTCTCTGATTGCATCAAATGCTTTGGTGTAAGTTACAGGTGTCGAACGTGTAGATTTCCCAATTGGCGATTGGTCAACAAACTCAATTCCTGTTAATAGTCCTGCACCTTCTATTTTATCGAAGAGTCCGATATGTCCATCATATCCCGAATAAAATTTGTAAAGATATTCATACATAACATCATTAACCAAAGTGCTTTTTCCTGAACCCGAAACTCCGGTAATAACAGTTATACAATTCAAAGGAATTGAAATTTCATCAATATTCAGGTTGTGCTTTTTCGGATTATATATTTTGAGATAGTCGCCGTTACCATTGTTGATTTTCTTCGGAATTTCAATCTTCTTTTTACCTAATAAATACTGACATGTTAATGATTCACCACTTTTGTAAATTTGCTGAATATCACCTGCGAAAACGACATTTCCACCATGTTCACCTGCGGCAGGACCAATGTCAATTAGCATATCAGCTTGTTTGATAATATCAGGGTCATGCTCTACAACTATGATTGTGTTTCCCAGATTTCGCAATTTAAAAAGAATATCGAGTAATCTTCCGGTATCTCTTGGATGAAGACCAATACTTGGTTCGTCGAGTACATATAGTGTTCCGACAAGCGATGAACCTAATGCAGAAGAGAGATTAATTCTTTGTGCTTCACCACCTGACAAGGTATGTGTTAAACGAGATAATGTTAAATACTCGAGTCCAATATCTACAAGTAGTGTCAATCTCCATATTAATTCCCTGACAACCGAACCAGCCATTTCAGTTTCGTAGGTGTTCAATTTTAAATTTGTAAAAAATTCAAGTACCTGATTCAACGGCAACTCGATAAGTTCTGGAATATTCTTTCCATTAACGAATACTTGTCTTCCGGAGGTTCTGATACGTGAACCGTCACAAACCCGGCATTTGGTATAACCACGATACCTGCTCATTAAAATTCGGTAGTGCATTTTGTAAGAATTATCTTCAAGATATTTGAAGAAGCCGTTAATACCAATATAATCCTTTGTCCCATCCCATATTATATCAAGCTGACTTTTAGTTAATGAAGAGATTGGTTCATTGACAGGAATCGAATACTTAGCGGCAACTTTAATTAAAGCTCTCAAATGTTTGGCATTAGTTTCAGTGTTAAAAGGATGTATGGCTCCTCTGCTGATTGAACGTGTCTTGTCGGGAATGACAAGTTCTTCATCAATTCCCATAGTCCTTCCGAAACCCTGGCAGTGAGGACAGGCACCATAGGGATTATTAAATGCGAATAAGCGTGGTTCAGGTTCGAAGTAAGGTATATCGCAATGCGTACATTCAAATTCTTTGCTGAATTTTTTATTTTCACCTGTTGTAATATTACGAATTTCGATTCTTCCTTCCCCTGCCCTGAAAGACAATTCAATGGAATCTGTAATGCGTGTTATTGATTCCTTATCATTTTGAAGTTTAAATCTGTCGGCTAAAATAAGATGATTTTCTTTTTTTATCTTTTTTAAATCACTCACTTCTTCAAGATTAATCAACTCATTTGTATTTTTGTCAAGCAAACGGAAAAATCCCATACCTTTGAACTTATCTATTTCTTCGGATATTTCTGAATGTTGAGAAAATGGAAATAAGATATATATTGTATCATCATCATTATACTTCAACAATTCTTCTACAACTGATGTAGGATTATCTCTTTTTACCAATTGCCCGCAATCCTTGCAAAAGGTATTCCCTATCCTACCAAACAGCAGTCTCAAATAGTCATATATCTCAGTAGTTGTTCCAACAGTTGAACGGGGATTTCTTGATGCAGGTTTTTGTTCTATGGCTATTGCAGGTGGAATTCCGGTAACAGAATCTACATCCGGTTTTGCCATACGTTCTAAAAATTGGCGTGCATAAGCCGATAAACTCTCGACAAATCTCCTTTGGCCTTCAGCATATATCGTATCAAATGCCAGAGTTGACTTGCCGGAACCGCTGACACCAGTTATAACCGTCAGTTTATTGTGAGGAATATTAACATCAATGTTCTTCAGATTATGTAATCTTGCACCCCTTACAGCTATATATTTCTTTTTAATATTATTATCTTTATTCATAAATCCCGTATTTTTCATTCAATCAACAATCAAAAACAAGCAATTTAGGAAATATGACAATCAGAAAAAAACAATTGTGTTAGGATTTAAACCTACATTAAATTTTTCTTTTAGATTTTGTGGATTATTTACATCAAAAATCAGGATTTCACCATGTGATTGATAATCTTTTGCATTTCCTATCCAAAGATTATTTTTATAATAAGCAAGAGAATACCAATAATCAGTTTTCATTGATTTATGGATTAGTAATTCCGGAATGGCTTGGAATGATTTCAAATCAATAAATTTCACACCATCATCACAATTATAATATAATGTGTCTTCATTTTCAGAAAATGCAAACTGCCCAGTTCTGTCTTTCCATCTTCTCGTTTCTAATAAATTAGAAATGTCAAATTCCACTATACCACCAAGAGAATCAGTGTATTTTGGTAAATGATTGTATCTTGCATAAAGTTTTTGATGCTTAGTTGAAATTTTTAATTCAATAACATTAGGCAAATGAGAGAATGATTTTATCCCGTTTAAAGTCCGGGAATCGAAAACTGAAATAGTGCCTGCTTTCGGTTCGTCTGCAAGATAATCACCAAAACCGGAGTTAGCAACAAATATATAATTTTCGCAAATTGCGATTCCTTCGGGAGCAGGTCCTGTTGATACATTTTTCATTATCACTGAAGTTTTATAATTGATTACCCATAAACAATGAGCATATAAATCGCTAACAAGTATAATTGAATCATTCAATACAGCAAGTTTTCTTGGATATTTCCCTTCAACAATCAAAATTTCAGAAATTAATTTCCCGGTCTTTGTATTAAACATTATTACTTCCTTTTGGGTTGAAACAACAATGAAAGCTGTATCGCCTTTGATAACTATATCATTAGCAGTATCACCAATATATTTTCCGTTTATCTGTTGAAAGAAATTGCTATGAACTGTTTTATTAGTAAAATCATATCGGTTTAAAGAAGAATTATTTTGTCCATACAAACCCTCGCAAAGAATATACGCCCCATGCTCACTCAATTCACCTATATTATTCTTCGGGGGAATCGGAGCTTCAACACACGACATTAAGGTTAAAGTCAAAAAGAACATGAACAAATATATTCTCATTTTAACCTCTCGAAATTAATTCCAATGACTGCATCCAAATCAAATCCTGAAATAATCGGGTCGTAGTTTGGGTGTTGAGGATTCGATAATATCCTTTTTGAAATATCTTTTATTTTAATTTGTGTAATGTAATTTAATCCGAGAATACTCAAATCAAATCTATCTCCACTCGAATTATTAACATCTTTTGGATTCCACAAGGTCGGAGTAATTCCGGCACAACCAATAAAAGTTAAAGAATCATAAGGAAAAGCAATGAAATTGATTCCATCCTGACTGACAGATACTTCAGCCGGTTCGATGAAATATTTACTATTCACAGGATTAAGAAAAACATTTTCGAAGATTATGAAATCGTATCCCTCTTTGTCAACAATAAAATAATTCTTAAATCCGACAATAATTTCACCATCCAAACCGATGGACAATATTTGTTCAGGTGAATTTGCAGGAAAAGTAATATCTGAGTTCCCAATAGGCAAGCCAAAAATATTTTCAGGATAAAACGCAGAGTCCTGCCCGCTGTTTTGTCCTTCTCCGGGCATGAAGCCGTAAACAGTATCAATTGTTATAATAGCATTTTCATTACTATTTGGTGTACTATTATCATTACAAGACAATATTAAAACTGTCAAAGTACATATTATTATATTTATTATTTTTTTCATATTTTACATAATTGATTTATATATTAGTAGAAACTCCAACCCGGAATAATCTTCCAGGCATAGGATAGTTCACAATTATTGAATATTGTTCATCTAATAGATTTTTACATTCTGCTCTGAGATTCATTTCAATGTTGCTCAGCTTCATATTATAGCTAATGAAAACATCTATTATGGAATAACCATTCATCATGGATTCATAAGAATTATCAGGTAATGAAAAATAATGTCCTGAATATCTCAAAGTTGTTCCAAAGTAAATACCGGCATATTTCAAAATCATTGAAGCAGATAATATCTCCTGAGGCATATATACAATTAGCTTCTTGTAATTATTATCATCAATGGCTGTATTTCTTACATCCTGAAATGTATATGATAAATTCAAATTCAATAGATTTTTAAAGAAGTTCATATCTGACGAAAATTCAAGTCCATTACTTGTTACCTCAGAAATATTTTCAGCAGACCATGAAGCCTGGCTTTTGGGGACAGAAACTATGCGGTCATCAGTGTTTATATAAAATCCATCAACTTGAAAATTTATGAAATTAAAAGGATTATATGTCATTCCAAGATTGAACGAAAGCGACTTTTCGGGCTTCAAATCCTTATTACCAAAATTCAGATAATACATTTCATTAAAACTCGGTGGTCGGAAATTATTAGAAACCTGACCTTTTACTTGTAAAGGAATTCTTTGAAAATCATATAATAACCCAAAGAAAGCTGACAGAGCGTTTCCTGCATCTGAATAACTATCATATCTTACTCCAAATGAATAATCAATATCTCCTATTGGCTTGATAGACAACTCTGATTCAATTTTTCCTGATATTGCAATTAAATATCTATCAACATTTTCATCAACTGAATAATCAAGCTGATTACCGGTTAAATTCGAATACCCTGTCTCAATTCCTAATGAATAATTGAAAATACTGAAAATGGAATTATACTTAACATTTAACATCAAATCCTTGTTGGTAAATTCAGATTTAAATTCAGGATAGCCGTTACCATAAAAATTTTCATCAGTATATTTATAACTATTAATATTTGCGTTTATTCCCATAAATAGTGATGATGAATGATTCAACTTGTTAACTGCACTGATTAAAAACAAAGCGGATTTATCCGTTAATTTTGGACTCAATGTATTATTTTCAATATTTTCGATAAAAGGTCCCGGAATATTCCTGTCACTAAAATTCAACATCATTCTGTTGGATAAATTCCATGTTCCGAATTTATATCTTGTCAATGAAGTCGCAGAATACATAGTAAAATCAGAATTATTCCGATAATATTTCTTCTTAGTTTCACCTGATAGAAAAGGATAGCTACCTTCAGATGTCTTGTACTCGGCAGAAACTAATTGATTCAAATTCTCATTCCCAAAAATTGATTTGGCTGAAATGAAGTATTCATCAAATGAACCGGCATTTAGAGATAATGAGAATTTGTTTTTATCAAAATCAGAAGTCCTTATGTTGACTACTCCACCGATAGCATTGCCCCCGAATATTGCAGAAGAACCACCTCGAACAACTTCCAATTCATCAAATATTGAAACTGGAATTATACTCAAATCAGCAACTGCACTTTGTGAAGAATTGAATCTCATCCCATCAATCATCAATAAGCTCTGGCTTGAAGAAGTCCCTCGCATTGAGATTGTCTTTAGTCCACCCAATCCACCGTAATCATTGATGAAAATTCCGGGTACAGAGTTCAGTATTTCATAGGTCTGCCAGGGATTCTTCTGTGTAATTTCAGCTTTGCTGATAATATTATAAGAATTATATTTCAATGACTGCTCGGATAATATCCTGTCAGCAGTTACTCTGATATCCGGTAAAGCAGTACTCAAAGTATCCTCTTTAGAAAATATTATTGAACTTATATTTAAAACTATTGCTAAGATTATTATGTATTTTATGATGTTCATTATGTTCATTTCTATTTACATAAAGACAGTTACACCGAGTTTCACAGAGAATTCACAGAGAGTCACAGAGTATATTATTTTCTCTGTGTAACTCTATGTTTCCTCAGTGTTTCTCTGTGTTACAAATTAGATTCTCTTATCATTCCCAATTATTAATTTTCAATAAATTAATTTTGTCTGCTGTCTGCCGTCTGCTGTCTTCTATTTCACAAGAAAAACTGAAACCAAATTATTTGCAGTGCTTACTCCCTGAGTTATATTGCATACCAAAAACATCTCATCAGACAATAGATACATTCCCTCTGCTTTCGAGTCAACCTGATAAGTTTTCTTTAAGGCACCTGTTTTTGTATTAAACACCCTTACATCTCCGTTATAAGTAGTTACGTATAATTCGTCATAAGTATTGACAATGACAGCTTCCCTTGGACCATTATATCCTGAGGTTTCTGTCGAAAATGTTTTTGTAATTGTAAAATTATTCAGATTGAATTCCATTATCTTATGTGAGAGGTTCAAAATTAGATACAGTTTGCCACCTATCATAGTTATATAATTTCCCCAGTTGCCAATACCTTCAAATGTCTTAACAATTTCAGCACCGGTTGACTTTAATTCAGTAAACAGAAGCATGGCATCCTGATTACCTAAACCTTCGCTGAGTATTGCCAGCATTTTTTTGCCATTTAATTCATAATACAATGTTTGTTGTACACTCAATCCTCCCGTTATACTTCCAACTTCCTGTTTTGCAATGTAATTGTAAATAATGACTTTTCCGGAAGTACCAAATTCAGGATTTGTACTTATGAATAATGTATCGCCTTTTCTTGAAATTGCTGAAGCATAGTAATCACCAATATCATCTGAAATCAGTGAAAAATTATCTATATCGTACATTTTGGTTTTTCCTGATTGGCTGATGAATAGTGTCCTATCCTTTAAATCAAAATGAGGACGGAAAGGAAATCCCATAAAACCAAAATCAAATTCCATTTTCATTTGTGGATTGCTCAAATCATTTTTATTGATTACCCACCAGCTTGGGTTTTCATCATCAGCGTCTTTAAACCCATCGTAATCCACATCTTTACCAAGACAAAAGACATGAAAAAGACCTGTAGTGTTATCATAATAAATCTTTGCCGGTTGGCTTCCAACTTCGATATTCTCTGAGAATTCATACTCACTTGGTACAACAGGTGTAATAGGTGTAGTCTTATCACATGAAGACAATACAACAATAACAGCAAAAAGAAGATAAAGTAAACTTTTCATAAAGTACTCCTTAAAATATTTAATAAAATAATAAATTATTAAGGAAATACCCGTGGACGTTCTTTGAGTCAATTGACTAAAATTGCAGTCTTTATACGATATTCCCTCATTGTGCAGTTCTCAACTGCTCATCCTTTTGCGAGGATGCTTTATTCAACTGTGCAAATGGCACAATTATAAATCAATGAGCATTAAAGGCAGGTCTTCTGGCTCCGGGTTCATCCTCAATCTTTCGCCTTCCCATCTTACGACAGTGGCTGTCTTGCTACATGAAAGAAATCGTCTTCCGTTACAGCGGCGCAACCGCATGGGCTTCAAACCCATTTCCCTAAATATTGCAAATAACTTTATTTTTGCCGTTAATGTTCGATGCAAATTTATCTAATTATTCAATTCAGTCAAAATATATTTTCAAACAATTTTAAAAAAAAGATAATTGATTATTTGTGGTATATATTAATATTTTTTTTCTACCTCTTAATAAAAGTTCTCACCCGCCCGTCAATTGTGATAAAATACAGTCCCGGTAATATATTATTCAGGTCTGTTTCACACTTGTAAGCATTGACCCTTTTACTCATTAATATTTGTCCAAGAAAATTATATACTGTAATATTTTTTATCAGGTTTTGCGATTCAATATACAATTTATCATCCATTGGATTTGGATATAAAATTATCTTTTCTTTATCAAACTTTTTATAACTGTCATCTATTGAAGTTAATTCATTTAAATATAACTGATGTGCTTCTCTCTGATGGGAAGGAGTTGTTATATTGGCTACTGCTAATTTAATTAATCCATAATCTGGCAAATACTGAATAGTTTGTAATGCATTCGGTACACCTGCGGCATCAGTAAGTATTTGCCAGGAATCAGAATCATTAACTTTTTCATTTGTACCTTTAAGTATGCTTTCAATGTTATCATACCTGTAACAATCAACAGGAGGATAAAGTTTCCTGAAATGATTTGTCGAAGCAATAACAGAACCGCTAAGAGTAGTATTCTCACTGGAAGTTCTCATTGTGCAACCATCAAAATTATTAACTTCCACTACTATCACACTGTCGCTATTAGCTCTTTTACCTACAACATTGACAATAAAGCCGCCTGCTGTTTGCTTTTCTTTAATGGATTGCTCAACATCACTCGTATTGCAATTCTGATTTCCGTCAAAATCTTTTGATTCAATTCCGTTTCTGATTGAAAGAAATATTGGATGGAAAAAACCGGAAGTCTTAGCAAAAGAGCCGATATTTCCTAAATGGAGAAATGCTCCGACACCGGATTGATTTATTCCGGATAAGATGCCGAACAATCCGGGAAAACCGAATGATATCCATGGCTGTTCATCAGATTCTTCAGGTATATGTACTGTTATTAATTGATTCCTAATCAAAACATTTGATTTGGTCCAATCGAGATTTCTTGTATAAATTAGAACAGCGTCAACATTATTATATTGCGTTTTTTCTCCCCACAATGCCAGACTGGAACAACCCAAATAGGCAAATTCAACAATGGTATTTACGAAAATCATATCATTCACATCGGGAACTCTTTTAAATAATTGTTGAAGCTCACTACCGTATCCGGCAGCAATCATACCGTCAATTATTGCCCGCGCTTCAATCAAATACTTTTCGTCAAAATTAAAATTGGTTTTCAATAATTGAATGTTATTTTCATACATTTGCAAGTCATTATAAAACACTTCAGCAAATAAATAATTATCAATTAAATCCACTATTTGTCCTGCTAATAAATACCCATAAGCAAAGCCACGTTCCTGATGTGTCCCCCAAACCTTAATAATCTTGATATCATCAATCGAGCTTGTGTCACCCTTTATTTCCTGCGAAGTCAGGTTTGCTCCCAGCAATAGCTCAAAGAGAAAGATAATCAGTATTTTATTCATAACTACTCTATCGAAAACTCAATAGTAACAACTGCTTTTATTGATTTTTCAATTGTGCTTAAGTCATATTCACCATAATCAGATACATCAACTGAATTGATAGGAGTTATCTGGAATACTCCCTGTCTTGCTGATTTCAGCTTACCTACTTCACTACCGCTATTTTTGGCAAGTTGTTCGGCTCTCACTTTAGCATCTTTAGTTGCTTCTCCAAGCATTTGCACTTTCAGGTCATTGAGTTTTGTATAGAAAAACTGAGGTGGTTCGGAAAAAATTTCAATTCCGTTTTCTATTAATGAAGTAGCTTCATTACTTAAAAGCTGAATTAGTTTAATATCTTTCGATGACACTTTTATTGTCTGGTCGAGTTCGTAACCAATAATCAGATTTGTATAACGACCCTCATCATTCATTTTAAATATCTTTTGTGAATTGACCGAAGAAATTGTAATATCATCAGCATTAATGCCTTTAGATAATATATATTCCTTTGCTTTTTGAATGTCATTTTTCAGTTTGTCATATGCAGTAACCATATCAAAAGCTCTTGTATGGATATTGCAGTTCCAGACACCCAAATCCGAAACAATGTTTTTTTCGGCATAACCTTTAACTTCAATAGTCTGGTTACTGCTCTTAATTGTCTTGAATGCATTAGATAAGAACATTGCCGATACGATTAAACCTACGGCAAGAAAAAATCCAAGCATAAAAAGACCACCAGTATTTGAACTATCTTCACTCATAAATCACCCATTAAAAATTTAAAATTTAAAATCAATTTCAAAGTATGAAATTTTCAAATAAAAACAATTATCGTTTTGTCAGATGTTACATCCGACAATTATTTTCAATTTTACAATTTTCAAAATTAAGGAAATATTTTTTTTATCAATATATTACTATAACTCATTAAACTGTTCTTCTGTGATTCCAGCTTGCTTTAAAATACTTTTAAAAGTACCAATTGGGACATCTTTTGAGGGATTGAAGTTTTTCATCTACCCATAATTTAAGTAAATCGTAGATAGCAATTTTAGCACCTTCTATCCCTTTTCCGTGTGTTGTCAAACCGATTGATGGAATATGTGCATAATAATACCCATCAGGAAAATCCTTATCTGACAACTTTTCATAAACAACACCAATTTTCATATCAACACCTTTTCGTAAATACTTTTTTATAATAGTAGTACAAAATACAAAATTATTTTATCAATTTATTTATTTCTCACCTATAAAACTCATTAATCAATCTGAATTTTAGCCTTAAAAATAATTGTAAATTGGTTCCTTCTCCCTTTTCCCTTCTCCTTTTTCCATCTAACATCTAATTGCTAATTGCTAACAACTATTCTTTCCGCCTTTCTCCCTGATTTCGTTGTCAGTACTAAAAAATATGTGCCAGAAGAAATATTTCCAATATAATGATTCAAATTCAAATTACCGTTTGTAAATCCATCAAAAACTGTCTCAACTTCCCTCCCGAAAATATCGAAAAGTTTTAAAGTGCTATTTCCTGATTCGATGTTGTTGATTTGTATGTTGAGGTTATCAGATGTGGGATTTGGAAAACAGTATATTTCGGTTTTTGATTTCACTATTTGTTTTTCATCTTCAGCAGAAAGGATTACACCACCTTCGCGGTATCCTAAAATGCCATATCCAAAAGTACCAATCCAAATATTGTCGAATTGGTCAACAGCTATTGAAGTAATATAATTTTCCGGAATCATTGAGTTTTCTTTATTATAAAGAATCCAATTTTTATTATCATATTTCACAAGACCAAATCCTTTTGCAACAATCCATTTGTTGTCTTTGCTGTCTATAACTATATCTGTAATAACCGTATCAGGAAAAAGTTCATGGATTTCATCATAAACCGTCCAATTTTCATTGTCAAACCTGAGAATATCTCCTCTGTAAGTTCCTATCCATTTATTTTCATTTCTGTCTAAAGCTATAGCAGTTATTGAATATAATGGCAAAGGAGAATTCTTTGAATTATAATATATCCAATCAATTCCATCAAATTTGACTAAATCCCTTGCTGACATCCAAACATCTCCATTGCGTTCAATAGTCAAATTGCTAACTAAATTATACATTGGTCCAATTTTTGCCATTTTATGGACTTCCCAACTACTATCGGAAAATTGAACAACACCTCCTGAACTACCAGACCATAAATTACCCTTTTTGTCAATCATGATATCTTTGACTGAACTAAAAGGTGAATTCCCATTCTGATTATTAAGGAGTTCCCAGGTAACACCATTATATTTCAAAATACCTTCAGATGTAGAAAACCATTTATTATCAAATTTGTCCAAATATATTGAATTAATTTTTATTTTCCCGATTGGTGAATTTGTCGTATCAAACAGAGTGAGTGTAGTGTCGGTGATAAGTAATAATCCTTTTTCTGTCCCGATCCAGACATTATTTTCCGCATCAATTTTAAGCGAAGTTACAAATCTTGTAGGTAATACTGAATTTGTAGTATTCCATACTTTCCAATTAATACCATCAAATTTAACAATCCCACCTGCTGTACCTGCCCAAATACTACCGGATGTATCAAAATCTATTTCATAAGCATATAAATATGGATATTCAGTTAAGCTCTTTTTATAAATAGTATCAACCCGGAAGTCCTTTGTACATTTAATTATTCCATCATCACTACCAATCCATAAAATTCCATTTTTGTCAAAAGCGAATGTATTTCTTTCGTGCCCATATTCCGTTTGTACGGTAAATGATTTCCAATCATATCCATCATAATTATATAATTTATTATTATTATTTAAAATCCATAAAATCCCATTTTCATCACAATATATTTGTTTTACAGAACTAAAATCCTTGTTTTCCCACTTTTGACCATCAAATTTAAAAAGCCCGTTATTTGAAGTTCCAATCCAAATATTTCCGGAACTATCGCAAGCAAATTTTGAAAATTCTTTAAAATCAATCAAGGAGGTATTAAATAATCCATACGGTGAGTTTAAGCCATCTCCTTCTGTACCTACCCAACAGTGTGAATTATCGAATGCAATTGAATTAACCGTTCTGTTTGGAAAATTTTTATCATCATAAGAATATATTGTTGTACCATTTTTTTTCAATTGAAGTAATGCGGATTGTGAATATTCACCCATGCCAAACCATATATTGTTGGCACTATCAACAGCCATTACCCCAGTCTCTGTACCAAACCATTTATAACCATAGTTATAGTTATATCCGTTAACAATATCATAATTTTTCCAATTAACACCATCAAAACTTCCAATACCGCATATCGTTCCCACGAACTTTTCACCAAACCTATCAACAACTATATCAGTAATAAAATTTGTTGGGGGACCTTTGGGGTAGGTATTATAATATTTCCAATCTGTTCCATTAAATTTTGAAATGCCTTTTTTAAAAGTACCTGTCCAAATATTACCATCATTATCAGTATGTATTGCAGAAACATCATAATATTGTAGTCCTGAATTTCTATCATTATAATTAATCCATTTACTATCCTTGAGTTCAGCAATTCCAAACAATAAAGTAGCAACCCATAAATCGCCCTCTTTGTCAAATGTAATATCCCAAATATTATCATCAAATAGTGTTGTATCATAAGTATTATAATGTTTCAAAGTAGTATCGTTAAAACTAAACATACCAATTCCCATATTGCTACCTGATAAATACAGATGCGCATATTCATTACCTGAAGTGGAAAACCATTTCACGTTATTCTTATCAATGGCTATAGAAGAAATATCAAACCATATCATATCAAATGAGCCAGGATATACTTTTTTCCATTCTTCATTATTAAATTCAAAAATTGCACCACCAATTGTTCCTACCCAAATTTTGCCATTATCTTCTATTGAAATAGCACTAATACCAATCTGATCGTAGTATGATTCATCAAATTTGATACTAAGCCACTCAGTTCCATCATATCTGATTAATCCCTTATTCTTTGTTCCAATCCATAAGTTTCCTGTTGAATCTAAAGCTAAAGAAGCAACATCATTATCAGACAGTCCTGAATTTGATTTATTAAATATTGTCCAGTTTTCGTTGTCAAATTTTGCTAAGCCACCACCTTTAGTTCCAATCCATTTATTGCCGTATTTATCAATTATAATACATCTCACTCTGAAATCGGGCAAACCTGAATTATAAATATCATAATAAATAATTGAATCGGTTTGCTTATTGATTCTTATTATTCCTCCATCACATCCAGCCCAGATAAATTCCATTTCCTCAGCAATAGTGCATACATTCTCCCATGAAAAATAGTGCACCCACTCAGGATTCTGAGCATTTGAATTGTAAAATGCAGTTAGTACTAGCAAGAAAAAAATTATACTTTTCATTGTTATCCCTTTCACAGTTTAAAGGAAATTGCTTTGTTTATTTATATAATAACACATTAACTGTCAAAATGTCTCAAAAATTTTCAATTTTTTCATTTTTGGGCAAACGCCGTTTGCCCCTACGTTTCACGTCTTCACGTTTCGCTGTTTCGCGTTTCGCGAAATTTAATTGTTAATTATTAATTTCCCCATTATTCTCATATCCTTGCTCTCAAGAACATAATAATAATTGCCTTGCGATAGTTTTCGAGTCGAAAAAACCTCCTGATGCTTTCCTTTCTGATAATACTTCTCAGAAATAATATCAACCATTCGACCTGTAACATCGTATAGTTTTAAGGAACAATAAGAATCATTAGGAATTTCAAATTGAAAAGTTGTATTGTCAGAACATGGATTCGGATAATTTGAAACATGTATATTACTATAATTCATATCCGCAATTACAGGATTGATTTTATCTACATAGCATGAATAAATCCCATTACCCTGTGTTGCAATAGCAACAAAACCGTCGCTCTGCCTTGCCGTTATCATATCAACTTTGATATTGCCAATTAACTCCGGACTTTCCTTAACCCAAACTGTGTTGACTCCTGCCAAATTTTTTGTTGAGTACAGTCCAGTTGTTGTTCCGGCAAAATATATAGTGCCGTCCTCCCTGTGCAAAATCTCAATCCACCTTATCGAAGGCCCTGCTCCACCACCATCAGGATTTTCTTCCAAATTTCCACCCTGCTGATTCCATGATGCCCCGCCATTCGTAGAATAAAAAATACTCTGAACATTGTAGTTCGAAAAAACAACAAATAATTTATCTGCATCTTCCGGGTCAATAGATATACAGGAAACATACCCGTTAACCGGGAAATTATTTCCGGTTATTTCTAGTTTCTCAGGATTACCACTATTTGCTTCGTCAATTCTATAAACCTTTCCTGCATCACTCCCAAAATACAATCGGTTTGCAGGAGTTGTTGAAAGTTTTAAAGAAGTAATACTTACCTGCGAAGACAAGGTAGAATTCAACAATCTTGACCAATTTGAATTTCTCTGCGAAGGTTTATTAATCGAATTTTGAAGATTGGTTTTGCGGTATATCACATCTTTCACAGCCAAATATAATTCATCATTATTATTTGGTTCAACATCAAATATTGTAAAAAAATTGCAGGGAAGGTCTGCTATTTCATTCGATACCAACGAACTGTTGTAATTGATATTCACTTGATTCTCGTTGACAAAAGTACCTCCGTATATTTGATTTTCATAAATTGTTACAATCAGGAAACTCCGGTTATTGCCAATAAAACAGGAAAGCCCGTCTCCACCGAAAATCTGTCTCCATTCATTAAAGGATAAATTTGATTTCATTGCAGTACCCTGGTCCTGCAAACCGCCAATGAGCAGTTCATTATATCCGGTAGTTTGGTCCAATGCAACAGAATAATACTGAGAACTAACTAACCCGTTATTTTTTTCTGTCCATGTTACATTGTTAGCAACGCAATTGCCTGTTACGGTTACTCCACCGTCAGAACCGTTATAAAGTACATTTGGATTTGATGGTAAAAACTCTATTGAGTGCTGGTCAGGATGTAAATATGTACCATAACCGCCAATAAGAACCGTGGCTAAGGTATCCAAAAAACCGTTAGTAGAACTGAATAAATTGGTTCCTCCGAGAAATACGGCATTTTCATTATCAGGTTTTATATTTAATGTAAAGCAATAACCTCCTAAGGAATTAAAACCTTCCTGCAATGCTCTGTTAATATTATTCATATCTTGAAACGGTAAATTATCCGTTCTGTTTTCCCATGTTCCTTTATCAGTTAAAGGATTATAAGTATATTTCCAAAATGTGTGGAAAGAAGCAGCAAAAGCAAAAAAAGGGTCACTTATATCCACTGGTGCTTCGGTAAAAACATAAACAACATTTGGATTACTCGGAGCAGATTCGATTTTCACAACTCTTGTTTCTTCTGGAAAACCTTTTGGTGTTATATCAATCCAATTATCGCCGTTTTTTGAACGATATATTCCTGTCTTTAAAGCTTTTGTCCCACTTGAAGTCATCGAACTAAGTGCAGAGTATAACATTGAGTTATCAGAATTTATCTCTATATCGGTTGAGAAACATTTATTTGTTAAATCACCAATAGCTAAATTCCAGGAAATACCTCCATCTGAGGATTTCATAACTCCACCATGACAGGCAGCATAGACAACATCTTGCTCATCAATTGAATTATCTATCTCAATATCCCAAACCGCCTGAAAAACTTCCGACAAATTTGCCATATCAAAAACTCGGGTAGAGGGTAGTATATCCCATGATAATCCATTATCCGTTGACTTGTAAATGCCATTTCCCATTCCTACTGTTCTTGCAACAGTCGTAAACTTCCGGTTTGTTGTACTCAGCAATTCACCGGTACCGTAATACCATGTATTTGTTTTCCCCGGACGCCTGTCCTGTTCGATACAATAAATGGATTGTTCCGCATTTGGAGAGGATATTTTTCTCCAATTATCTCCCCCGTTTTCTGAACGCCAAAGACCTCCCGAAGCCGATGCAGCTAATATAATTTTTTCATTTGCAACATCAAAAGCTATATCTTTTATTCTTCCTGCAATATTTATTGGTCCTCTCGACAACCAATCCTGTGCCTGTAGATATGGGATATAATGTTTCCCATCATTTTGAATCTGATTTAAAAGTTCGTAATCCTTTCTCGAAGGAATTGTTCTTACAAATTCAAGTTCCCTTTCCCTGATATTGAATGGAATTTTGCCTGTCTGAGGGTCTCTCGTCTTAAGATATTCCAATTCTGCCCTAAAATATGCAATATCAAATTTACTATACTTCCTGTAATTTTTGGTTTCAATATTTTCCCTGAAGAATAGGGAGAATAAAACTATCAGGAATACTCCAAAAATGGAGGCAGTAAGAATCAGGAGAAAATATCTTAATCGCAATATTTTTAACAACTTAATCATATTTACTTTATAAAATAAACGAATATAATGACTAATCTCCTGGTGGACTATATGTTCTCCTTAAATACTCAGGTTCCTCATCAATGACAATATCATAATCTTCCTCGAATGCCTTTTTATTAAAAAGTTCTTTATGCCTTCTATCCAATAATTCTTGTTCGGGTATCTGGGCAAAAAGAGAATACCTCTCTGCTAATTTTTTCATTTTCCCACCGGATTGTGAAAGACAATAATAAAACAACAAAATTATTTCATAGTTTGAAAGTAAAGAACGTATCAAATTATAATAAAATCTTTTATTTGACATATTACTTTTATCAACATATAATGAAAGATTATATAAATTCCTAAAATAATGCCCAATATCCTCCTGAAATTCAAAATAAAAAACCTTAAAAGACTCATTAATCAGGAAAATAGCATCTTCCTGTTTTGATGTGGTCATACCTGTTAAATCAATATTATCGCTATAAGTTTTTGCGAAATATTTATAGAAAAAGTTGAAGCAATATCTACCTTCTATATTTTTGTTTCCGGGAGAGGATAATTTTGGATGAGATTTAAAATTTAGTTTTAACGAATCAACAATTTCATTATGCAATGATATTAATTGAAAAAATGTACCTTCAAGTTTGCGTGTCATTAATGTCTGATTCTGGATTATGTATTGCCTGGTTTGTTCCATAATTTCAGAACGTTGATTCTGTAATTCTTCTCTTTGTAACCTTAGTTCAGTTCTTTGAAATCTTAAAGTTTCATAAAATAGAATTACTCCTGCCAAAGCCCAAATTGAACCTACTAATCCTCCGACATATTCGCCGAATTGTCCAAGCAATTCAAAGCTTTTAGTAGTAATCCCAAAATAATTAAATTCCCTGAATATTATTGAAAATATGGCAAAAAGGATAATTAACAATCCTGCCCAAATAAATACAAATGCTACTTTCTCAAAAGAAAACCTTATAATTGGTTTAGTTTTCTCCTTATTGATTTTTCTATTTTTCATATCAATGTCAGACATAAATCCCAATAATCTCCAAATTATATTTTACAATTATCTAAATTATGATTTTTTTAAGTTAAAAGCAATTTCTTTATTTTACCCTTTGTTTGATTATGAAAAAGTTCTGAATTTTTTAAACAACTGATAAACTGTTTTGTTATTCCGGAATTTGAACCTAAAACAGTAAATCCATTGATAAAGAAAGTGAAATTTTGGAAAGCAGTCTTTTTAAGTTATTCTCATTTTAATACATTATTAATTTTTTCTTTTGAGTGATGACAACAAGAACATCTGTTATACCAACAATATGATTTTTTTATTCAAATTTAGTGTAATGCACAACTCTTTCATTGTAAAAAAACCTGATTTCTTGTTTGACATCTTGCTTTTGAGGAGCTAAAAATTCTGTTCTTGCCTGATTAAAAAATTTCGTGATTTTGTCCTTATCAATATATTTGTCATTTTGTGATGTCTTTACGACATTTATTGAAATAACGTCGGTGATGTAAGCATATAGAAGGGAATTGTATTGCATGGTTAATAATTCGTGATTTGCAAAAATATCACAACCGATGATTGAATCACCTGCAACAACAATCATCCCAACCATCTCCTTATTATTAGTTGCTTTATCTGAAAAATATTTGATGTAATCATCTCTTTGATTATTATATTCTTCGGATGTTTCAACATCACTATAAGCACCTGTCTCCGATTCAATTCCGTAAGAACTTTGAACAGCACTAACCTTAGACCAAACAGCCGATTGTTCCTGCTCTACCTGGACTGCACTTCTTACGGTATTTGACACAACATTTGAGTATTTCCCAAAATTCTGGTTTTCCCCTTTATATCTCCATCTGTTTTGTTCAACACAAAAAACCGGCAAATTCATTTTTTCGGTATTAGGTGGAACAATGATATCCTTTGCGATTACCCTGTCTTGCTTGCCGCCCTTAACCAAATCTCCTGCCATGAGATATATATATTTATCGGATTTATTGCTTATAAGAAGATTGTTAACATCACTTCTTCCTCCTTGAACCTGAATTAATAAAGCATCAATTTCTGCTCCGGTCAAGACATTAGAGACAGTATCGGTAATTGCTTCCTGTTCATGGCTGGGCTCTGGTTGTTCCAGTGGCTCTACATTTGGGAATCCAGGACCTTGAAGCTCGATACTCCTTTCAGATATTATGATATAGTCATTTTCCAAAGCAGATTTTAAACTAACAAACTTTTTTAACTCACCATTACCTTGAATAAAGTCCTTCGAAGCGATAATGGGTATAACAGCCATGTTTTTATATGTATAAATTTCTTTTTGAAAATTCAAATACAAAGGATTTTCTTCTGATGAGACCAGATAAATATTTGTGAAAATACAAATTAAAGTTATTATTAAAAATGATTTTTTCATTGTATATACTCCTATTATTTTTTAAAAATTAACGTTTAATGATTACAAATATTTCAGAGATTTTACTTATTAGTATAAATAAAGTAAGATATTTAGTAATAACTCATTTTGACTTGCTATAAAAAAAAGTCATATTTTTGCACTTCAGTTATTTATGATAAAATGATTTAAAGGGATTTATGTCCGAAAGAGAACAATGGGGTAGTAGAATTGGACTCATATTAGCCATGGCAGGCAATGCTGTTGGGCTTGGGAATTTTTTGAGGTTCCCGGTTCAAGCGGCTCAAAATGGCGGAGGTGCTTTTATGATTCCTTATTTCATAGCATTTTTACTGTTGGCAGTGCCTTTAATGTGGATAGAATGGACAATTGGCAGGCATGGAGGAAAATACGGTCATGGAAGTTTACCCGGTATGTTTGATGTCATGTGGAATCACCCAATAGCTAAATATATTGGTGTCATCGGTATCTTTATTGCTACTACTGTAATGATTTACTATACATATATTGAGTCATGGACCCTCGCTTTCAGCTTCTTTTCTTTAACTAAAGAGTATTTCGGAATGAATTCATTTGAAAGCATGACTAATTTTCTAACAAGCTTTCAGGGAACTGAAAAAGGTTATTTCAATGGAATTGGAACAGCATACTTGTTTTTATTGATTACTCTCGGATGTAATTTCTATATCTTAAGCAAAGGTATCAAAGGTGGAATAGAAAAATTCGCAAAAATTGCAATGCCACTTCTATTACTTTTCGGAATTTTCCTCACGATTTGGGTATTTACTGTTGGAACTCCCGACCCGGTAAACCACCCCGATAGAAGTGTTTTTTCCGGTCTTGCATTTATTTGGAATCCGAATTTTTCAGCATTGGGAGATGCAAAGATATGGCTTGCCGCAGCCGGGCAGGTATTTTTTACACTAAGTGTGGGTATGACTACACTTCATACTTATGCAAGTTATTTAAAACAAAAAGATGATATAGCACTTAGCGGATTGGCTACTGCTTCTATAAATGAATTTGCAGAAGTAATTCTGGGTGGTACAATAGCAATCCCTATTGCTGTTGCTTTCTTTGGTTTAGTGCAAACACAATTAATCGCTCAAGGGGGCGCTTACAACCTTGGATTCGTTTCGATGCCAATTATTTTCGAACAAATTCCTTTGGGAAATTTGATTGGTTTTATATGGTTTTTCTTACTTTTCTTTGCAGGTATTACATCGTCTGTTGCTATGGCACAACCTCTAATTTCATTTTTAAAAGAGCAATTTGATTTTAGTCACAGAAAAGCGACATTCATAGTTGCCGGCTTGGTGTTTTTTGTTGTTCAATTTGTTGTTTTTTTCTATCAGTTTGGTTTCCTCGAAGAAATGGATTACTGGGCAGGAACTTTTGGATTGACTCTCGTTGCTTTGGTTGAAGCTATTGTTTTCGGTTGGATTTTTGGTATTGACAAAGGATGGAAAGAATTAAATTCGGGAGCTGATATTAAGATTCCAATTACTTTTAAGTTTATTATTAAATATATTACACCTTTATATCTCTTATTTATAATGATATTTTGGGGCTATCAGGATGCCATACCCACTCTTTTTTTCCAACAAGTAGATGTTAACGGTGAACTTCTTGTCAAACCCGAAGATATACCTTACAGATGGCTCGCAAGAATAATAATGATAACAATGGCTGTCGGAATGACTATAATGATTAGAAAAGCATGGCAAAGGAATAAGCCCGATTACAGTAAATATGTTTTTGATGATGAGTAGGAATATGGAAACAGGAATTACAATATATGGGTATATTTTCATGGGATTAGCATGGTTCATTATTTTTACTTTTTTGTTTTTTTGTATGTATAAAGTATTAAGAAAGTAAAATTCTTAATATGATGAATACATGTTATTTATACAATTTGATTTTGTAATATCAGAAGGAAAACTTTTTTTTGAGTAGTATATTTATTTAATTCATGATTATATTTATTTGCAATATATGGAAGCAAATTTATCGCTTTGGGGTATAATTTTTCTTGGCTTTGGATGGGGTATTGTGTTATTGATGACATTTTATTGTTTTTGGAAAGTGCTAATAATAGGCAAAAAAAAGAATAATCTGTTGTAACAACTGGCTTTACTTTTCGGTAATTCATTTTTACCTAAAATAAATTTTCTGTAATTATAATAAATCATTTGTAATTTTGTAATATATAATTCTCAACTGAAAGAAAAAAAATGAAATACTTGTATAAGGACGTATGCTATTACTATACCAAACTTTTATCGTTTGTACTTTTCCCGCTAATTATATTTGTTGCCTGTAGTTCTGTCCCTGAAAATAATGAGCAAAACATGTACGATAAAAATCAATTAGTTAAAATGTCTCCACAAACAAGAATCTTTTTAGATGACTTTGAAAAGGAGCTTAAAAGATATAATAAATCCGATAACTTTGTACCGTCAGAAAAAATGATTAAAAAATACTCTATTATCAACAGAGATAATACTTATTACATATCAGGTTTAATTAAAACTCAGGAATTTTCCGGTGATGTAGATTTTTCAGGATTAATTATTAACACAAAAGCAGGAAATATTTTAACAGTTAATATTCCATTAAACCTTTTTCTTCAAATTGTAGTCAATAAAAATATAAAATACTTGCAAATTGACGAGCAGGTAAAAATAAGATAAAGGCATGCTATAAACATGTCAAACTTTTGTCAGAACTATCAAATGACTAAACGAGATTATGTGAAAATATTTTAAATAAATAAATTTTATAGGAGTTATTAAAATGCCAAAGAATCTGATAACACTAATTATCATGGTACTCGCCATCAATTACAACATTTTTTGTGAAATTGATGTTAGCAATATATTCACTACAAGCCAATTCAATAAAGAAACAATTGGGATGTCATCGCAACCAAGTAAACTATCACCGTTGACTTGTAAACTCATTAGTACTTTAAAGGAATTGGACAACAAATCCGAATTAATGCTTAATACAAAAAAATCAAAGTCATTTTTATTAAAGAAAATTGATAATTCGATATATACCGGTGGTTTAATCAAGGTTAATGAAGAATTTAATTATGAAACATTATCAAATCTTAAAGTAAAGATTGGTACTGTTGCCGGAAATATAATATCTATCCAAATGCCTATTAACAGTATCGAAGAATTAGCTAAATCAGAAGGGATTGACTACATTCAAATTGATGAACCGGTTTCTAAAAAAATGGATAAAGTAAGGACAGATATCAATTCAGAGAAAGTCAATTCAGGAATTGATTTGCCTGCAGCTTATAAGGGAACCGGCGTTATCGTTGGCATATTGGATGGTGGGTTTGATTACACTCATATAAATTTTTTAAGGCAGGACGGTTCAGAATACAGGATATTAAGAGTTTGGAATCAGTCATTGATAGGAACTGCTCCAGCAGGATTTTCTTATGGGAGTGAACTGACAACTACTAATAGTATCTTAAATGAACAAACTGATTTTATTTTTGAATCTCATGGTACTCATGTTGCCGGTATTGCAGCAGGGAGTGGTTATAATACTGATGGGAAATATCAGGGAGTAGCACCGGATGCAGATTTAATATTTGTTTCTTTGGGCGGGTCGGACGCAGAAGCATACAATACCGGTCAGAGTAAAATACTGGATGGGATTAACTACGTTTTTAAGACTGCTGAGTCATTGGGGAAACCTGCGGTTGTGAATTTAAGTCTTGGGATTCATATTGGACCTCATGATGGTACTTCCTTGTTTGATGAAGGTTGTGATTCACTGGTAGGTCCCGGAAAAATCATTGTTGGTTCTGCCGGTAACGAAGGTGATGTCCCATTGCATTTATCACGTACTTTTTCTCCAAGTTCCAATTTGTTAAATACATTTATGTATATAGAACCAGTTTACTGGGGGGATGAACCTGCAACAGGTACTGTTGATATTTGGGGTGAAGAAGGTAATAACTTTAATCTTGTTCTTTCTCTTATTAATCCTCAAACTGCGGAGAGAGTGTCTTCTGACGTTATTTCAACAAACGAAAATACATTTGAAACTATAACATTAACCGGCTCTGATAATTATGATTGTAATATTTCATTATATGTAACAAGCTCGGATTTCAATGATAAACCAAGGGTATTTGCCGGCATCGAAACAGAATCCTGGAACCCTGTTTTGCTTACATTGGAAGCTAATGACGGTACTATTAACATGTGGAATAATGGGTCAGGTGGAGGTTCTCCTTTTCTTAGCTATGATGTTAATGGTGTATCTGATGGTGATAATAATGTTACAGTTGGTGAGATAGGAGGAACCGGGAAAAGCATCATAACCGTTGGTGCATATTGCACAAAAGAATCATATACAAATTTAGATGGTGAGCTTGTTGAAAATGGGAACAGTATTGACAACATTACTCTATATTCAAGTTTGGGGCCAACAGCTGATGGGAGATTAAAACCTGAAGTTACAGCACCCGGTTCATACCTTGTTTCGTCTGTGAACTCTTATGACATATATATGCAAAAGGGTAGTGATTATGGATATTTCTTAGCTGATGAGTCAACTATTGACGGTTCGTACTATTGGTATTATGCAGGGATGGAGGGGACTTCGATGTCGGCACCTGTTGTTGTCGGTGTTGTTGCTCTGATGCTTGAAGCAAAACCAAGTTTAACTCCTGAAGGTATTAAAAATATTTTGAAAGCTACATCTCGCAAAGATTCATATACGGGCAATATCCCGGTTAGTGGAAATAATACTTGGGGTTATGGGAAAATTGATGCTTATGCAGCTTTGAATTATACAGTTACCAGTGTAACGGAAACAAACAATAATTTTGAAGTAACGCTTTATCCAAATCCTGCCTCTGATTACTTTTTCATATCGTCAAATTCAGATTATAAAATTAATGAAGTGCTAATAACAGATATTTTAGGGAATGCTGTTTGGAGTGAACATAACTATGAGCAATTTGAACGCATTAATACAGAGAACTTAACACAAAATATTTATTTTGTTAAGCTTATTACAGATAAAAAAGTTATTTCAAGAAAGTTGATTATCAACAGATAATGATAAAAAATTAAAAAAATCAATAAGGTTCATACTTTTGTTTGTACCTCCTTTAATTAATTAATGAATATAAAATGTGTATAAATTTTTTTTTATTCAAGAATTAATTTATTTATATTGAATATTGATAAATTGTAAACAAGAGCAGCAATTGTTTATAAAAAAAATTCTGTAATATTAATATTAATGGTGCTATTATGAAAAGAATAATTACCTCAATAGCTATTTTAGTGATATTGCTGGGTTCCGGCAATAATTTACAATCTTATAATATCAACAAAGTAATCTGGATACCTGCATCCGGCAAAGGAACGGTTGTTGCGGTTCATGATTCTTCTTACAAAGTACTTGGTGAATATTTGACGGCTCCCCCAAGTTTGAGGGATTCCGCAAGTCCCAGCCGATATGCGATTAATTATAATGGAGATGTGATTTTTGGACATCGCAAACTTGGTGCTGTTACCATTTTACATTATAAAAAAGGTGATGATATACTGACAAGCACCGGATTGGGTAACATTATACCATGGACATCTACAGGACCAATGGATGAAGCAGTTGTAAAATTCATACATTTACCAAAATTTGGAGATACACGGCATATTTCTGTTACAACTGATAAAAAAATAATTGTTGGTAGTACATGGGTACCTGATTTCTTTTATGTAATTGATGGAACAACTTATGAAATTATTGATTCGATAACCGGTGCCTGTGGCGGCGGATACGGAGGAATCACAATAAATGAGCACTTATGGTCTGTTTCAAAGAATGAAAATAAGACTTTGAAATATAATCTGAGTACCGGTGAACAAAAGTGCTACGATATAAAAATGAGCTATGGAATTACATCTCTTCCAAGCGGCTCTGTTTATAATACTCTATACAACGATAAACAAATATACAAGCTCTCCCCTTCTACTGATTTGGTAATGGACACAATATCTGTTGGGAAAACTGCACGTGGATTGACTTATAATCCTTATAATGAAAGATTATATATAGCAAACTCACTGGAGGATTATATAACCGAAATGGATACTTTAGGCAATATTACAGACAATATTAATCTTTCAAAATATTTGGCAATGCAAACGCCGCCTTTCCGTGACCCAACAGGTGTCTTAATAAATGGATTTGATATATTGGTAACCTGCTTTTATCAGGATACGATATTGGTTTATAATACATTAACCGATACTGCAAAGCAAAAGATATATATAGGACCGGCGGCAAGACCGTATTTTTATAATTCTACAACAAATTTAAGTCATTTTTATGCAGAGATACAGACAATAGACGTATTGAATTTTAACAGGGAACTTTGCAAAAACGAGAGAAGCGATTTTATTACGGTTACAAATGACGGTTTTGCAGACCTGCACGTAACAAGACATGAGATAACAGGAGCAGATGCGGATAAATTCTATATGAATCCGACACAGCTTCCGTTTACGTTAAAACCGAACGAATCGAAGAATTTAGCTGTTTGGTCATATAGGCCTGTTCAGACGGGAGCATTGTCAGCCCAGTTGAAATTATATTCTGATGCAATAAATGCAGATGTGGACAGTAGTATTACAATTGAATTGAGGTCTGAATATCAAGAGATAAAGCATGTAGTTGAGGGATTAACTTCAGACACCGTTTATTTTGAAGATATACCTCAAGATGCAACGGTCGATACTATAATTTATGTAAGGAATTACTCATCAATACCTTCTTATATAGAAGCAACTTTAAACGGGGAAGCCCGGTTTGATATGCTGAACGAAAGTTTGTTTAATTTGGATGTCCTGGAATATGCACCAATAGAAGTAAGTTTTAATTCCAACGGCTTAAGAGATGGAAATTTTTATACGGACCTAATAATAAAAGATGAATGTGGGGAAAAGATAATTACCATTGCAGCAATTCTGAACTGCAAGCCACAAATCTTTGGCAGTGATACTATTTATGCTTGCAGAGCCGGGGATGAAATACTGTTCCAGCCCTTTTTTGAAATTATGGCGTTGACTCCACCAATTGATAGTGTTTATCTGGTGAGTGAGGATGGTGTTCGTTTTGAAATTGACGAAGCTGTTGTGGTAGAAAGGTCAATGGTATTCACGATATTTGCATGGTCAAAAGGATGTTGGGCTGAAAAAGATATTTGGGTAGTAGCACCTGATGTTGATTTTATTTCAGTAGAAAGCAGACGGGTAATAAGTGGAAATCCGATAGTTATTGGACCGGGCTATGATTTCGAGGAAACTTTTAAGGGAATGGAAATAGAATATATTTGGAGTCCGAAAGATGGTATAGTTTATGAGTTTGACCATGGATTGATAGCAGTTGACCCGGATACATCAACAACATATCATTTATTAATCATTGTAGATGACAGGTGTCAGTTCACATACCGTTGTGATGTTGAGGTTACAGATTGCAATTTAATTGAGGATATTTTGTCGAGTGGATTAATAAAAATCTATCCGAATCCAGCGAATGATTATATATCAATAGACTTCTCGGAAAACTTGTTTTATACAACGGCGAAATTATCTTTCATTAATCCTTTAGGGATTAGAATCAAAGAGCTTGAATTAATGCAATACGAAAAAAATCATAAATTATACACAGGCGATATTAATAGCGGTACATATCTGATGCAATTGAAGACAGGCAATGATTTGTATAATTTAGGAACAATACTTATCTACAGATGATTAGGAAACTAGGATTTTAAGGAATTAGGCATTTAGAATATCTAATAATATATAGAAAAAAGTTTTGTGGAGAGAGATAGATTAGTTAATTTTGTAATCTTAATAATTTGATTTTAATGGAGATTAAATAATGGCTAAGAAAGAACAGAGAATTACGGTAACATTGGAATGTACTGAAGCGAAGAAGGAGGGAAAACCCACTTCGAGATATACGACAAAAAAGAATAAGATGAATACATCCGAAAGGTTGGAGCTTAAAAAGTATAATCCTTTTTTAAGAAGGCATACAATTCATAAAGAAGTAAAATAGAAGAATTTAACCGGGTACAAACAAGCTCCTTGACGGGAGCTTTTCGTATTTTAGAAATATTAAAATGGAATTTGAACTATTGTTATTATAAATAGGAGTTTAATTTAAATGAAAATCAGGAAAGAAGATGCCCTTGAATACCACAGTATGGGTAGAAAGGGTAAAATCGAAGTAATTACAACAAAACCATGTATTACACAAAGAGACTTGTCATTAGCTTATACACCAGGAGTTGCTGTTCCTTGTATGGAAATATTTGATGACGAATTAAATGTTTTCGAATATACGGCAAAGGGAAATCTTGTTGCTGTAATTTCCAATGGAACAGCTGTTTTAGGATTAGGTGACATAGGACCTGCCGCAGGTAAACCGGTAATGGAAGGCAAAGGAGTTTTATTTAAAACATTTGCAGATATCGATGTTTTTGACCTTGAATTAAATTCAAAAGATAATGATGAAATTATCCGGACTTGTGAGATTTTGGAACCAACTTTTGGTGGGATTAACCTTGAAGATATTAAAGGACCTGAATGCTTTTATATCGAAGATGCTTTAAAGAAAAAATTGAAAATACCGGTTTTTCATGATGACCAGCATGGAACTGCAATAATCAGCGGTGCGGCTTTATTAAATGCTGCCGAATTAGTTAACAAAAAGCTTGAAGATTTGAAAGTAGTCTATAATGGAGCAGGTGCATCAGGTATCGCTTGTTCGAAATTCCATATAAGTCTTGGTTTAAAGAAAGAAAATGTTATCCTTTGCGATTCTAAGGGTGTGATTTACAAAGGCAGAACCAAGGGTATGAACGAATTCAAAGAAGAGTTTGCAATTGAAACCAATTTGAGAACTTTAGAAGAAGCATTGGTTGGAGCAGATGTCTTTTTCGGACTATCACAAGCAAATTGCGTTTCAAAGGATATGGTGCGTTCCATGGCTGACAATCCTATTATTTTTGCTATGGCTAATCCTGACCCTGAAATCACCTATGAAGATGCAAAAGAAGCCCGGGAAGACCTTATTATGGCTACAGGTCGTTCGGATTATCCCAATCAGGTGAATAATGTTTTAGGATTCCCCTTTATTTTTAGAGGTGCTTTAGACGTACATGCAATGGCTATAAATGAAGAGATGAAACAAGCAGCTTCGTACGCCCTTGCAAGATTAGCCAAAGAACCCGTTCTTGATAGCGTTAAGAAAGCGTACGGAGTCGAAGAAATGAGTTTCGGAAGGGATTACATTATCCCTAAACCTTTCGACCCAAGAGTTTTGACATGGGTTGCACCTGCAGTAGCCAAAGCTGCTATGGACACCGGTGTTGCCAGAACACCTATTAGCAATTTTGACGAATACATTCAAAACCTAAATGTCAGAATGGGTAGAACCGACAGAATAATGACTAAAATTTATCAAAAAGCCCGTTCTAAACCAAAAAGGGTTGTATTTTGCGAAGGAACTGAACCAAAAATTATTAAAGCGGCACAACTTTGTCTTGACGAAAAAATCGCATCACCAATCCTGATTGGTAATGAAGATATTATTAGAAAGACTGCCGAAGATAATAGATACGATATTGACGGAATCAAGATTATCAATCCTAAAAATTTTAAAAATATTGATAAATATATTAACGAATTTCACAAAATCAGGCATAGAAAAGGCATTACGCTTAAAGAAGCTGAAAAAAGAATGTACACCCGTGCTAACTACTTCGGTGCCATGATGGTACACATGAAAGATGCCGATGCTATGATTTCAGGTTTAGTTGCTCATTATCCCGATACTTTGAAACCTGCAATCGAGATAATCGGTAAGGATAAAAGATTTGATAAAATTTCAGGTTTATATATTTTATCAACTAAGAAAGGTACATATTTCTTTGCCGATACTACGGTTAATATTAATCCGAGTGCTAAGGATTTAATGGATATTACTTTAGAAACTGCTGAATTTGTGAAAAACTTTGAGATTACTCCCAGAGTTGCATTGATTTCACATAGCAATTTCGGTTCTGCAAAAGGTGAAGAAAGTGCAAAGATGCAGGAAGCACTTAGATTAATACGTGAAAAACAACCTGATTTGATGGTTGACGGTGAAATGCAGGCAGACACTGCTGTCGTTCCCGAGATAATCGAAAAGACCTATACATTCAGTTCTCTTAAAGGCGGAGCTAATGTTTTAATTTTCCCCAATCTTACTGCAGGAAATGCTGCGTATAAGCTAATGTCAAGAATCGGTGGTGCTCATACTATTGGTCCGGTTCTGCAGGGTTTCAATAAATCAGTTCACGTTTTGCAAATGGGTGATGATGTAAGTGAAATTATCAATATGGCAGCAATTGCCGTAGTTGATGCACAAAATAAAGAGAAAATAAAATAACGAGGTCATCCTGAGTCTGTCGAAGGATGATCCCGTCGAAGGATGAGCGTATCAGAATTTTTATTTGAATATTTAACCTGCTCGAAGATTTGTTCCATGAGCAGGTTTTTTTTACACAATTATTGAAAAGATTTTCGATTAGGTTTTTTTGGTGGTGTTTTGTAAGTTAGGTGATATTGATTTATATTATTATTTTGTATTTTTATCCCGGAGGGATTACATATCAGTAACACTCGGTAAGCCAAATGATTTTATCCCGGCAGGGATAACATATTTATTGAGTATTTTTTAATATATAATTTCTTCGGGATAAAGAAAAAATTCAGCGAAATCAGTTTAATCAGCTTCAATCACCGGTTCAGACTTTTTCCATTCTCCCTTCTCCCGTCTGCTGTCTGCTTTGAATTAAAATAAAATCAGATTATATCCTTTTCCTTAATTTTGCTTTTTTAAGTTAATAATAATAACAATGATTCAAATATCAAATTTATCAATACATTTTGCCGGTAAATATTTATTCGATAATGTTACTCTGGTCATCCGTCCCGATGATAAAATAGGTCTGATAGGTCGCAACGGCTCAGGTAAATCAACATTATTGAAAATAATTAACGGACTGCAACAAGCCGAAGAAGGAACTGTCAGTATTCCTAATCATTTTAAAATAGGATATTTACCTCAGGAAGGAAGAAGTGAATCAACAAAGTCGGTCTTTGAAGAAACATATAATTCACTAACCGAAATTAAAGAACTTAAAGCAGGAATTCAATTTCTTGAAAATGAAATTACAACAAGGAAAGATTACGAAACCAAAGAGTATTTAAGGTTAATTCAGGATTTATCGGAAGCAAATGAAAAGTTCGAAATTCTCGGTGGAGCATCCGTAGAAGCACAGATTGAGCAAATTTTAACCGGTCTTGGATTTTCCCGGAACGAATTCCGAAGACCAATGAACGAATTCAGCGGCGGCTGGCAAATGCGTGTCGAACTGGCAAAAATCCTACTCCAAAAACCGGATTGTATATTACTCGATGAACCCACAAATCATTTGGATATCGAAAGTATCCAATGGCTTGAAACTTTCCTTAAAACATATAAAGGTATTGTGGTTTTGGTATCGCACGACAGGAATTTTTTAGATGCCGTAACAATCCGGACGATAGAGATTTCTTTGGGAAAAATATATGATTTTAATTTACCATATACTCAATTTATTACCCATAGAATAGAAATCAAAAAACAACATCAAAATGCCTTCGACAATCAACAGAGGCAAATAGCTCAAACAGAAAGATTTATAGAAAGGTTCCGCTACAAAGCGACACTATCTTCCAGAGTTCAGTCGAGAGTTAAAATGCTCGAAAAAATGGACAGAATTGAGGTAGAAGACGACGATAAAAGTTCAATCAAATTCCGCTTCCCACCGGCACCAAGAAGCGGAAGAATCGTTGCAGAATGCTCTCATCTCACAAAAAAGTATGATAGTAAAATAGTACTCGATGATATAAACTTCGCAATGGAAATGGGTGAAAAAATTGCGTTTGTCGGGAAAAACGGCGAAGGAAAAACAACACTTTCGAGAATTATAGCAAATGATATAGCTGATTTTGACGGTCATCTGAAAATTGGTACAAATGTTCTTTTGGGATACTATGCCCAACACCAGGCAGAACTCCTCGACGCCAACTCAACAGTATTTGATATAATTGACCGTGTTGCTACCGGTGATATGCGAAGCAGAATCAGGAGTTTACTCGGTGCATTTCTGTTTAGCGGTGATTCGGTATATAAAAAGGTTAAAGTTCTTTCCGGCGGCGAAAAATCCCGTCTGGCAATAGCCCGGCTTTTATTGAAAGAAACAAATCTTCTGATATTGGATGAGCCGACAAATCATTTGGATATGACAGCAAAAGATGTATTGAAAAATGCTTTGCTGAACTACAGCGGCTCATTGATATTGGTTTCACACGACAGAAATTTTCTTCATGGATTAACTTCCAGAACTGTATATTTCGCTGATAAAAATATTAAGGAATATCCCGGAGATATATATGATTTCATCGAAACACACAAATTAGAGTCTTTGCACGAATTGAATATAACTGATAGAAGCGATAAATTAAACAAAGTCATCCTGAGCCAACCGAAGGATGAAACAAAACAAAGTCAAAATCAAATAGAACGTAACGAAAGAAAGCGGCTTCAAAGAGAAGAAAACAAGATAAATAAGCAAATTTCCTCGATTGAAAATTTAATCGAAGAACTTGAAGCAAAAATGAAAATTCTTGAAGATTTTTTTTCTAACCCAGAGAATTCATCAAATGTTGATTTGCTATTAAGTAAGCAGAAGGAATATAATGAACTTAAAGCGGAACTACCGAACATGCTCCAAGAATGGACTAAGCTCCATACCGAATTGGAGGAGCTTAGCTAATACTATCTGTCCACTGATAACACTCTCGCATATCTTTGAGTTGTATCCAAATCCTGTTTTTCAGTATTTTCTATAACTGTTTCAGGTAAAAAAGTCCCGACTTGTTCCAACGCACTGTCGAACAATCCAAGCATCAAATTGCTTGAGAGCTTTAATAACACGAAAACCAATACTAACTTATTCATTACATCACCTATTTCAAAAAAATTATTTCTTAATTAGAATATATCAAAATATGTGCCAGTTTAAGTTTAAAGAGTTTTATGAGTTGGGAGCTTTGAGTTTGGAGTTTTTAAAGTTTTTTCCCTTTTCCCTTTTCCCTTTTCCCTTCTCCACTTTTCCAATAATTCAGTCTTTTTTTCCATCTGTCTTTCTGTGTTTGGTTGTGTGTTACAGAAATGAGATTTATTCTTTTTTTAGAACAATCTTTATTAAGTTTGTAGTTTATTTCAAATATTTGTTGAAATATTATTAAAAATTAATTAATTGAAAATGTTTTTTTCTACTTTGATATTAGGAGAGATTAATGAGTAATAAGATTTATGCAACAATTGACGGAAACGAAGCCGCGGCTTATGTGGCTTACCGCGTCAATGAAGTATGTGCCATCTACCCAATAACACCGTCATCGAATATGGGTGAATGGGCAGATGAGTGGTCGGCTAAAGGAATTAAAAATATCTGGGGTATTATCCCTACAGTTTGTGAAATGCAAAGCGAAGGCGGAGCCGCAGGTGCCGTTCACGGTTCACTTCAGGCAGGAGCATTAACGACTACTTTCACCGCTTCACAAGGTTTATTGTTAAAGATACCGAATATGTTTAAAATCGCAGGAGAACTGACACCATCAGTTTTTAATATAAGTGCAAGAACTTTGGCAACTCATGCCTTGTCAATATTTGGCGACCATTCGGACGTAATGGCTGCCCGGACAACAGGTTTTGCTATGATTGCCGCTGCATCTGTTCAGGAAGTTATGGATTTTGGATTGATTGCTCAAACAGCGAGCTTGGAAACAAGATTGCCATTCATACATTTCTTCGATGGTTTCAGAACATCACATGAAGTAAACAAAATTGAGTTGATACCTGACGACATTATGAGACAAATGGTTACCGATGAGTTGGTAGCAGAACACAGAAACCGAGCATTAACTCCTGATAAACCGGTGTTGAGAGGAACAGCACAAAATCCAGATGTTTTCTTCCAAAATCGTGAAGCAGGAAACAAATTTTATATTGAAGCACCTGACAAAATTCAAAAAGTCATGGATAAATTTGCTTCATTGACTGGAAGACAGTATTACTTATTCCAATATGAAGGACATCCCGAAGCTGAAAGAGTAGTAGTATTAATGGCATCGGGTGCTGAAACAACACATGAATTGGTTGACCACCTGACTGCAAAGGGAGAAAAAGTCGGTGTATTGAAAGTCAGAGTTTACAGACCGTTTGACGTAAAGCGTTTTATGGAAGCTTTACCTGCAACAATAAAAGCAATTGCAATACTTGACAGGACAAAAGAACCCGGTGCAATAGGAGAACCATTATATATTGATTGTGTAAATGCATTGCACGAAGGATTAAATGAAGGTTATGGAAAACTTAAGACAATGCCAAGAATAGTAGGTGGCAGATATGGTTTATCATCAAAAGAATTCACTCCTGCTATGATTAAAGCCGTGTTTGATAATTTAAAAAATGAAAAGCCAAAAAATCATTTCACAATTGGTATTAACGATGATGTTACTCATACAAGTTTGGATTTCGATGAAAGCTATAGCATTGAAGCTGATAATGTAGTAAGAGGATTGTTTTATGGTTTGGGTTCTGACGGTACTGTAGGAGCCAATAAAAATTCTATTAAGATTATTGGTGAAAATACTGATAACTATGCTCAGGGCTATTTTGTTTACGATTCCAGAAAAGCAGGAACTTTAACAGTATCACACCTTAGATTTGGACCAAATCCAATTCGCTCGATTTATCTGGTTTCAAAAGCTAATTTTATAGCTTGTCACCAAACGGTATTTCTTGAAAAATATGATATGCTGGTTAATTTGGCAGAAGGTGGTACATTTCTTGTAAACGCACCATTCCCCAAGGACGAATTTTGGGACCATCTACCAAAAACCATGCAAAAACAGTTAATTGATAAAAAAGCAAGACTTTATGTCATCGATGCCCAAAAAGTTGCCGAAGACAGTGGAATGGGAAGAAGAATCAATACCGTTATGCAGGTTTGTTTCTTTGCGATAGCAGGAGTACTGCCAAAAGATGAAGCCATAACTGAAATAAAGAATTCTATTATTAAAACTTATGGTAGAAAAGGTGATGAAGTCGTAAAAATGAATCTTCAGGCAGTTGACAATACATTGTCAAACTTGCATGAAATAAAAATACCTGAAAAAGTTTCAAGTAAATTTGATATTCATCCTCCTGTACCTCATGATTCACCGGAATTTGTCAAAAACGTTATTGGTGAAATCATAGCTTTCAGGGGTGATGACATTCCTGTCAGTGCTTTCCCTGTTGACGGTACCTGGCCAACAGCAACTACTCAATATGAAAGAAGAAACATCGCTTTGGAAATTCCGGTTTGGGACGATGATATTTGTATTCAGTGCGGTAAATGTATGATGATATGTCCTCACGCTTGCATAAGAAGTAAGATATATGACGAAAAACATTTGAACGGTGCCCCGGATACTTTCAAACATTCGGAAGCACGTGATAAAGAATGGAAAGGATTAAAATATACGATTCAGGTTGCACCTGAGGATTGCACAGGTTGTGGAGTTTGTGTTGAGATTTGCCCGGTTAAAAATAAAACTGATTTGAGCAAGAAAGCTTTGATATTAACTCCTCAAATACCATTACGCGAAACAGAAACCAAGAACTGGGAATTTTTCCTTGGCTTACCTGAATATGACAGAAGCAAACTTATACTGACAAAAATACAGCATCAGCAAATGCAAAGACCTTTGTTTGAATTTTCCGGTGCCTGCGCAGGTTGCGGTGAAACACCTTATGTCAAACTTGTCAGCCAATTGTTCGGTGACAGGGCAATCATAGCAAATGCAACAGGATGTTCTTCAATATATGGCGGCAATCTTCCGACTGCTCCTTATTGTCAGGATGAAAACGGGAGAGGACCTACATGGAATAATTCCTTGTTTGAAGACAACGCTGAATTTGGATTAGGTTATAGATTGGCTATAGATAAACAAAATGAGATAGCTATCAACTTACTGCCTCACTTTGTTAAAGAACTTGGAGAAGGTTTGGTTGAACAATTAATTAAAGCGGACCAAAAGACTGAACATGGTATTGCCGAGCAAAGAGCAAGAGTTCAAGTTCTTAAAGAAAAATTAGAAACTATAAATTCGCCTGAAGCAAAAAGACTACTGCAGGTTTCAGATTTTCTCGTACAAAAGAGTGTATGGATAATTGGCGGTGATGGTTGGGCTTACGATATTGGATATGGAGGTCTTGACCATGTTATCGCAACAGGAAAGAATGTCAACTTGCTTGTTCTCGATACTGAAGTATACTCAAATACGGGTGGACAGGCATCGAAGTCAACACCTTTGAGTGCCATAGCTAAGTTTGCAACAAACGGCAGACCTGTCGAGAAAAAAGATTTGGGTTTAATGGCTATGGCTTATGGAACGGTATATGTTGCATCGGTTGCAATTGGAGCTAAAGATGACCATACACTAAAAGCATTTCTTGAAGCTGAAGCTTATGAAGGTCCTTCAATAATCATCGCTTACTCACATTGTATTGCTCATGGTATTGATATGTCCACTCCTTTGAAACACCAGAAAGCAGCAGTTGATTCAGGACAATGGTTACTTTATAGATATAATCCCAATAATTTAAAGGTGGGTAAAAATCCATTGTCTTTGGATTCCAAAGAGCCGAAATTACCTGTTGCTGATTACATGAATATGGAAACAAGATTTAAAGTATTGTTTAAGACACAACCGGAATTAGCAAAGGAAAATTATATTCAGGCACAAATTAATGTTAACAAAAGGTATCAATATTATAAATACTTTGCTGACAGAAAATTTGGGGAATAAGTCGTTAGTCGTTAGTCGTTAGTCGTCAGTCGTCAGTCAACAGTTGAAAGACTGAATGGCTGAACGGAAGAAGAACTGAAAGAACTTAAGATTAAAACATCGAATGCAATCCTTGTGGATTGAATATAGTTGGATTGTATGTAAATATAATTTAAAAATTGAATGAAAATTGAAAATTGTAAAAAATGAAAATTAATTAGGAGAATGTTGGATGAATATAAAAACAAAATATCTTGGGATGGAGTTGAAATCACCTTTAGTGGTAGCGGCATCTCCCCTATCCGAAAAGATAGAAAACATAAAAAAACTTGAAGAAGCCGGTGCTTCGGCAATAGTGCTTCATTCATTATTTCAAGAACAGGTGGAATCAGAGCAAAAAGAGCTTCATCATTTTATTAACTCTACAGAATTTGTGTCAGCAGAAGCAACCTCATATTTTCCGGAACCTGACGAATATCGTTTAGGTCCTGAAGAATACCTTAACCATATTCGTAAAGCTAAAGAGGCAGTTAATATTCCCATCATTGCAAGTCTTAACGGTTCATCAACCGGTGGATGGATTGACTATGCAGATATTATGCAGGAAGCCGGTGCCGATGCTATTGAACTGAATCTATATGATATACCGACAAATTTAGATAGTCCCGGGAGTGATATAGAAAACAGGTATATTGATGTCGTTAAAGCTGTGAGGTCCAATATACATATTCCTTTAGCAGTTAAAATAAGCCCGTATTATTCCAATATGGCTAATATGGCATTGCGTTTTAAGGAAGCCGGTGCAGATGCTTTGGTAATGTTTAACAGATTTTATCAACCTGATATCAATCTTGATGAACTTGAGGTAGAACCAAAAGTTGCATTGAGTCATTCAGGTAGTTCACGCCTCGCAATGAGATGGATAGCTATCCTAAAGGGTAGGGTAAATCTTGACTTTGCGGCGACAAGCGGAATCCATACCGGAAAAGATGTGATTAAATCCCTTTTGGTTGGTGCAAATGCCGTTATGCTTGCCTCTGCCCTATTGAAAAACGGAATTGATTATTTAAAGGTAATCGAAAAAGAGATGGTTGATTGGTTGACTAAGAATGAATATAAATCAGTCGAGCAGATGATAGGCAGTATGAGTCAGATGAAAACACCAAATCCAGGTGATTTCGAAAGGGCTCAATATATGAAGGCATTAAAAAACTACGTTTTTTAATGGACAATTGATAATGGAAAATGGATGATTTTATTTGAAAAAGAAGTAATTTGTATTCATCGAATTTATTTGCTTTTTCAAAGAACAATGCAACGAAATTAATTAATGATGATGATGTTTCTGTAAACATCATTGATTATGTTTATCCTTATGGATATAGTATTTCTATGAACGTTGGTGTTGGATTTTAAATTTTATTTAGGTTCTTATGAAAAATATAATAACTCTACTGAGTTTTCTACTAATTCTTGCTTTGGCAGGTTGCAGCGACGAAAATAATCCTGTTAATCCGGGAGGCAATTCTTTGAAGGCAAAGATTTATTTTGTAGATGAAAATGCACAAAAAGTATTGATAACTGACTTTATATTTAATGAGAAGACGTTTTCCTTTCCTGCGGAAAATTATTTTTATTACGGAAAAAATATTTATGCTTTACCAGGTTTATTGAATTTTATGTATAATTATTATAATTTCTTTTCAGATGGCTATGGTTTGGTAAAAGCTATGAATAATTATTCTCCCTACCTGGCTCCGGCAACATTCGATTTTACTTATAACTCATCGGGAGTTCTTACACAAGCCAAGGTTTCGACTTCAATTTCCGGGATTTATTACATATATAATTTTTCTTATAATAGCGATAATAAACCTGTTAAAATAGAAATTAAAACATCCAACGCTCCAACAATCAACATAAAGAAATATATTTACACTTATGGCTCAAATGGATTTATAAACAATGAAAAAATTTATTCATACGAAGAGCTTACGGAGGAGCATAATTATCTTCATGATGCAAATGGTTTTTTAACAAGAGAAAATCTCTATGACCATTTTTTCCAAGAGGAAGCTGGCTATCGGCTTTATTTTTATAATTCTGAAGGCAAACTTATTAAAGAAGAAGATTATATGGAATATGGAACGATAATTAAGGAGTTTCAATATAATTCGGCAGGCAAATTATCCGTCGAATTGTCAGGTTTGCAGGGAGCTAATCCCGCAAAAAGTACATTTTTATATAATTCTCAGGGCTTATGGATTGAACAGTTTTATTATGATGAAAATAATGAGTTAGCTGAGCATTATGTTATTGAATATGAGTAATATAACAAAATAAATATTAATTGTCGGTAGTTTCGGAAGAATCACAATCTTTGCAATGTCAATACCAATGAAACAAAGTACAAACAATTATATCATTCAAACTTACGCATAATTTCTATTAAAGTTTTTTCTGTTTCAGGTTCACCCATCCAATGTCCCGAACCTTCAGTAATATTTATTATTGCCCATGGACATGCTTTTTGAAATTTATAAGCAGTTATTGGAGGACAAATCATATCATATCTGCCATTGACGATGTAAATTGGAATGTCTATCAGTTTAAGGACATATTTCAACAACTGTTCTTTTTCGAGAAAACATCTCTTTGACATGTAGTAATTTTCAAATAAACTGAATGACAAGGGATTGAAACTACTCAAAATATTATCAACTTCTTTGTCCGATATATTTAAACCCGAAATTTTTATTTCATAAGCCGCCCAAACCTTGGCATATTTTTTAATAATATTGGTATCGGGATTTTGCATCAATTCAAATAAATATTTAGGTAATGATTTTTTGTTTGGTTCAGGTAAAGAAGAAATAAATTTCTCATAAACTTCAGGGAAAAAAGTTTTGACACCACCATTATAAAAATAATCAATTTCTTCATCGGTTGATAAAAATAAACCGCGTAAGACCAAACCGGCTGTGTTTTCAGGATATGTCTCCGCATAAGCAAGCCCTAATGTTGTACCCCATGAGCCACCAAACAAAATAATCTTCTCTAATTCAAGATGTTTCCTGAGTTTTTCAATATCTTTTATTAAGTCCTGTGTTGTATTTTCTATTATTTCAGCATAAGGTTTGGATTTGCCGCAACCGCGTTGGTCGAACAGGACAATTAAGAATTTTTCAGGATTGAAGAAACGTCTATAATACGGAGAGATTCTACCTCCGGGACCACCATGTAAAACAAAAACAGGTTTTCCTTCGGGATTTCCACATAGTTCATAGTAGATTTCATGTATATCGGAAACTTTCAGGTAATCCGATTTGAATGGCTCAATTTCGGGCCTCAATGATGATTTATTTGCATTATCTTCGGCAGAACCTAAATAATACAAAATAAAAAATAAACTTATATAAATTATTTTATTCATGTTATTTCCTTCAATGTTTTTTGTAAAAATAAGAATTTAATCATACATTTTTTACGTTTATTCCAGCTCCAATTCTTCAACTTTCAATATATTCAAATCGCAGTCAATAATATACTGACTTTGCAGATAATATTTACCGCCTTTAAACTCATTATAAAAATGGTTTCATTCTTGTGCAAAGTGTGTAATTGTTTTTATAATTGAATCTTTGTCATCAAATAAAAATACATAACTAATCGACCTATATATTCCAGGGGTAATTTTTTTTGGAATTATAGCAACTACCCAAATTTTATTTGAAATAAATCCAATACTGAAATTATAAACACTATCACAATTATTATCCTCGTTAAAATTTGTATTCATTTTTTCATATTTCTCAAAGCGATACTGATTAATAGAATCTAAAATTCCACTGTGTCTTATTTTAAACAAAGTAATATTCTTTTTTTTTGCTGTATCACCTTTTAATAAGAAATATTCATTAGGTCCTATTATCATAAACTTGGAGGTATCAGGAAAATCAAAACATGTAATAGGAGGATAATATTTATAAATTATTCTATCAATTATTGAATCATTTTTGATATAACCGATGATATTTGAATACCTCAAATTACTATCAACATGACACCTGTATTCATTATAACTTTGAGCAAAAGTTTCAGAACACATAATTATTGATATAATAAACAATATTTTTTTCATATTAATAATCCACAAAATTCTTAATAATTGATAGGTTTCTTAATAATTATTTCCTCAAAAATATTAAGATAAAAAATTACAACAAACTTATTTACATTTTTATACAAAGTAACAAAAAAGAAAAATTTCAGAAAATGGCAGTCTGGTAAAAAAAGGGTTTATACTTAGGCTTAGGAATTTTTTTCCCTGATTCTTGTGCTGACAATAGCCATATATCTTTGGCTTTCAATACTTCAACAAGAGCTTGCTCGGGCGTGTCTCCTAATGCCGAACAATATTTCAAATCAGGTATATCTGCCACAAAGCATTTGTCCTCATTACTATAAAATATATTAATATGATAATCCTTCATAGTTACTCCATTAATTTGATATTATATTTTTCAATTATTGAAAAAAACTGTTTAATCTGGTACGGTTTTACCTCACCTTTGACATTTTGTATATTTATTATTTCATCTATATCTTGTCTTTTAAAAATATGATGACTTCCACTAACTCTATCTAAGATAAAACCAAAACCTTCTATTAGATTGACGAATTCGTTAAATCTAATATTTTTACTACCATCAAGAATTTTTTTTAATAATTTTTTCTTATTCATAATACAATCTAATCATTACTTGTGAAGAATCAAAATATTAATAATTGATTCTATAATTTATTTTAGCAACAAATTAATAAAACTCAATTAGATTATGGAATTTCACTCATTTATTCAAAATATCACACCTCCATTGTCTTAACATAATCACTCCCGACAAAACCATTTCTGCATTCTTTGCTCAACATGAATACTGCTGAATTTCGTGCTTGAATTTTAATTGCTTCAGGCAAAGTAGCTGCACAACTTTGACGAATATTATTAAGAATAGCGAGCCGTGCATTCAACAATACTTTATTATCTGTCGGGACTATATTATTCATATCGCTTGGGATATCTGTTAATGGCTCTTGTTCGACTCTTCGTTTTGGCAAAGCAAGTTCATCTTCAATCGCAATTTTCCATGCCATTTTAATGCAATCTGTAATGTTACTGGTATAATCAACAATCCAGCCAATCGTATTTTTAGCTTTGATATAATTTCCTTCCAACAGCATCTTTGCAATCTTAGGCCTGTCTTCAGGTTTAGTTTTCCTAAAGGGCCAATGGCATAGTTCCATTCCAGGAACAACAGGTAGAGTAACTTCAGGAGCACCAACTTCAGTGTTGTCAAGAGCAATCAGATAATGGCAATGAAGCATTAGTTCTAACATACCACCAAGTGCACGTTTTCCGCTGATAAAACCAACGGAAGTCCTGAATTCATCGTTCAAACGTCTTGCAGTTTTTGACCATTGGTAGGCAATTTGGAATCCTTCTTCCTCATCATTCAAAGCAGGGTAAAATTCACTTGTATCAGCTCCTACCATTTGTGTTGATAAATGAAAATCACCTGATACAATTACTTTCTCAATATTTTCAGCTTTCAACCAATCAATAGCACGGTTTAATTCTTCATTAACATCATGATTATAGCTCTCTCGTGAAATTGTAATTACACCTATGTTCCCGTCATGTTCAGCATTTACGTAAAGCTGTTGCCATTCGACTGAATCCATTAATTCGAATGTTTGAGGATACCAAGCGGATTTAGCTGCTTCAGGTTGTAATTTATGGTATGCTTCAACAATACTAAGGGCTGAATTCAGGTCAAAAGTCCTGATTGTCGAAAGCAATCCATGACGGAACTGAGCACAAAGTTCACCTATAGCATTCATTGTAGATAAATGAGAACGTTTTTCATGTAAAAGCAAGGATGTCATTTGGAACATCGAACCAAGAATCCATGTCTCAAATTCGGACATTTCATCATTATTTAGAGTCCAGTTGACCATAGGTCGAAGATGATTTAAAGGATACCAGTTTGAGCCGGTATTTTTGTGTTCTTCAAGTGCAGTTGTAGGTTTAAATACTTCTCCGTAATGTTTATTTAAATCATTCAGGCAAGACCATGTAAGATAATTTGCACCTTTAGCTCCGATTACGTCGTGAGCCCTGAAAGGATTTGGTCCTAAAAGCTTTCTGACTAATTTATCAACTTTCCAAAAAGGCATATTGCTTGCTTCATGATATTTTGTTCCTGAGAGAGTGAGTCCACAGAATAATACATCCAATACAAATGACCAGTTATCAGTCATTTCCATTGGAATCATTCCCATTGACCAGAAAAGTTTTGTTATATCCGATGGTTCCGGTTCAATCATTTCCCAAACTTTGTTGATTTGATGCGGAAATGCAGGATGTGCAATACCGACACCGAGTTCCGACATAGGAAAGCCGGATGTTACTGATTTTATTTCAATTCCCTGAAATGAATCCCTAAAAATTTTATAATGCGATTTTTTTAATTCAAAAATTTCCGGAATAGCTTCCAATAAGAATTTTGGTTTGAAAGCAGCTAAATGTTTTGGTAAACTTTTTCCGTCATAGTTGAAAAGGACAATGTTTGACATGATTTTGTCTGCCTGTACTTTTCCAAATGCAGAAAGCAATCCCTGATATTGAAAACTCAGTCCATCAGCGGCTCCACCCATATCCAAACCAACAAGTGGGATACCATAGTCCATCAACCTTACTCCGAGTTGCATCATTTTACCTGCCCCAACAATGCCTTTAGCACCTGATATTACAATAGCTCCGCGATTATTTTTGTCACCAAAAATCTTATCAATCAAACTTTCGGTTTCAACAGGTAAACTCCCTCTTTGGAAAATATCAAGAACTGAACCTAAACCTAAGGTTTCAAGTGTTGATTGTCTCATTGATTTATTCATAATGCACCTCCATCAGTTACTTTGAAAATTCCTGCAATTCCGACATCTCCTGCCGCACAACCAAAGATGAGAACATAACCTCCACCTTTGTCTACTGCTTCTTCGAGTGCCTCCATTGTTACTCTTGTGAGTGTTGGACCTTGAGGATGTCCCCAAACCAAAGGGCAACCTGTGTTATTCATTTTGTGCCAATCATAGTTAAAAATCTTTCCAAAAATTGCATCGTTGACTGCGAATGGATTGTGGTTTTTGACGACAACCATATCGTCCATCGTTAATCCAGTCTGATTTAATATTTTTTTAACTGCTAAAGCAGGTGCTTCAGGCATTAAACCGTTTAGTGCCCTTGCTTCTGCTTTAGCAATTATTTGAATATCAATTTCTGGTTTTGCAGAAAATTCTTTGACTCTGTCTTTTTGAGTAACAATCATTGTAGCCATTCCATCCGAAGCATGAGTTTGAGTACCTCCTGTAACACAGGAATCGAGCTCCCGCATTGCACTAAGTGCATCCATGGTAAGCTTTCTGACACCCATATCACTATCCACATTACCGACAACTTTGCCCTGAACGTTTAGTATTTCAAGGGGTATAAGAACACGATTTAAAAAACCTGATTCAAGTGCATGGAAATATTGCTGATGTCTGTGAAAAGCAACTTCGTCAACTTCTTTTTTTTCGATTTTGTATTTTCTGGCTGTCATTCCGGCTGTTGCTAACATTGCACCACCTGTAGCAGGGTCAAAACCGAAATTATCCCATACATCTGACAAAGCCTGCGTCCTTTCATAAGTTCTGCGTTCAGGAAATACACCAACAGGTGAATCGCTCGTTCTGTCGAATGTAAGTACTCCAACAACATCGCCTGCTTTTGCCTGTACATTTGCGGCGGCGGCAACGATTGTTTGCAAACCGGTAGCACAAGCTTGTTCAATGTGATGACCGGGAATACGGTGTCCAGAACAGCTTGCTACAAATGGTGAATTCCAAAACTTCCAATGCCATGGAATTGTTGAACCGGTAATAAGGTAATCGAGTTGATTTAGTTTGACCTTTCGTTTACTTAAAATTCTGCTCATTGATTCACCGGCGAACTGTCCGATATTCACTTCAGCAAGAGCCGACATTTGCCAAGCAGGAAAAAAACTACTGCCCCAAGCTCCAAATGGAATTCTTGCGTTTGAGTAGATAGAATCGCAATTTTTCATCAATTACTCCAATAAAATTGAAAATATATTTTGAATTTCTTATTCAATTTGTTAACATTTTTTCAAAGGATTTTTTTATGATAGTCAATTTCTATTTCATTTTCTTTGAAAAAACTCTTTTGTTAATATGAAAGTTAAAAAAAAATGTTTAAGAAAAAAAGTGTTAAAAAATATTTGATTGAAAAAATACTAATAAGAAGTATTACTTCGTAACTATAAGTATCTTGCCAAAAATATTATTTTTTATGTAATTATTCGGTTCCAAAGAAACAATTTAGGTAGCAGTACCTCCCATTAGAATTTTTGACGATTGAGGATATTTTAAAAATAAAAATAAAATTAAAATTTTGTTATAAAAATATTTTCACTTGCTTTTTTAAATTTTTTTCAGTAATATGTAAAAATATATTTTTTTCCATTTTCCAAAGGATACTTTATGAACTTAGAAAATAAGTCTGCAATTGTTACAGGTGCGAGCTTGGGAATTGGCTCTGCCATTGCTTTGAAACTTGCCGAATATGGTGCAAATGTTGCCATCAATTATCGTAAACATGCTGACGAAGCAAATATGATTGCAGAAAAAGTCAGGGCTTTTGGAAGAAAAGCACTCGTAGTGCAAGCCGATATATCAAAATTTGACGATGCCGCTAAAATGGTAGAACAGGTTGTTGCCGAATTCGGGGGACTCGATATATTGGTTAATAACGCAGGTATTAATTGGGATGGTGTTATTTGGAAAATGAGCGAAGAACAATGGGACACAGTTCTCGATATCAACCTTAAAGGATATTTTAACTACATCAGACACGTTGCCCCCATATTTAAAGAACAAAAACATGGCAAAATTGTAAACGTAACATCTATAAACGGTATTCGGGGAAAGTTCGGACAATCAAACTATTCTGCATCTAAAGCAGGTATTATTGGTTTGACAAAAGCCGTTGCAAAGGAATTAGGTAAATCTTCCGTGAATGTAAATGCTGTTGCACCCGGACTGATATTAACCGAAATGATGGAAAAAGCTCCCGACAACGTTAAGGAAATGGCTCTTCAGGAAATTGTTTTAGGCAGAATTGGTCTTCCCGAAGAAGTTGCCGAAGTTGTTGCATTTTTCTGTAGTGACTTGTCCAGGCATGTAACCGGAGAAGTCATCAAAGTAGATGGCGGGCAATACATTTGAGAAATTTAAAATTTGAAATTTGCAATTTAAAATCAATTTTAATCTAAGAATTAAAAATTTGGATACTAAGTTTGGAATAAATAAAGTTTTAATTATAATTTGGTTAAGAGGTTTATGGAATTAAATGAAGTAGTTGCCATATCGGCATGTCGCACACCTATGGGTAATTTTGGCGGAACATTGAAAGATATACCGTCTTACGACCTTGGTGCTGTATCAATCAAAGAAGCAATTCGTAGAGCAAATGTTAATCCTGATGACATAGACGAAGTATTATTGGGCAGTTGCCGTCAGGCAGGAAATGGTCCTAATCCGGCAAGAAGTGCCGCAGTTAAAGGTGGAGTTCCATTATCCGTTCCTGTTATGACAATTAACATGGCTTGTCCATCCGGAATGAAAGCACTGAGCTTAGCTTCACAAGTTATCCGTTGTGGGGAAGGGAAAATAGTTTTAATTGGTGGATTTGACAGTATGAGCACAATTCCATATCTGATGAAAAATGTCCGTTGGGATGGTTTTCGAATGGGTAATAAAACACTTGAGGATGGATGGAGCGATAGTGTTGACCCGCTCATCGGACAAGGAATGGGTGATACGGCAGAAAATCTATTTGAAAAATTTAAAATATCTCGAGAAGAGCAGGACGAATTTGCAGTTGAGAGCCACTTGAAATCTTCTCAGGCACAAAAGAACGGTTGGTTTAAGGAGGAGATTGTTCCTGTGGAAATTCCTGCAACGAGGCAGAAACCTGCATATTTATTTGAAAACGACGAAACGATACGACATACAATTGACAAAGAGAAGATGGCTAAATTAAAGCCGGCTTTCCGTAAAGACGGGGTCGTTACAGCCGGGAACGCATGCGGCTTGAGCGACGGTTCCACAGCTCTTGTCATAACAACGAGACAAATGGCAGACCAGTTAGGTGTTAAGCCGTTATTCTCGATTATTTCATTTAGTCAGGCAGCAGTTCCACCTCAAACAATGGGTGAAGGACCTGGCTTATCTATCCCAGCAGCTTTGAAAAATGCCGGAATGCAACTTAGCGATATGGATTTGATTGAAGTCAATGAAGCTTTTGCCATTCAGGTTTTGGCTAACGAAAAGGTTTTAAATTGGGATAGAAGTAAATTAAATGTTCACGGAGGTGCAATAGCACTTGGACATCCGACGGGAATTAGCGGTGCCCGCATAATTGTTACGCTTTATTACGCACTTAAACGTTTGGATAAAACGTTTGGTGTCGCCGGTATTTGCGGTGGTGGTGGTGTTACGATGGCGACTGTAATTAAGCGGGAACTATAACCGGTAATTTCTAGATGTTTTTGTGCTTTTCCGGCTGGGTAAGGTAATGGCAGTTATTCGCTTGCGAATAGCAAAGCTGTTGGTTTTAATATTAGTCGAATAATCCTTCGACTTATTTTTCCTTTTGCCGGCTCGTCCTTCGACAAGCTCGTCCTTCGACAAGCTCAGGATGACTGAATGGTTATTAACCGGAAGCGTGAACATTTCTGATTTGTTCGTATATTAAGCTATTAATAAAAAATAATTTTTAATAAACAATAAGGAGTTTACATGATAAGTAAATTTCGTGAGTGGAATACAAACCGGCATGCTTATGCTCAGGAGTGGAAAAATAAAACAGGTGGTAAAGTCGTGGGTTATTTTTGCACATATGTTCCTGAAGAAATATTATACGCAGCCGATATTCTTCCTGTTAGAATTTTGGGAGGCCACGAACCACAGGACTTAACTGAAACACATATTTTTGGCATGTATTGCCCGTTTTGTAGAGATTGCCTTGCACAGGGATTAAAAGGAAGATACAGCTATCTCGATGGAATAATGATTGCTCAATCCTGTCTTCATATCCGTCAAGCATATACAAGTTGGGAAAAACATATTCCGACTGATTTCAAATACTATCTTCCTATGCCAAATAATGTTCAATCACCTCATGCTTTAGCGTATCTCACTGAAGAAATTCGGGATTTCAAGAAAGCTGTTGAAAAATGGATTGGCAGGGAATTAACCGATGAAGATATTATCAGAGGTATCAAGCTGATGGATGAAAACCGTGGATTGATACGTCAGCTTTATGATTTCAAAGCTCGGGAAAATCCTCCGATATCCGGTGAAGAAACAATGCAGATTGCAATTACTCAGCAAATGGTAAGGAAGGAAGAACATAATGATGCATTGAAAGAACTCCTTGGAAAAATCAAAACAAATGGGAAAAATACCGGAACACGATTAATGATTCTTGGTAGCGAAAATGATGATATTCCTTTTATTAATATGGTTGAGGAGTGCGGTGCTACTGTTGTTATTGACGACCATTGTGTTGGAACAAGATATTTTTGGAATAGCGTAAATTATACTGGTGGAGACCCAATTGAAGCAATTGCAAAGAGATATATTGAACGTCCTGCCTGTCCGAGCAAGGATTGGATGAACAGAACGAGAGTTACTCATTTGTTGAAACTTGCCAAAGATTTCGATGCAAAAGGTGCTATTCTAATTCAACAAAAATTCTGCGACCCCCATGAACTGGATATACCTGCAATTAAAAAGGCATTTAATGAAGTGGGGATTCCGACTCTGTTCCTTGAATTCGATGTTACCGTTCCAATCGGTCAGTTTAAAATCCGGGTGGAAGCTTTTCTCGAGATGTTAAATGAAGATGATTTATTCTAAATAAGTGGGAAATCTATGAATATACCAACATATAAAACTGAACAGCTTAAATGCTGGAACAAAGCAAAAGAACTAAGAAATAATTTTTATAAAAATTATGCAACAGCACATGAAAAAGGTGGTATTCGCTGGGCAGGAGGTGCTTGGAGTTTTGGTGCAATACCGGCCGGCTTGGGTAAAGATGTTTATCCCTTGACCGGTGAACCTTACGCAGCAAGTATTGCTTTCAACAAAGAATTTTCTTTAAGATGTATGGAAGCTGTTGATAAGAAGGGTTATGCAAGAGACCTATGCTCTTATATGAGAAATTACTGGGGTTCGATTCTAATTGATGAATGGGCTTTCGGTGGAAAATTTCAAAAGCCGGATTTTATGTGGCAGGACCATGTTTGCTGCAGCCATTCTAAATGGTATCAGGTCGCCTCTGAACTCGAAGGAGGAGTCCCGACATTTTCGATTGATGTTGCTGTCGGTCCTTATAATACAGTAAAAGAGCATAAAATTGATTACATTGTTAATCAAATGCTCGATGGTATCGAGTGGCTCGAAAAAACGACAGGAAGAAAATACAATGATGAACTTTTAATTGAAGCATGTAAAAATGAATTTCGTTCTACTGCCAAATGGGCTAAAATTTGTGAACTGAATATGACACAACCTGCTCCTCTCGATGAAAAATCCATGTATTCATTTTATGTACTCGGTACATTAGCAAAGCACAGCGGAGAGTTTGCTGATTTTTACGATGAGCTTTATGATGAAGTTAAATACAGGGTTGATAATCAAATCGCCGCTACTCCACATGAGGTTTGCCGGTTAATGTCCGATACACAACCACCATGGGGTTTTCTAAAAATCTTTAGGTATCTCGAAAGTTTTGGAGCGGTTTCTATCGGTTCCCTCTATACCTTTGGTTTAATCGGAGTATGGGAGGATAAACCTGATGGAAGTTGGGGAGCAAGAACTACTCCTATGGAAAAAGGGATTGAAATTACTTCAAGAGAGCAAGCTTTGAGATTATTAGCCGACTGGAATTTGAGTAAACCCGAATGGCAACACTTTTATTCACCACATCTGAAAAGTGAGATGATGATAAAGATAGCGAAACAATGGAAGCTTGATGGGATTATGCTCCATTATAATCGTGGTTGTGAAGGTCTTTCTTTGGGTATTGCAGAAAACAGATTAGCTTTAATTGAAGCCGGATTTCCTGTTATGACATTTGAAGGTAATATGGGTGACGAAAGAGAATTTGATGAAGCTCAGGCAAAATCACGTATGGATTCATTTATGGAAACACTCGGTATCAAGCAGTTGAAATTTTGAAAATTTTCGATTTTCAATCAAATTTAAAATATTAATGAATAAACGAAAAAAATGAGGGAAAAAAATAATAATTTTATGTTAAATAAAATGGAGTGAAAATGATATCTGCAGGAATTGATGTAGGTGCAAAAAATATCAAAATTGTATTACTCCGTGATAACGAAGTAATTGCAAGAGAAAAAGTACTTTCGGGTTTTGAGGCAAAAGAAAGTGTAATTTCTCTATACGAAAAAATACTAAAAGATAATGGCATAAGTAAAGAAGATGTTTCTTCAATAACCTCGACCGGTAGCGGCAGAAAGGATGTGGAATTTGCAAGCATGTCTGTTACTGATGTTACAGCAGCTTCAAAAGGAGTAACCACAATATATCCAAATGTTCGCACTGTTATTGATGTTGGAGCAGAAGAAGGTCGTGGAATCAGGTGTGGTGATAATGGTAAGGTAATTGACTTTTCTATTAATGAAAAATGTGCGGCAGGTTCAGGTGCTTTTGTCGAAGCTATGTCGAGAGCTTTAGAAATTCCTATAGAAAACTTCGGTCCTATGTCTTTGCAATCCGACAAGGAAATCCCGATGAATGCACAATGTGCAGTATTCGCAGAATCTGAAGTTGTATCTTTGCTTCATGCAAAAACAGACAAAAAGGATATAGCAAAAGCTATCTGTGACGCTATCGCAGCAAGGATTTCATCAATGGTTAGGAAAGTCGGCTTTGAAAAGGATATAGCTGTAATAGGAGGAGTTGCTCATAATGTCGGCTTTCTCCGTTCAATAAATATTAATCTGGAAACAGATGTAATTGTTCCTGAGTATCCCGAATATATAGCTGCATACGGAGCAGCATTGATAACAGAGTAAAAACAATTTAAAATTTAAAATTTGAAATTTAAAATCAATTTTAAATCCAAAATTTAAAAAAATAATATGTAAAACAGAGTAAACAACAAATTAAAAATTTAAGGGAAAGATAAATGGCAAAAGAATTTTGGCGTTGGAAAGAATATAACTGGAAAAATGACAATATTGACTGGAATTCCGGTTCTATTATTTCTGCCGGTGTTGATGTTGGTTCCGTAAGTTCGCAAGCTGTTATTCTTGTGGACGGTGAATTGTTTGCATTTTCAAATATGCGAACAGGTTCGAATTCTCCGATGAGTGCCCAAAATGCTATGAACTGGGCTTTGGAAAATACCGGTATGACACTCGAAAACATTCACTATACCGTAGGTACGGGTTATGGCAGGGTAAATGTACCATTTGCCAACAAGACCATAACTGAAATTGCATGTCATGCACGTGGTGCTAATAAGATGTATGGAAATACAATCAGGACATTACTCGATATGGGTGGGCAGGATTGTAAAGCAATTAGCTGTGATGAGAAAGGAAAAGTTACAAACTTTCTTATGAATGATAAATGCGCCGCAGGAACAGGCCGAGGTATGGAAGTATTCGCTGATTTACTTTCTTTGCCAATAGAAGAAATCGGTGATTTGTCATTTGAGGTAGACGTAGAACCCGAACCTGTAAGCAGTACATGTGTTATCTTTGCTAAATCAGAAGCAACGGGACTTTTAAGAGCGGGTTGGGCAAAAAACAAAGTTCTAGCAGCTTATAGTTCTGCTATGGCCCATCGCGTTGTCTCACTTCTTGAGAGAATAGAAATTAAAGAAGATTTCGCAATTACCGGCGGTATAGCAAAAAACAGCGGTGTTGTGAAAAGACTTGAAAAAGAATTGGGTATTAAAGCGCTTACTACAACTTACGATACACAAATTGCCGGTGCTTTTGGTGCGGCACTTTTTGGAAAAGCTCTTGTTGAAAAAGAACGGAAATAAGTTATGATAGCTAATTTCGGATATAAAGACGGTTCAGGTGATTTCTTTATCAGTATTGATACTGATAAATGCAACGGATGCGGTGATTGTGTTCCGGTTTGTCCTGCAAATGTTCTCGAAATAAGGGAAAATGAATTTGACCCAATGGCAGATGATATGATGGCAGCAGTGAAGGATGAGCACAGGAAGAAAATCAAGTATTCGTGTGCTCCGTGCAAAGGTGAGGGTAAAGAATTGCCCTGTATGTCTGCATGTGAATTGAATGCGATTGCTCATTCGTGGTAGTTTTAAAAATTTTCAATTTGCAATTATGCAATTTTCAATGATATTGAAATCATAATTGAAAATAAAAAATAGTATCTTAATAATTTTTCTTGATATATTATGATTAAGATAACAATAGACGGTCATTCGGTTGAAGTCCAGGCAGGGACAACTATCCTTGAAGCTGCAGGGGAATCAGGAATTTATATTCCTGTACTTTGCAAGCATCCTGATTTAAAACCGTTCCGATCCTTGATTTTATCCGATAAAGTTTATCAGGGTGATAAAGAATATATCAATACTCCCGGAGCTACAATGGAATCCGTCATGGGTTGCGGTATGTGCATCGTTGAAATCGAAGGCAGGGATGAACCTGTTCCATCCTGTAAAACAGAAGCAGAAGATGGAATGGTTATACGTACAAACACAGATATATTAAAAACAAAAAGACAAAAGAAATTAATCCCTATATTAGCAAATCATCCCCATTCATGCTTAACATGCAGTCAAAGAGAAGGTTGTCTGACACTTTCTGATGATTGTTCCAATAGTGTAATTTTAAGTGAAAGATGTTGTGAGATAAACGGTAACTGCGAATTCCAAAGATTGGTTGATTATATTGGAATCGCTCCTGAAACTCCTAAGTTTCATCATAAAGGAATTCCACGAATATATGACGGTGATTTATTTGTTCGCGATTATAATTTGTGTATTGCTTGTGGACGCTGTGTCAGAGCTTGTCAGCAGTTGAGAAATGTATTCGCCCTTGGAGCCGTTATTAACGAAGGCAAATTAGTAATCGGTTCTGTCAATGGACCAATGTTAGCGGATGCCGATTGCAGATTTTGCGGAGCATGTGTTGAAGTTTGTCCAACAGGTGCAATTCAAGACCAAAGGAAGCCGAGACTTAAAGAGTTTAAAGATTATCTTCCATGCAGGGCAAATTGTCCTGGGGACACAGATATCCCTGCTTATTTGAAATACATTGCCGATGGTGATAATCAAAGTTCAGCCGATGTTATTTCGTCGAAATTATCCTTTCCAAATTCATTAGGAAAAATTTGCTTCCATCCCTGTGAAACTGACTGTAGAAGAGAGTATTTATCTGAAGCATTAAATGGGAAACCGGGTGCCTTGAGCATAAGATTAGCCAAAAATTATGCTATGAGCAAAGCCGAGATGAAGTCAAAAGATAAATTTGCATATACAGGAAAAAAAGTGTCTGTGATTGGTGCAGGTCCCGCCGGCTTAACAACTGCTTTTTATCTTTCTTTAAAAGGTCATAAGGTTACTGTTTATGAGAAAGAAGAAAAAACTGGTGGTATGCTACGATACGGTATCCCAAGATACAGATTACCTGAAAGCACTCTTGAAAGAGATTTAAACTGGCTCCTTGAAAGCGGAATGGAAATTAAATCGGGTGTAAATGTTGGAACCGATGTTACAATAACACAGATATTGAATAATGGCTCTGATGCAGTGTATTTATCAACCGGTTTATCGAAAAGCAAAAGATTACCTATTGATATTCCTGATAATGATTCAATTCAATATGGTGTTGAATTTTTAAATTCAGTTGAAAAAGGAAATTTCCCAAATATCTTTTTCAAGGAAAAAAATGTGATTGTGATTGGTGGTGGTAATGTTGCGACAGATGCTGCAAGAACTTCAGTACGACTTAATGCTAAAAGTGTTAATATGATTTGCCTCGAGCATAGAAATGAAATGCCTGCTTACGAACAGGAAATCCAAGAATCAATCGAAGAAGGTATTGGATTGATGAATGGCTGGGGTATTGCTGAGATATCAACTAATGGTAAAATTGAAATAACTCTTAAAAAATGCTTGAGAGTTTTTGATGATAATGGAAGTTTCTCACCTGAATATTATGAACTGGATACCTGTAAAATAACATGTGATACACTTATTTTATGTATTGGTCAGGAAACTGATATTTCTGTTTTAACTGATGAAGAAAAAAGCAAATTATTTCATCAAGGTTTGATAAAAACAAACACAGGTTCTTATGAAACTTCAATCAAAGGACTGTTTGCAGGTGGTGATATCGTTTCTGGACCTAAGTCTGTAATAGATGCTATTGGTGCTGCAAAAAAAGCAGCAAGGGAAATTGATAAATATCTCGGTGGTGATGGTGTCATCAGTGGTGATGGCAGACCTGATGTCCAACTCGAACCTAAAATAGGGAAAATTGAGGGATTTTGTCATTTTGAAAGAGTTCCCGTTGGATTACTCGATGCAGATGTTAGAAAAAAATCCTTCGATGGAGTTGAATTGGGATATTCAGATGACGAAGCAAGATTTGAAACGGCAAGATGTCTGCAATGCAATTTAAGAATGACAATTAATCAGAATCCATATCCACCTGAAGATTATTTTGAATTTCTGATTGAAAATATCGAAAAGGTTCCCAATGAGGAAGGAGTTGTTCTGCTACATGATAAAAATAAGGAAGTCTTTTTAATTAAAGGTTCGGAAAATATTCAAAAAACCTTGAAGAGCTTTTTAAATGAAGGAAAAGAAGCAATATACTTTTCTTTTGAAATTGATAAGCTCTTTTCACAACGAGAAAGCGAACTGGTAGGTCAGTATTTACAAAAGCATGGTGAGATGCCTGACAGCGGTGATAACCTTGAGGACTTATTTTAGTAAAAAAAGAATAGTAAATAGTGAAAAATTTAGTTGTTAGTTGTTAGTAGTAAGAAACTATCAGATAGTCAGAATAACAAAGTAAAACATAATTTTATTATCCCGGAGGGATTAAATTATGGTAACAAGAAAAGTAAAGTGGCTTTCTTATCCCGTAGGGATTAAATTTATGTAACAGAAAATTGAAAAATTGAAAATTACAAAAAATGACTGATTGGATAATGCGAAATATTACTGATGAAAACAGGGTTAAAGATACTGTTGATGCTTACAAATCTTTTGGATTTGAAGTTAAAGTTGAAGATTTCGATCCCGATAAGTTTAAGATAGAGTGTAATGAATGTATGCTTGAAACACCTGAGAAATTCAAGGTAATTTATACAAAACAGTTAATAATTGAAGATGGAGACCTGCTTGATGTCTGAAAAAGTTTATGCAGGAATTGATATTGGCTCATCAAGGACAAAAGTTGTGTTGCTGGATGAACAAAAAAATATTCTGGGATATTCAGTTAGAAAGTCCGGTTATGATTTTGCAGAAACAGCGAATCTATGCATTGAAGATTCTTTGAAAATGGCTAATCTGAGTAAAGGTGAAATAGCTGTAACTGTATCAACCGGCTATGGCAGAAGAAATGTTGAATTTACCGATTTCGAAAAAACGGAAATTGGTTGCCATGCTAAAGGATGTTATTATTATTTTCCCGAAGAAATCAGCATAATTGATATTGGCGGACAAGACAATAAAATTATAAAACTCGATGCTGGGGGAAAAAGAAAAAATTTTAAAATGAACAGGAAATGTGCGGCAGGGACAGGAGCTTTCCTTGAAGAAATGGCTATGAGACTGGATATTGAGATTGAAGATATGAATGTAATAGCTGAAAAATCAACGGAAATGATAAAGATTGGCAGTTTTTGTACAGTTTTTTCAGCAACTGAAGTTCTTGAAAATATAAGAAAAGGGAAAAAAGTTGAAGACCTTGTCAAAGGATTGTTCCATTCGGTAATTAAAAGAGTGCTCGAAATGGATTCTCTCGAAGGAAAAGTTGTAATGACCGGTGGTGTCATAGCTCACAATCCATTAATAGTAAAAATGACAGGTGAAGAACTTGGTATTGATATTTATGTTGCCGAGCATCCTCAGTTGACAGGTGCAGTTGGGGCTGCATTGTATGCGATGGAGTCTTAAAAATGTAAAATGTAGAATGTAAAATGTAGAATGATAATTTTATTAATTTTTTAACTTGGAGTATTGATGGCTGAGGAAAAAGTAGTAAGGAAGAAGATTCGCGCAACCGGATTGATGGGACAATATATGAAAGATTATTTTCTTGAACTAGACCATTGTGCAAAAACGGGCGAGAAAAAAGTTGCTTGGTGTACAAGTGTTGGTCCTGCTGAACTTTTACATTCATTGGGTTTCGTAGTCCATTATCCAGAGAATCATGGAGCTATGCTCGGAACAACAAGAATGGCATCTGACCTTATTCCTAATGCAAATATATTGGGTTTTTCTCCTGACATTTGCTCATATCTTACATCCGACATCGGTTCTTATGTTGCAGGCAACACTCCTTTAACAAAAGCATACGGCATCGAGAAAATTCCGAAACCCGATGTGCTTGTTTTCGATACTAATCAATGCAGGGATGTTCAGGATTGGATGTCATGGTATGCAAGAGAATTGAAAATTCCGATAATGGGTGTTTATGCTCCTAAATATCCTTATGATATAGCCGAAGTACATGTCGAGTCAATGGCAAAACAGACAGAATCCTTAGTCAAACCTCTCGAAGAAATTTCAGGAAACAAATTCGATATTGACAAACTTAGGGAGGTAATGAAGCTATCACGAGAATGTACTGAGCTTTGGGGGAAAGTTTTAAAAACAGCATCAGCACAACCTTCTCCTTTAACTTTTTTTGATGGAACAATTCACATGGGTCCTGCAGTTGTTCTAAGGGGAACTCCTCAAGCTGTAGATTACTATAATGTACTATTAGCTGAACTGGAAGAGCGAATTGACAACAAAGAAGGAGCTTTAGAAGATGAAAAATACAGATTGTATTGGGAAGGAATGCCGATTTGGGGGCGGTTAAGAGCTCATTCAGAGTTATTCGCAAATTTAAAAGCATGTGTTCTTGCTTCAACCTATTGCAACAGCTGGATATTTTCAGCTTTCGATGAAAAAGAACCTTTTAGAAGCATGGCAAGAGCTTATGCTGAAATCTTCATTGTACGCTCGGAAGAATATAAAGAAGAATATATCAAACACATGATTGACCAATATAAAATCGATGGTATTATTTATCATGATGCTAAAACCTGCCCTGCAAATTCAAACTGCCGATATGGTATGCATCTCAGACTGGAAAAAGAAACGGGAATTCCAAGTTTAATTATCAACGGCGATTTAAATGATATGAGACTTGTATCTGACGAACAGACAAAAACAAATGTCGAAGCTTTCATCGAACAATTAGAGGAGAATTGAAAATGCAGACAGCAGACGGCAAACAGCAGACAGCAAAAAGAAAGGGGACCGGGAATTGGGGACTGGGAACTGGGGACAAGAGGGAAAGTTCACTTTATTCATTATTTCATCCGAAGTCAGTTGCAATAATTGGTGCATCTACAAAGGATTTGTCTATTGGAAACGTAATTACTAAAAACTTACTTCATTACAAATTTAAAGGTCCTATTTATCCTATAAATCCGTCTGCTCCTGAAGTAAGAGGACTTAAAGCATATTCATCTGTTTTGGACTGTCCAGGAGATGTAGATACGGTTCACATTTCGATTCCTAGCAAATTTGTTCCTCAAGCCGTTGATGAATGTGGCAGGAAAGCTGTTAAAAATATTATCATCAACAGTGCTGGATTTAAAGAAATTGGTGAAGTCGGAGTTGCTTTAGAGAAAGAATCGGTTCAGATTGCTCATAAATACGGAATGAGAATTTTCGGTCCGAACTGTCAGGGAATCATTAACACTCATCCTGATTATAAAGCATATTGTGATTTTACCTTTACTTACCCGAAGCCGGGACATATCTCGATTGTTGCTCAAAGCGGAGGTGTTGGAGCTGTACTCATGCAAAGATTTTACGACCTGGATGTAGGTATGAGGTTTTATGCTTCAAATGGTAATGCCTGTGATATTTCGATTCCTGAAATCATAGAATATTATGGAGAGGATGAAGAAACAAAAGTGATTGTTCTTTATGTGGAAGCATTTACAAATCCACATGAGTTCATGGAAATTGCTGAAAAAGTTGCCGCAAAGAAACCGATTCTTGCAATGAGGGCAGGTAGAACCGAACAAGGTGCAAAAGCCGCTGTATCACATACGGGAGGTTTGGCTGGAGCAGGACTTTCAACTGAATTAATTTTCAAGAAGACAGGTATTTTAACATTTCGTGACGAAGAAGAAATGTGCCAGTCAGCCATTGCTTTTGCAATGCAGCCAATCCCACAAGGGAACAGAGTTGGTGTTATAACTGATACCGGAGGTCCTGCTATAATCGCAACCGATAGTTTGGTAGAAGGTGGTTTGGAAATGCCTGACTTAACTGATAATGCAAAAGATTTCCTTAAGGAAAGACTGTATACCGAGGCATCAATTGCAAATCCGATAGATGTTTTAGCAACGGCAATGGCTCCACACTGGCGAGCAGCAATGGATGCACTAATTAATGAAGAACAAATAGATAGTATCTATATCAATTTTGTTACTCCTCCTTTTGTTGATTGCGAAGCTGTCGCAAAAGAAATGGCTGAAATCAGTAATATGAAAAAGAAACCTGTGGTTTGTAATTATATGACAGATAAAGAGCAATGGACAGCGACGACTGCTATTTTAAAATCAGGGAATATTCCAACATATGATTTCCCTGAAATGGCAGCTAAAGCTTTGTCTGCTCTTGTAAATTATCGTAATATAAAAAGCCGTGTTAAAGAAGAACCAAAAATATTTGACGATGTTGACAGAGATAGTGTCAATCTTATAATAACAAAAGCAAAAAATGAAAACAAGATGATTTTAAATGCGTCAGAAGTTTACTCGATTTTACGAGCATATAAAATTCCATTAGCACCATGGGATATTCAAACTAAAATAGAACATCTGATACAATCAGCGGAAGAAAGAGGATATCCCGTCGTACTGAAAGCAGATTCATCAAGCATTATCCACAAAAGTGATGAGGGTGGCGTTGTTCTGAATATTAAAAACTCTGATGAATTGAGATTGAGAGCAAATGAAATGAAGGAAAAATTTAAGGTTGATGATTTGAGATTCTTTATACAAAAATTCCTGCCCGGAGGAAAAGAGGTTATTGTTGGAGCAACTCATGTAAGTGGACTTGGCCACATGATAATGTTCGGATTAGGAGGTATTTTTGTCGAATTATTAAAAGATGTTTCCTTTGAGTTAACCCCTGTTACAAATTCTGAAGCATCTGATATGCTCCAATCAATTAAATCGTCAAAAATACTTACCGGATTCAGGGGAGAAAAAGGAGTTGATGTTAAAAAAATAGTAGAAGTAATTCAGAGAATATCGCAGTTGGTAACTGAAAATCCCGAAATATCCGAGATGGATTTAAATCCCGTTACCACATATGAAAATTCTGTTTTTGTTATTGATGCGAGAATTTCTTTATAATGAGGAATAAGGAATTTTGAATTTCAAGAATTGATGTTAAATATTAATGTGAATAAAAATGGATACACAACAATATAAAATCGGGATAGTAGGAATCGGTCCTGTTGGAATGATATTAGCTGTTCATCTCAAGCATGCCGGATGCATAGTCACTTTATGCGATAACGATAAGGAAAAAAATGAATCAATTAAGAAAAACGGTATAAATCTAACAGGTGTTATAACCAAGACTTCATATTTTGATGAAATCTATAATTCCTGTGATAAGCTTTTAGATTCCGGAATTGATATTCTGATTAGTTGCGTTAAGACATACAGGGTAAATGACTTATTGAAAGTTATTAATAAATACCATAAAGAATTGTATATTTTGAGTGCACAAAATGGAATTGATATTGGACAAAAATATATGGAATGTGTTGATGAATCTAAAATATTGAGAATGATTGTGAATTTTGCGGGTAATATTGTTACACCAGATACAGTAAAGGTAACATTTTCTACTCCTCCACACTATATAGCATCAATTAATGATACTTGCACCGACTTGGGAAATTGGATTGCATCAATCTTAACTTTTATAGGACAGGAAACATTAACAGTCGATTCCTTTAAACTTTTCATTGAAACGTGGAAAAAAACTATTTTTTCATCTTCAATAAGTCCGTTGTGTGGTTTGTCAAAACTTACAGTCAAAGAAGCTATGCAATCAAGCGATACTATCGAAGTAATAGAACAAACAATTTTGGAAGCAATGCAGGTAGCACAGGCAGAGGGAATTAAATTTGAAGATAATTATGTTAAATTATGTCTGAGAAACTACAAGAATGCAGGAGACCATTTCCCCTCACTTGGTGTTGATATACTTCACGGGGGAGAAACGGAAATAGATTATAACAATGGGAAGATTGTCGAATATGGCAGGAAACATTATATACAAACACCTTTGAACTTAACTTTTACAAATTTAGTGAATGCAGTTTCAAAGAAGAATTTGGGTGTAATCACCAATAATCATAGATGATAAGCGAACTTTGAATTAACTTAATAAATTGGAGATAAAAATGGCTTTGGTGCCAAAACATATTGAAGAACTAAAACCATACAATCCCGGGAAACCAATCGAGGATGTTATGCAGGAATTCGGATTAAGTAAAGTAATTAAACTTGCTTCCAACGAAAATCCCCTCGGTGTTTCTCCGCAAGCAATCCAGGCAATGATTGGCTCTATTCATCAGATTCACAGATATCCCGATATTGCAGGAAAAATATTAAGGGCAAAATTATCAGAAGTACATAATATTAAAACTGAAAATATTATAACAGGACATGGTTCAGAAGCAATCATGAGTGTTATAATCAGGACTTTTCTTCACGATGATGATGATGTCTTAACATCCGAAGGCACATTTGTCGGATTCTATGTGATAGTGAAAGCTCGTGGCGTTAATATGATTACTGTGCCCTTAAAAGATTATCGGTTTGACCTTGAAGCTATAGCCAATGCGATTACTCCAAAAACAAAAATAATTTATTTAGTTAATCCGAATAATCCTACAGGAAATATTTTTACGAAAAAAGAATTTGAGGAATTTCACAAAAAAGTATCTCCTGATATTTTAATAATTTTAGATGAGGCATATTTTGAATTTGTTAAGGGACATTCTGATTATCCTGATTCTTTGGACTATAGATATGATAATGTTATAACACTGAGAACTTTTTCCAAAGCATACGGACTTGCAGGTATTCGCTTGGGTTATGGATTTGCAAATGACGAACTAATTACAAATCTATATAAAGTAAGGTTGCCTTTCGAACCGGGAGTCCCTTCCCAAATGGCCGGTGTTGCTGCTTTGACCGATTATCAGTTTTTGGATTATTACCTCGAATTGAATGCAAGAGGCAAACAATTTATTTATGAAGTTTATGATAAGTTGGATGTGAAATATGTGAAATCCGATGCTAATTTTATCATGAGCATTCACGATTCAAAAGAAACTGTTGATAAAGTTTGTAATAGAATGCTTGAAAAAGGAGTGATAATCAGAGGATTAGCTGCATTCGGGCTTCCTCACTGCATAAGGGTAACGATAGGGTTACAGGAAGAAAATGAGATTTTTGCAGATAAACTTGAAGAAACGCTGTCAGAATTTAAATTTTAAATTGTTAAGGAATAGAAATGAATGCAAAAAAATATAAAATCGGGATTGTAGGACTTGGTCCTGTCGGCTTAATATTAGCTCACCACCTCGATGCAGCCGGTTGTGATTTAGTGCTATGCGACGTAATAGAAGAAAAAATCAACTTAATCAAAAAAGAAGGAATCATTCTTGAAGGAATAATGAATAAAAAGTCAAAGCATTCGAATGTTTTTCTATCATTAAAAGAAGTCCTTAATTCCGGTATAGATATACTGATTTGTTCATCGAAAGCATATCATGTAGATTTTATTTTAGACCAAATAGAAAAAGAAAATAAAAACAAAAACCTGCTTATATTGAGTGCTCAAAATGGAATTGGTGTTGCACATAAATATACAAGTCATTTTCCCGAATCGAGAATATTCAGAATGGTTGTAAATTTTGCAGGTAATTTATCTGCACCTAATGTGGTTAATGTTACTTTTTTCAATCCGCCTAATTATATTGCTTCAAGAGATGATTCAAGAAAAGATGTTGCAGACTGGTATTCCGAGATTCTTACGTCAGTTGACCTGCTAACTCAAAGTACTGATTCATTTGATATGACAAATAAAATCTGGCAAAAAACCATTTTAAATGCCGCTTTAAGTCCTCTCTGTGCTATCTCAAGATTAACCATGCACGAAGCTATGGTTATTCCTGATACAAAGGAAATTGTTGAAAGAATTATTTTAGAGGCGGTAGCTGTTGCCAAAGCCGAAGATATTACTTTCGAGAAAAACTTTGTAAAATTATGTTTAAGATATTTAAATAATGCAGGAAATCACTTTCCTTCTTTAGCAGTGGACTTGATGAATAAGAGAGAAACCGAAATTGAATATATGAACGGAAAAATTGTTGCTTACGGCAGAAAGCATTATATACGAACACCACTGAATTTGACATTTACTAATTTAGTGAGAGCAATAACGGATAAAAATTTTGGGAGGCAATTTAAATAGAGAAAAGCGAATAGTGAAAAATGAATAATGAATAATGAATAATGAATAGTGAAAACATAAATAGCGTTGGAGCATTGATTCTTGCTGCAGGGTCTTCGGATAGAATGGGGACTCTAAAACCATTTTTGCGATATGACAATAATCATCTTTTTATCGAAAAAATCATTGATTCATATTTAGCTATTGGGTGCTGTCATATAGTTATAACAATCGACTATAAGAATAAGAAATGGTTAAGTATAAAAAACGAATTTAAGGAAGTTGATTCAGTACTTTTTATTCATAATTCACATCCGGAATATGAGAGATTTTATTCAGTTCAAATCGGATTATTGGAAATGAGTGATGTTAATTATTGTTTTGTGCAAAATGCAGACAATCCTTTTATCACTAAAACAGTATTGACAACTCTATTGTCCAGAAGAAAGGGTAATGCTTATGTTGTACCAAATTATTTGAAAAAAGGGGGACATCCCATTTTGCTTGGAAATGAAGTTATGAATCATGTATTATCAGTTGATAATGTAAATTCAAATTTGAAGGAAGTTTTAAAAGAATGTCAAAGAATTGATTGTTCGGTTAATGATGCAAGTGTTTTGATTAATATTAATACTCCTGAAGATTATAAGAAATATTTCGGGTATACTTATGATTAAGATTTTTGAAAAAATAATAGAATTGAATAGTAAGGGGATTGATTTGGTTCTCTGCACCATTATTGGAGCCAAAGGTTCTACACCTTTGAAAGAAGGTGCTAAGATGATTGTTACAGCCGATACGACTTTTGGCACTGTCGGTGGTGGCTTAACTGAAAACAATACTATCACTGTTGCCAGAGAAATGCTTCATACAACTAAAAGCAAAAAGAAAGAAATAGAATTAATAAGTAAAGAAGATACAAGTTGTGGCGGTATCGTTGAAATATTCTTTGAACCGGTAAATCAAAATTGTAAGCTTTTTATTTTTGGAGGGGGACATGTTGCTAAAGCATTGGTTGAAGTCTGCAGAGATATTGGTTTTAATATAACCGTTATTGATGATAGGAAAGAAATAATTGATGAGTGGAATATAAAAGGATGTACAACGGTTCATTTAGGTTTTATTGAATATTTGAATAATATGCAATATGACAACAAAACATTTATAACTATAATGACTTATGAGCACAAACAGGATTGGGATATTATTTCGAATTGTATTAAAAAAGAATGGGCATATCTTGGGCTTATGGGGAGCAAGAATAAAATAAGAGGTATGCGGAAAAAGCTGATTGAAATTGGAATTAATGAAGATTTGATAGATAAAGTTGATATGCCGATCGGATTGGAAATTAATTCTCAATCAGCAAAGGAAATTGCTGTGAGCATAGCAGCGAAAATTATTATGGAAAAAAATAATTTAATTAATGATTTAGATAAATAAATAATTTTATGATGATTTTATGTTTATTCCCGAATTAAAATATTATAATCCAAAAACTTTAGAAGAAGTTTACGGATTGTTAAAATCCGAAGATAATTCTGCAATATTAGCAGGTGGTACCGATTTATTGGTTGAAATGAAACAGGGTGTTCGTACTTTCGATAACATTATCTCATTGAAATGCATTCACAGCTTGAAGAGTATTGCTGAAACGGATGAGAATATTATTATAGGTTCCTGTGCTTCACATAATCAAATTGCTGAATCAAAAATAATTAAAAAGTATCTTCCGGCGTTAGCCAATGCGGTTTTGACAATAGGAACACACCAGATAAGAAACACTGCAACAATTGGTGGTAATTTATGTACTTGTGCTTCATGTGCGGACAGTGCTCCTATTCTGATGATTTACAATGCTTCTCTTGAGATTGGCTCTGAGATCGGCAAACGCTTAATAAATGCTTCTGATTTCTTTATTGGGCATCATATCAATTCATTAAATAAAGGTGAACTGTTGTTAAATATAATTGTACCTAAACCTAAAAATAATTTCGGAACTCATTTTGAAAAATTTGGATTAAGAGAATCAGCTTCAATATCGGTCGCATCAGTGTCGGTCTCAGTCGTTGTTGAAAAAGATATAATTACAGATGCAAATATCGTTATTGGTGCTTGTGCACCTACACCAATGAAAAGTGAAAAAGCTATCTCTGTTTTAAAAAATACAAACATCAAAAATTTAAATAAAGATTCTGAAGTACTTAAGCAGGTTGGTAGTGCTGCTTCATCAGAGGTATTACCGATTGATGATATACGATCTTCTGCAGTATACAGAAGAAATATTGTAAATGTTTTGACACAAAGAGTATTATTAAAAGCTATTGATAAATGCAAAGATGTTAGACTTTAGATTTTAGATATTAGAAAGAACAAAATGACTGAATTTAAAAAATTTAAAATATGGCAAAAAGGAATGGATTTGGTATTGTTAATATATGAACTATCAAAAAAACTTCCTAATGATGAAAAATATGCTATTAGAAGTCAGATAACACGGGCAGCTTTTTCAATTCCATCGAATATTGCTGAAGGGAGTAGCAGAAGTAGTCAAAAAGAATTAAAACGATTTCTCGAAATAGCTTTAGGTTCTGCATATGAACTTGAAACTCAATTACTTTGTATTCAAAAGTTAGAATTACTCAATGATAATCACATAAATGAAATATTAATTATGTTAAATGAGGAACAAAAAATGATTAATAGTTTTATGAACAAACTAAAATCTAATATCTAAAATCTAATATCTAATATCTAAAATCTAAAATCTGAAATCTGAAAGGAATAAATGAAACAAATAATCAATATAAATGTCAATAATACCGATTACGAGGTAGCTGTAAAACCTAATACCACGTTGCTAGATTTGCTACGGGACGAATTAAAGCTAACCGGTACAAAACGAGGATGCAATTCCGGTGATTGCGGAGCTTGCACAGTCATTCTCGATGGAAAAGCCGTTAATTCCTGCCTGGTTCTTGCACTCGAAGCTGATGGTTCTACGATAGAAACTATTGAAGGATTAGCCCAAGGCGAGGAATTACATCCAATCCAGAGGGCATTTGTTGAAAAGGGTGCAATTCAGTGTGGCTTTTGTACTCCTGGGATGATATTGAGGGTAAAATCTTTGCTGGATGAAAATCCAAATCCAACTCTTGATGAGATTAAAAAAGGTCTGAGTGGAAACTTGTGCAGATGTACCGGCTATCAGAAAATATTTGAAGCTGTCGAAACAGCCGTTGAATATCTTCATGGAAGAGTACCCCAAGAAATTGAATATCAACCACAAAAATCAGCAATGAATCTTTCGGTTGTTGGTAAGCGGCTTCCAAAACTTGATGCTCCTGACAAAGCAACCGGTAGGGCATTATACACAGATGATATTTCTCTTCCAAATATGTTATTTGGTAAAACCTTGTTGAGTCCATATGCTCATGCAAATATAAAGTCAATAAATACAGAAAAAGCAAAAAGACTAAAAGGTGTCAAGGTAATTCTTACAGGTGCTGATGTTCCTGATCTAACATACGGAACTTCTCCACCGAGATACGATGAAAATATTTTAGCAAAAGATAAAGTAAGATATATCGGAGATGTTATTGCCGCTGTTGCCGCAGTTGATGAAGAAACTTGTTATAGAGCTTTGGAGTTGATAGAAGTAGAGTATGAAGAACTTCCTGCTGTTTTTGACCCTTATGAAGCGATGAAAGATGGTGCACCCAGATTATTTGAAGATAAATATGAAAATAATATAAACACACATGTTGACCATCATTTCGGAGATATTGAAAAAGGATTTGCCGAAGCTGATTTCATCCGGGAAGAAAGATTTGTCGGTAACAGAACTTATCAAAATCCTATTGAGCCACATTGTGCAATAGCTGAGTGGGACAGGCACGGAAGAGTTACTTTATATACTTCAACTCAGGTGGTTCACTATGTACATCATCAGTTGACTAGGATTTTGGGAATACCAATGGGTGATATACGAGTAATTATGACAAACGTAGGAGGTGGTTTCGGAGCCAAAGCGGCAACAAATATTCTCGAAGTTTTGTCAATCTTTCTGGCTAAAATAGCCGGACAACCTGTTAAAATGAAATTCACACGTGAAGAAATGTACCTTTATGGTCGTGGAAGACATAAACAGTATATTGACTTGAAAATAGGTGTTAAGAAAGATGGGACTATTACAGCAGTTAAACAAAAAGTCATTCTCGAAGGAGGTGCATATTCCAGTTTCGGTGTTGTTACTACATACTATGCAGGTTCTATGCATGCTACACAATATAAATTCGATAATTATAAATATGATGGATTTCGTGTAAATACTAACCTACCGCCATGTGGTGCTTTTCGAGGGCATGGCTGTCCTCATCCGCGATTTGCTTTTGAATCCTTGCTTTCAATGATAGCTGACGATATTGGAATGGACCATATTGAAATACGGTTGAAAAATGCGATGGAACCCGAATATCACACATGTAATGATTTGGATATTCATTCTTGTGAATTCAAAGCATGTCTTGAAACCGTTCGAAAAAAAGCCGGATGGGATGAAAAGAAAGGCAAATTACCTTATGGAAGAGGGATTGGCATTGGTTGTGGTGGTTTTGTTTCAGGAGCAGGGTATCCTATATATCGTTCAAAATTTCCTCATTCAAATGCGATAATAAAAGTAGAAGAAGATGGCTCAAAAGCTATTCTGTTTATTGGTGATGCTGATATAGGACAAGGTTCGGATACAGTATTGGCTCAAGCAGCCGCAGAAGCAATGGGAATCACTCTTGATAAAATCTCTGTCGTTTCTGCTGATAGTGATTTGACTCCAATCGGATTTGGTGCATATTCCAGCCGTGTAACTTTGATGGGTGGAAACGCAAGTAAAATGGCAGGTGAAAGGGTGAAAGAAAAAATATTATTTGCATCTTCTGAAATTATGGGAATTGAAAAAGAAAAACTCGATGCAAAGGAAAATATCGTTTTCGTTAAAGATTCACCTGAGAAAAATATTCCGTGGCATAAAGCCGGATTTCATTATTTCTCAAAATACGGACCACTCGTTGGAGAAGGCCATTACTCGCCTCCCGAAGGATTGGGAGGAAAATACAAAGGTGCGGCTGTCGGTACATCACCTGCTTACTCTTATGGGGCATCAGTATGTGAAGTTGAAGTAGATACTGAAACCGGTAAAGTAAAAATACTCAATTTCTGGGATGCTCACGATTGCGGAACCGCAGTTAATCCCATGGCTGTCGAAGGTCAGGTAGAAGGTGCTGTCGTAATGGGAATGAGTGAAACGTTGTTTGAAAATGAAGTGTTTGATTTCAAAGGAAAAATGCTCAATTCCGACCTTCATAATTATTTAATTGCAACTTCAGCGGATGTACCTGCTATGCATTCAACAATTGTTGATAGCTACGAACCTGCAGGTCCTTATGGTGCTAAAGAAGTCGGCGAAGGTGCAACATTACCCATTTTGGGTGCAATTGCAAATGCGATTGAAGATGCAGTAGGAGTAAGAATTAAGGAATTACCCATTACTCCCGAAAAGATATTAAAAGCTATTAAAGAAAAGAGTAAATGAAAAATATGTATTATTTATTAAGGAGTAGCCATGTCTGAAAAAATTATGCAATGGCAAATGACTGAATTAAAAAAGCCATTTGAACTGGTTGAATCACCTATGCCTGAAATAAAAGAAGGTGAAGCAATCGTAAAAATAGCCGGTTGTGGTGTTTGTCATACCGATTTAAGTTTCTGGTATTTTGGAGTACCGACTAAACATCCTCTTCCACTAACGTTAGGTCACGAAATTGCCGGTGAAGTTATTTCAGGACCGGATGAATGGGTTGGAAAGAAAGTAATTATTCCAGCGGTTCTCCCTTGTGGAGAATGCGAGCTTTGTAAACGAGGAAGAGGAAATATGTGTCAAAAACAGCTTATGCCTGGAAATGATTTCCAGGGAGGTTTTGCATCACATATCGTTGCTCCTTATAAAAATTTCTGTGTAGTTCCTGATAAAGTACTTGAAAAATTTTCATTTCAGCAATTGGCAGTAATAGCAGATGCTGTAACGACACCTTATCAGGTGCTAAAGAAATCAGAACTTGAATCCGGTGATTTTGCCATCTGCATTGGAGTAGGTGGAGTAGGTATTTATGGTGCTTTGCTTGCAAAAATTATGGGTGCTAAGGTTCTCGCTCTCGATGTAGATGATGTCAAATTGAATATTGCCAAAGAAAATGGCATTGATGCTACATTAAATATTAAAGGAATGGACATTAAAACTATTAAGGATAATATTAAAGGAATTGCTAAAGAATTGGGTGTTTCCCGATACATGTGGAAGATTCTCGAATTATCAGGAACTAAACCGGGGCAGGAATTAGGATTTGCATTACTGAATTTTGCCGGAACTTTGTCAATAGTAGGATTTACACTTGACAAACTTGAAGTCCGGTTGAGTAATTTGATGGCATTCGATGCAAAGATTATCGGTACTTGGGGATGCAAACCGGAATTATATCCTGAGGTTGTTGAACTAATAGCAAGCGGGAAACTGGATATATCTCCATTTGTCGAAACATTCCCTATGTCACAAATTAATGAAGTGTTTGAAAATACATTAGCACATAAATACACAAAAAGGTCTGTGCTGGTGCCGGATTTTAAATAATTTAAAATTTGAAATTTTCAATTTAAAATCAATTTTCAATAAATAAATGATGATAATAATGAAAAATATTTTTATTAACTAATTGAAAGGATTAATATGTTAAACTCTCACAATTTAGTGGATAATGTTGTTTATGAGGATGTACTTTATGAACTGAAACCCTGTATCGGACCGGATGGCAATCCTGTCGAAGGTGTGAACAATGCATGGATAATAATGAACAATCCAAAACAGTACAACTCTTATACGACAGATATGGTTAAAAAAGTCATACTTGGTATGAGGCAAGCATCAAATGACAGGACTGTTTCCTCAATCATCTTTACTGCCGTTGGGGATAAAGCATTCTGTACCGGTGGAAATACTAAAGAGTATGCCGAATATTATGCCGGTAATCCACAGGAATATAAACAGTACATGCGTCTTTTTAATGACATGGTTTCAGCTATTCTGATGAATGATAAACCGGTTATCTGCAGGGTTAATGGTATGAGAATTGCCGGTGGACAGGAAATAGGCATGGCTTGCGATTTCACAATAGCACAGGATATGGCTCGCTTTGGCCAGGCAGGACCGAAACATGGCAGTGCCCCTGATGGCGGTTCCACGGATTTTCTACCAGCGTTCGTTGGCGTTGAAAGAGCTATGTACTCCTGTACTGTTTGTGACCCTTGGTCGGCTCACGAAGCTTTATTTAATGGATTAATCACTGAAATTGTCCCGGCTTTAAAAGTTGACGGTAAATTTGTACCAAATCCTCTTGTTTATACTGACAAAATGTTTGATGAAATGGGTAATGTTGTATTTGGAAAACCAAAAACCGGGGAGGATTTAGTCAAAGCGAAAGAGATTCTCAAATCGGGTGTTGTTGATTTATCCTTGCTCGACCAGGCAGTTGAAAAGATGGCAACCAAACTTATGTTACTCATGCCAAATTGTCTTAGCAAAACATTAAATTCCGTTCGAAAGCACAAATTGGAACATTGGGACAAAAATAAGGAAAGCAACCGTGATTGGCTTGCCCTCAACATGATGACAGAAGCCAAAGCAGGTTTCAGGGCTTTCAACGAAGGTCCTAAAGGACATCAGGAATGTGATTTTATCCGGCTGAGACAGCTTCTTGCTGAAGGGCATCCTTGGGATGATGAGCTTATTAAGGAAATTTCACCTCAATACAAATGAGTGGAAAGTAAAAAGTTTAAAAGTATAAAGAAAAAATTGAAATTATTTTTTAAGGAAAAGGAAAAATGGAAAAAATTCAATTGGAATATACTCATGAAGGTTATGTAGCAAGAATTATTCTCAATGATGGAAAAGGTAATATTCTTGATAACACCATGATGAAAGATTTGCTTGCGGCTTTTGCAAAATTCAGGGATAATAAAGACTTGAAACTTATTACTTTTGAAGGAGCCGGTAAGAGTTTTTCTTTTGGTGCAAGTGTGGAAGAACATACAAAATACAATTGTGAGGAAATGCTTAAATCTTTCCATCGTTTGTTTTACGATATAATCGAACTTTCAATTCCCACTATGGCAAAAATTTCAGGTCAATGTCTGGGCGGAGGTATGGAATTAGCGCTAATTTGCAATTTCTTATTCGCTGACAAAACTGCAATGCTCGGTCAACCTGAGATTATGTTAGGTGTATATGCACCTCCTGCTTCATTGTTGTTGCCGTTAAAGATTGGTAACGCCAGAGCAGAAGAAATCCTGCTCACAGGCAACACAATTGATGCTCAAAAAGCAAAAGAATTCGGTATTTTGAACGATGTTTTCGAAGACAAAACAACGATGGATACTCAAATTGATGAATGGATTAAGAAGAATATTTTAAAAAAGAGTGCAAGTTCATTGCGTTATGCTGTAATGGTTGCCAGAACTGAGTTCAATGAAATAATATTAGCAAGATTACCGGAACTTGAAAATATTTATATTACCGAACTCATGGAAACAGATGACGCCAACGAAGGTATCAACTCATTCATTGAAAAACGAAAACCAATTTGGAAGAACAGCTGATTTAGTTGATAAAACAAATACGGCGTCAATATGCAGGAATCGGGTATGCGGTCCGATTGACTCACTTATTAAACGTTGTGGAACCTTCCGTTAATACGGAAAAACGTTTCTAAAAAGTACAGTCTCACCTGTAATTGACGCCGCTTAAATTCTAAAATTAAAAAATTTATATGGATTATTAATAATTTATAAAAATATTCTTGCATAAATAAAAACCAAACCGAAACCAATTAAGAATATTATTCCCAGCCAACTGAGCACTTTCAACCACAATTTTGGTTGAGTTTCCTTTGGCACAAATGAGGCATTTACGGCTTTGTAATTTATAATAGCAAAAAATGGGGCGGCAAGAAATGATACAATTGTTGCAAAATCAAGAAAAAGTTTCATCCGTTCGGCAAACATACTGATTATGAACGAAGCCAAAATTGATAATATTATTGCCCAGAACCAATATGATTTTGAACTATTCTTTTTCAGTTTATCAAATATTTGAATAAATGAAGCTTCAAGTGAACGCGGATACCCGTCTATGACCGTTAATGCAGTTGTAAATATTGTGATAAACGCTATACCGGATATTACAGGAATGCTCCATGAACCAAATTGTTTTGAATATAGCGATACAAACTGTGCGGAAAATTTTACGCTGCTGTCCGAAAAAACATCACCTGAGCCAAACATTACCAAAGCTCCCAATCCGAGAAAAATCATCGCCAAAAGAGTTGAACAAAAGTATCCGATATGAAAGTCAATCATATATTCTTTAAACTTAGGTTTATATTTGGTTTGTTTCTCACGCTCTTTTGTCCAAAGAGATGTCCAGGCAGATGCTTCGATTGGTGTAGGCATCCATCCCATGAAAGCCAGCAAAAAACTAATTCCTGCTACATCCCATAATTCGGGTTTTATAAAATTTTCGTGAGATGCTCCACCATTTATATATGCATAAAGAAATGCAATGATAGTGGCAAAACTCAAAATGGCAATCAGAAATTTCATAAAACTATCGAGAAAAGAATATTTTCCAATATATAGCATTAATAAAAGTGATAGCAAAACAAAAATATTCAGCCAAATTGAATTCACATCAATATTTAAAAAGTGAGCGCCCAGTCCGGTTGTTACAAGAGCTATCGCTGCAAAATTGATTATTCCGGTTGCAAAAGATAGTACAAAAAAAACTGTTACTGCCCACTTGCCAAGCATCCGGTAACCTTCTATTAAACTTTTTCCTGTAGCTGCTGTGAATCGGTGTCCGTATTCAAAGAAAGGATATTTGAATAAATTAACAAGAATTAAGAGCAATAATAAGTCAAATCCGTAACTTGCACCGGCACGAGTTGATTGAACAAGATGAGATGCACCAATAGCAGCTCCTGCATATAGTATACCGGGACCTAGAGTTTTAAAAATACCTCTTTTTGAGAATGAATTATCAGTATCTTCTGTCATCTTTATTAATTATAATCATGTTTTAGATACAAATTAAAAAAATATTATATTCTGGCAAATAATTTAACAATGTTTTTTTTTGCAGGTAAATAAATGTTTTTATAAAGTAAAATTTTATGAAAATTCATCAAACTTAATTTCAAAAAAATCTTGTCAATTATATGGTTTTTTATATGGTTTTATCATGAAGATATTAATTGAATAATAAAACAATGATAATTTTGGTGAAATATTTTTGATACTATTTCTGATATATAAATCTAAAAAAATAAAGTAATGATTTAAGACTTAACATTTTTTCTTTTTTTCTACTTTTCTACTTTTCTGCTTCTCTAATTTCTATCATCTAAATCAGTAGCATATACGGGAATCGACAATGGTTTACAGTGAATTACAAAGAATTTCATAAACATCTTTATTTGATTAGTATTAAAGCCATAAAACAGAAATTCATTGTCAAGAAATATATATCCAAGTAACGAAATATATATAAAAAGTGTACGCTATGTGTACGCAATTTATTATATTTGTAATGTAGCACAGGATGAACTATGACAATAAATTTTTATCTAAATAAAAAAAAGAATCAATCTGAACATATAATCTTTTTATATCTTCGGGGTGTTGGAGGTACGATTAAAATTCACACCAAAGAGAAGATAAATCCTAAGTATTGGGATAAAAACAAACAATTAGTTAAAGGTACATATAGAGGCAGTGACAAAATAAACGATAATTTAATGATTATCAAAGATGAAGTCCATCAAGCATACAGATTATTAATTAATGAAGATCACAAAGTACCCTTTGATATAATCAAAAAAACAATACTAGATTTGTTTACTCAGAAACAAACAAATTCAAATGATGATTTTTTTAGTTTTTTTGATGAATTTATTGCTATCAAAACACCCTTAGTTTCATATAGAACAATTCAAAGATATATCACTTTAAAAAACCATCTTTTCTCATTTCAGAATGATAAAAACTATAGCTTGGAATTTAGTTCAATCGATATTAAATTTTATAATCTATTTTTTGCTTATTCGATTGATAAGCTAAAACACAACAATAATACTTTCGGAAAATATCTTGTGACACTTAAGACTTTTCTACATTGGGCTACAGAAAGTGGTTATAATGGAAAAAAGGATTTTATAAAATTTAAAAAAAGAGACGAAGAATCCGAGGTAATCTATCTTTCCGAAGAAGAACTAATGAAACTTTACTACTTTGATTTTGGTAACAATAAAACATTAGAAAAAATTAGAGATGTATTTTGTTTTGCATCTTTCACCGGACAGAGATTTAGTGATATAGAGCGTATAAAATGGAATGATATAAAAACAAATTCAGGAACCAAAGGAGCTAGTTGGTTTGTTCGTACTCAAAAAACGCATGACCAAATTGAAGTACCTCTTAACGAATTTGCTTTAGAAATAATAAATAAATATAAGACAAGTGATTTACCTTTGCCTGTTATTTCGCAGCAACGAACTAATGAATATCTAAAAAAAATGGGAAAATTAGTTGGTATTGATGAAGAAACCAAAAAAGTTAGTTATCAAGGTGCTAAGAAGTTGGAAAAATATGAACCAAAGTATAAATTTCTATCAACTCACACAGCCCGGAGAACATTCGTGACCCTGTGCCTTGAAAAAGGAATGAGACCTGAAACATTAATGACTATTACAGGACACAAGGACTTTAAAACAATGCGTCGATATATTAAAATTACATCCTTGGTAAAACATAACGAAATGAAACAAATTTGGAATAAATAATAAATTACCTTTGGAGTTAAAATGAGAACAACAAAAAATAATTCAGAAATACTTACCGATAGTGACGAGACATTTAACAATATACAATCATATATATCTGCAATACAACTGTTTATTGGGAAAGAAAATACTGCATTAAGTAATTGGGAGAATATTTTAATAAAAAAATTAAATGATGGTTCTGGTGAAGCTCCTGCTTCAATTATAGCAGAAGCACTTAATGACCCAAAACCTAAGTATGATTACAACTTTGAAGAATTTCTAGATTTCTGTAAATTCAATATAGAAAAACCGATTATCTCTTTAAAGTATTTGGAAGAATACATCGGAAAAAACCATCAAGATGATATTTATAATATGTTCAAGAATATCGAATTATATAAGCTAACTCATCATTTAGAAATATCAAAATATAACGAAGGAGGTTATTTGATTTTCAAGTGGAGTTTCATTCAAGATTGGAGTAAAGAAGAAATTAAAATGTTTAAAATCTTAAAGAATAAAATAATGAATAATATTGCTGAAGATAAATTAGTTGACAAAAAGGACCTAACTGATGATGAGAGAGAATTGCTCAACATTAGAAAGAGAATGCAAAGTATATTGAAGCCTTATGATATAGTAGAATTAAGCAAAGCTTTGATATTAAGTAAGAAATTTGAAAATACATTTATAGATGTTGTTCATGGCTTATCCTTATTGTTCAATACTCCTGTAAAGAATCCTAATCAATTATGGCAAGATATTCATGCGAAATGGGGTTTGGTTGATAATCCTAATTTTAGAGAGGAAGACCTCTACAAAGGTAAAACATACTCAAAATTACTTGTCACCCTCCAAAATGAATTTGATAAGGGAGTTGATTCAGAAAAGAATAAAATAATAAAAGTTAAAAAAAAAAGAAAATCTAATAAACCATTGATAAATAATCAAAATTCTAGCTTAGGTAAGTAACACATAAGTATCTAATATTACAATTACTTACAATACTTTACAAGTTCATCGTTTTAATAAGTAAATATTATTTTTTTACTTAAAAAAAAGGTGAGGATATGAGAATATTATATGAAGAGAATCCAGAAGAAGAGGATTCAAGACTGAGGAAGAATATGAGTGTAGTGGTAAGAGAAGAATTAGAAAAATATTTACTACCTAAATCGAATGATGAATTAATTACAGTAAACGAAGTAAAAAAATTATTCGGGCCAAAAGGGATTTCTCGGCAAACTGTTCAGGTTTGGATGAAAACCGGCAAAATACCGTACTACCGAATATCTGGAAGATTATTCTTCAAGAAATCTGAAGTATTAGAATCTGTAAAAAGAGTTCAGATTAGAAGCGGGAGAAGCTATGAATAATTTTAAAGAAAATCTAACAGATGAAGTGTCTGATAAAAAAAAGGGGGCAGACATGAATAGGCAAACGCATCAGCACCCCTTAGAAAACAAAAACATTCATTCGCAAAATAAGGAAAAAATCAACGATTTACAAGAACAAATTTTGAGAAATACTGGGAGTAAACAAATTTTTCATTACTTATTACAAAAGTACGGCGAGAAAGGTACATTTGAATCAACAGATGAGTTCTTCGTGAAGTCTTTGAACGGTAATATCATTCACTTAAAAAAAAATGATGTTGATGATAAAATGGAATTCTTTAAAATTGATTCAGGTGAGATTTGGAATCCTTTTGAACTTGCTGCAAATATCTACGAGGTCGATATCTTCATGGCAATGCGACAAATTTGTTTTGATTTGAATATTGATATATTACACCCATTATTTCCTTATTACTATCCCTATTGTGTTTTCCCAAAATCCATAAAGAATTTGATGGAAGATACAAATAATACACTGGGTTATCCTTATGATTATACCGGAACTGCAATTTTATGTGCGGCTTCAATAGCAATAGGTTTAGATTGTATAGCTGTTGTAAAAAATGGATGGAAGGAAGTTCTGAATATTTATTCAGCTTTAGTTGGAAAACCAGGAGCAAATAAATCTCATCCATTGTCATTAGTCATGAAACCCTTGACGGTAATAAATCAAAGATATATGGAAGAATACCAGAAGAATAAATTGTTATTAGTACAAGACGACAAAGATTCTCCGGAAAGAATAAAATTGAATAGAATTATTGTTAGTGATGTTACATATGAGGCAGTATTACGTGTGCTAAATGAAAACACCAAGGGAGTAGGTCTTTACGTAGATGAACTTGTTTCATGGGTAAGTAGGTTTTTAAGATATAATAGTTCGAATGAACAAGAAGTCTGGAACACGATGTGGTCTGGAAAACAGGTCAACAAAGATCGGGCAGATGGATCAAGTATCACAATTTCTAAACCAAAAATATCCATTTGTGGAACAATACAACCTGGAGTTCTTTCTGAATTAACAAAAAACAATCGAGGTGTTAATGGGTTTATTGATCGGATTCTTTTTGCTTACCCATTTAAAATGAATACTTATATACTAGATGATAAGCAGTTAGATACAAATTTAATACAACCGTATGAAAAAATTATTAACAAGTTACATTCTGGTATTTTAGTAAATTCTCAAAAAAGGTTAGAGTTAAAACTTACTATTAACAGCTTTAACAAATTTAAAGATTGGCAGAACAACCATATGAAGATATTAAAATCCGACCAATTACCAAATTCCATTCAGCAAGGTTATAGCAAGCTTGTTAACTATGTACCAAGAATAGCAGCGATACTTCAAATGCTATATTGGTCGGATGGTGAGGGTGATTGTAAAGAAATAAAGGATAGAGCGATGGAAGGTGCTATTGAGCTAATTGAATATCATCGAATATGCTTGATTAAAGTTCATAGAGATATATTAGCTTTTGATACAAATAATCGAATACCAAAGGAACTTTTGAACGAGATTGTCATAAAGCTTTACAAAGAATTGGATTCTTTAAGAAAGGTTGCTGAAATATTGGGGATTGGAAAATCTACAGTTTCAAATATTATTAATGGCAAAAGCTAAAAACAATTTGTAGAAACAATAATCCACTGTCCACTGTCCACTGTCCACATCCGCTTGTACGGGTATGAGAAAAGTAAAAAAGTACGTTTTTAGCTATTATATAGCTCTGGACACCGGACAGTGGACAGTTATATAACCTTTTGATTATAGGTTGTTGTAAATATTGTATCTGTTAACCATCTGCGAAAACTGTCATTATCCATAAATTGTTTAAACAGTTCATTATGGTCATTAGCTATATCAACAATAACTCTTTCAAGAGCCCTGTCATGTTCTATTCGAGCATTTTGTCTATCACCCTGAATTATTGCATTATGATAAGCCTTATCTGCTGAAACCTTAACAGGTATTTCCTCACTAATAGTCTGGGCAATTTTATCAATATCATTCCAAGGTATATTTCCGAATTGGTCATTAAAAGTCTTTAATATATTGCTGAGTAAATCCAATTCAGGTCCCGATATTATACCACCTGTCTGTACAGGAATAGGGTCTATTTCAGCATCTTCATCTTCTAAAGTAATCTTTATTTTTTCTTTGACTTCAACTCTATAACTTTCCATATCAATGGTTTCAAGTATGCCTTTTGACAGGTCTTCTTCTTTTGGTGCCGGTAGTTTAGGAATTAACAGATTAAGAAAAACTGACAGCTTTTCCCATTCTATATTGTTATAAGGGAGTATTGTTGACAGAAAGTTATATGTGCGAACAAATGCTTTAGCTGATGATTTAAAATCAACTTGTTCATCTTCATTCAGGTTAGAAATATAGTTATGAATAGATATTGAAAGTATCGGTTCAAATTTATCCCGTTCAGCATTAATTAAAAACATCTCTACTAAATTATCAACTTGAACTTGAGTATATACTTGATGTTTATCCAATTTCAATTTTAAATCATGAAGGATATCCGGATCGAGTTCATCGCTCAATATTGTCGAACGATAATAATCTTCGAAAGCAAACTGAATAACTTCAGTTGTGTTCATGAAGTCCAATATGAAAGTATCGGTTTTCTGTGGATGTGCTCTGTTCAAACGAGATAAAGTCTGTACAGCTTTAATTCCTGCTAATTGTTTATCAACATACATTGTGTGAAGTAAAGGTTGGTCGAAACCAGTTTGGAATTTATCGGCAACAATAAGAAAACGATAAGGTTCCTTTTCAAAATTATCAGGAATATCTTTGCTTGGGAATTGGTTGATATTTGTTTCAGTAAGTTTTTCTCCAATATAATCGTGTTCTCCTGAAAAAGCAACGATGGCTTTATAAGGACTGTGCCTTTCGTTAAGTAAATAATCTGAGATAGCATAATAATATTGAATTGCTCGTTCAATGCCACTACATACCACCATAGCACGTGCCTGACCACCTATTTTGTATTTTCCTATAACATTATCAAGAAAGTGGTCAACCATTATTTCTGCCTTCTGTCTAATTGCATACTTATGGGATTCTACATAATGTCTTAATTTCTTTTTTGCTTTTTTTGTATCATATTCCGGGTCTTCTTCAATTGCCTTTATTAGTTTATAATAGCTATATACGGGTGTGTAGTTTTGTAATACATCAAGGATAAAACCTTCCTCAATAGCTTGCTTCATTGTATAATTATGAAAAGCAACATATTTTATTTGGTCTCCATAAGTGACGGGAGTACCGAATACCTGTAAAGTCTTAGCTTTAGGTGTAGCAGTAAACGCAAAGTAACTAGCATTTGACAACATTTTCTTTTTTTCAATGAGATCGTTAATCAAATCTTCAACATCAATTACATCTTCTTCACCTGCTGAATAATTATAAGTTGGTTCTGCAAGTACCATGTGCATTTTAGTAGAAGCTCGACCTCCCTGACTTGAATGTGCTTCGTCTATAATTATTGCAAAATTACGGTTTCTATGATCATCACCTATTTCATCAAGAATGTAAGGAAATTTTTGAATAGTAGATATGATGATTTTTTTCCCGGATTGAATGAAGTCTTTTAACTGTGCAGACCCTTCTTTTACAGCTCCAACAATGTCGGATACTTGAGCAAATTTCTTTATATTTTCTGCTAACTGCTTATCCAAGATTTTTCTATCTGTTACAACAATAATTGAATCGAAAATTTCTTTGTCATCCTTTCGTAAACCTACCAATTGATGAGCTAACCAGGTTATCGAATTACTTTTACCACTTCCAGCAGAATGTTGGATTAAATATTTTTTCCCGACACCGTCTACCCGAACATTTTTTAGAAGTTCTCTTACTACATCCAGTTGATGGTATCTTGGAAAGATTTGTTCAATTTTCTTTTTATTCGTCTTTTTATCTTCTTTTGTAAAAGTACCTGCAAATTTTTCAATGATATTAGAAAGACTACCTTTATTTAAAATTTCTTTCCAAAGATAATCTGTATCAAAACCATTTGGATTTTGCGGATTGCCGGCACCATCATTGAAACCTTTGTCGAATGTAAGAAACCATGATTCTTTGTCTTTAAGATGAGTACACATTTGAATTCTATGTTCATCAAGTGCAAAATGAACAATACATCTTCGGAAACGGAATAGTAGTTCCCTTGAATCTCTGGTGTTTTTGTACTGCCGGACTGCATCATCTACTGTTTGTTTAGTAAGATTGTTTTTTAATTCGAATGTTATAATGGGAAGTCCATTAATGAATAAACACAAATCAATCGAATTTTTAGTTTGATTGTTGCTATAATGTAACTGCCGGGTAATGCTAAAAATATTTTTTTCGAATAGTTCCTTAGTCTTAATATTTCCTTCTGATGGTGTTTGATAAAATAGTTCTATTTTATGTGGTCCATGATTTATACCATTACGTAATACATCAATAATCCCATTATTAGTTATATCTCTGTGAATTCGATTAAGAAACTTTTGTCTTGTATTGCTGTCGTTTTTAATGTCAACTGACTCGGCAATTTTGGGTTGTGTCTGTTCCAAGAATTGGCTCAACATTGCTAAGTCAATCGCAAAGCTTTTATCATAATCAGCAGAACTTCCCTTAATATAACCTAATTCGTTAACAAGGGAATCTGAAATAATTTCTTCAAACTTTTTTTCACTAAAATCAGTCATTTTTGTACTCCAATCAAATAACCATCAAATAAGTAATATTTTCATTTTTAACAACTTACGAAATATTGACCGATAAATAATCTCTTTCAATCAAACAACAGTCAAGCAAATTATATTGTAATTGTTCTATTAATGTCTCGATAATTATTATAGACTCCTTGCTAAATCCTCAGGAGAAATTACATTGAATCCATAATCATTATGCAACCATTTAAGGTTCACACTACTTAGGACAGAAGCAGAGCCAGCTTTTTTAGCTATATCACTTGTACAGAAATAATCACAGCCCAAAGCTATACTTACTGCAACTGAATCACCATCAGCCCATTCTGCGACTGCATCAGCTATTCTCTCAGTTTCAGAATTTGGTGTTAAGGCTAAACCCTTAACCCAATTATTATCGTATGCTTCACCTATCGCTTTGATTTGAGAAAATCCAGCACCTTTGTCTTCAATTTTTTTGCCCACTTCAAAAACTTCATTTTGATATCTTGTAAGATCTTCAATCAAGTATTTATATTCTTCTATATCGTAATTTATCAAACCTGCAATTCTAGGAAGAACGCCAATCCTAAATCCTAAGTTTTTAGATTTTTCAAAAAGCTCTTTTAAAATTGGATTCTTGGTTAAGCTCAACTTGTTACCATGTCCTATTTCAAAAGAGATTTTGATTACACCATCATCAGTCATTTCATCTTTGATGTTGATATTTGGTTTATAGGTCTCAAAGAAAGCTTTTCTATCCTTTCTTTGAATTATTTCTAAAGTAAAAATCGTTTCTGAGATATAAGGAATGATATCTCCAATTTCGATTGCATTTTTTATTTTTTCCAAAGATTCTGTATGTTTTGGAAATCGTTCTGGCTGTGCTATTTTGAACCAGTTGTTTGAATCAAAAGTTACTTTCATAATTATTCCTCCTCGTCTATGTCAGTTAATTCTTCAACTTCCTCCTCAATGACTTCTTCTTCAACAACTTCGATTTGTTCCGGTACTTTTATTTTTCTTATATCTACTTTACCCGTTACCGCATCGGCAATCAGACGGTCTTTGTATTCCTTAACAAGAAATAATTCATTAACAATATTTTTAATTGCGTTGTCAATCCTATTGATATTTGATTCAATAAATTTTACAATGGTCAATTGATCCCTTAAACTTGGAAATGTAATTTTAATATTTTTCAATTGGGAAGGGTAAAGATGTACTATTATATCTCCTTTTGATTTTGTTGCTTTTTGAGTTATTGAGGATGTGCTATTTAAAGCATAGCTTAAGTAAGTGCTATTGCAATAATCTTGTTTAAATATAATTAAATCGCCTCCAGCAAAAGCAGTAACAGTGCCAACATAAACGACACATTTTCCAATATCTTCTTTTGTTTCCCCAGAAGCTGTCATTAATAAATATCCGTTATAAATGGATAAAGAATTTTGAGAAGTTTCTGATGATATTTTATTTACAATTTCATCAATTTTATAATTATACTTTGTATAAATATCACCATACAATATAACAGGAACTCCGTTTTCAACAAGATCAGAACGAGATACCCCATTTCCTTTTGAGAAAATCCCTAATGATCCTAATCTCCTCACTTCCCACTTCTCCGGAATATCTCCAAGCCACTCCACACTGCTTGGTTTGTATTTGGAATATGGCTTGCCGGTGCGGACGTCAATTTTACCTGTTACGGCATCATTTATTATTGCTTGCTTTTGTTCCTTCAGCAGTTCAATAATTCGCTTTTTTGCTTTGATGAATTTATTTATCATTGTTATTTTCCAGTCGAGGAAACGAGCGATTTGGTGCTGTTCATAGATTGGAGGCTGAGGAAACATTATCTTCCTCATTTCCGAATATTGTGTAGACCAAAGATCATTGTGAATTCCTTTTCCAACTCTATAAAATTCCTCAACAAATGGAAAAGATTTTAAAATTCTATGAGAGAATATTTCATCAATATTTTTTATTATTAAAACAGTATTAATTAAGGATATTGAGCCGTCATACTTTGATAAACCTGATGAACCTTTTCTATCTGCTCTACTATTAATTACATAATCACCTTTGCAAACTTTTTTTCTATTATCACCATCATTTGATTTAGCAGCATTTGCAAGTTGTGGCATGATACCATTTTTTGTAACCGACAATGGGGGATAATCTTTGTCACTAACCTTTTCGGTTCTTTCGGCAAAAAAAGAGCCTAATCTTCTCACATCCCAATGCTCCGGCACATCGCCGAGCCAAGGAATATTAGAGGGTTTGTATTTAGGGTATGGTTTCATATTAAAACACTTCTCCATTGTTCATTTGTTTATCAAATGATTGACGTACAAGACTTAACACATAAGGCAATTGATCAAGGTTCGATAAAATAACTTCCACATCGCCATTACCCCAACGACCAAGACTTGAAACATCTTTACATAATCCCTTAGGATCGTAAATTTCATGAAATGCCATATTTAGTGTTAGACGCAACCTTTTTGATTGAGGAATTATATCAACAAAATTTGTCTCAGCTTTATAGGCAACATATAGTTTAAGAAAATCTTCAACGACACAGGGGTTAATAGCGAGAACTTCCCTACGGAATTCTTCAAATAAAATTTTTAATGGTTCTGACTGTAAGAAAGGGAATTGATTAATATCGTATCCAGTACCTTCCTTCTTAGGTTTGTAATTTTCTAACACACTGTCGTCTAATTTTGGGGACTCCCAAATTGTCAAAGAATCCTCACTAAGTCTGTTTGCCCGATCTTTAATAGCACTCTCGTCCCATTTTGGAATATCAGCTAATCCTTTATTTAATCGGAGTGGACTTTCTTTAAACCCACCGGGTACTAAGTCTCTTTTAAACTGAAAGCTATTATCACTATATTCAGGATTATATCCTGTCAAAGTTAAATTACCGAGTGTATGCAGCAAGGTTTTATGTATACCCTCCCAATCATTTCCAAGATCGGCTTTCCAAGCTTCTGAAACAACATTATTCTGAGGCATTATATGTTCTATTGTATACTCGCTGACAACAATTCGCTCCTTTCTGTTAGAATTTTCCATTCGTCTTAACCAATAGGATTTATTCCGGAAATTATAAATATCTTTGGTCTGGAAATTACGCTTAAATTCATCATCATTGGGGAACCGTCTATACGAAGGAAGTAGAAGAAAATATGCTTGAATACTTTCCACATAACTCTCTTTTTTTATTAAGCGAGTAATTGTAGCAAAAGTTTTATTCATGGAATTTGTTGGTATAGCACATACTGAACGGCGAAACACATAGGATTCTAACAGCCGAACAATATTTAAAAAATCGGATTTTGAAAGAATGCCTTCCTCTTTATCATGATATATTTCGAGAAGGAAAGGGTATGCAACATCTACCTTTAGTTCCCTTAGGTCATGAAAGGCATCTTTTAAGTCAGTATCGGTTTCGGCTCCCAATGCCATAGCACAGAAATAATGTGCGAAGGTTTTAATATCAGAAACAAAGGATTCAACTCCTAATTCGGAAATGTCTGGTTTCCGAGAATATAATTTAAAGGCTTCATATACTTCCCGAATATTTGGTATTTCACCTGTCTTGAAAGTAAGATAATGTCTCATAAAACTATCAAAATAACTTGTATATGCCAACTGTCCAAACTCAATTTCCATTGGTCTCCAATAGGTATTGTATAGTTGAACCTGGATATGTGGTTCAAGACCCATTAGAATATAATTTCGAATTAAATCTGCTTGACTAAGTTCTTTCCCAGTTGAATTAAGACTCTCAAAAATTAATTGGGGATTGTCCTGATCTCGGCTTAGAGAAATATCAACGATAATAAGTTTTGCCAAACCATGGCAAATAGTTTCAATCTGATCATTGGATTCATTAATCCATTTTTCAAATAATTTGTAATTTTCTGCAACTCGTATTGAGTATTCTTTTGGATAAGGTTTTTGATCAAAAATGGCTATAAGTGTATCTTTGTCGGTTTGAGTAAGAAGGACTTTATACCTCTTTTCGCCATTTTCAAGTGAGTTCAGAAGATAATATTCTCGAAGTTTCTTCTGTGAAAAGCCATCTACAGGTTCACTTTCTTTCAGATATCGTGCTAAACATTCGATTATAATTGAAATGGTTGTCAGTCGTTGTTGTCCGTCAATTACAAGTAATGGTTCTTGATTTGTCACACTATATAAACCTTTTTCTATATACACAATAGAACCAATAAAATGAGAAGTGATTTTATCATTTTTTCCTGTTCGTAGAATATCCTCCCATAATTGACGACATTCCTTATCTGTCCAACTATAAGTACGCTGATAAATTGGTATAACGAATTGTGGTGATTTTTTTAAAAAACTAAAGAGTTTAGATTCTATTGCTTTCATATTAGATTCCTATAATAGTTTTTAATAATCCATCCGTTTCTTTCTCCAAGGTAACAATATCTGCGGTTATTTCTTTTAGAGAACGCATTAGCACTGGTTTATAAAAGTGCTTGGTAAATGAGATTTCATAACCAATGATTGTTTTAGTATTATCAATCCAGGCATCAGGAACATAAGGTAATACTTCTCGTTTAAAGAAAGCTTCAATACCTCCATCTTCAAGTAGAGGGATTTGTTCAGTGTCTTTTAATTCGGTATCAGTGAAATATTCAACTGCACATTTCTTTCCTTTGATTACTTTTTCGAATAAACCATTAAGCGGGTTTGGTTTTGTGGATTTGTGAATCCTGCAGATAACAGGAATACCATTCTCATCTTTGTTACCAATCTGAATGAGTTCCTTGACCTCCTTTGCTGAATAAGCTTTCTCCGGGTCAATACCTTTAAGCTTGAGAGGTCTTTCAACAGTAACTTTGTAATATCCAAACGCTTCATTGGGAAATATTTTTGATATTTCTGTATCTTTTGGATTCGCAATTAATTTACAGATTTGATTGATTTGTTCATCTGAAAATTCACAGTTCTTCTTACCAAGATTTTTTCTTAATGGAACAGAAAAGGAAGTAGCATCAATTAATTGAACTTTTCCCTTTCTTAATTTAGATTTTCTATTTGAAAGTAACCAAATATAGGTAGCTATACCGGTGTTATAAAACATGTTTTCAGGCAGGGCTATAATTGCTTCTAACCAGTCGTTTTAAATAATCCATCTTCTAATATTACTTTCACCTTGTCCGGCATCACCGGTAAATAAAGATGAACCGTTATGAACTTCCGCAATACGGCTACCAAGTTTCGTGTTATGTTTCATTTTGGAAATCATATTAACCAGAAACAGTAGCTGACCATCACTTGAACGAGGAAGCATTTTATATTCCGGGTCACCGTTATATGTGATAATGAAACGTGGATCTTGCATATCGTTTTTTCCACCCATTAATTCCAAATCATCCTTCCAACTAATTCCATATGGTGGATTAGAAACCATGAAATCAAACTTGTGAGAGCGAAAATGGTCATTTGATAATGTAGAACCAAATTTTATATTATCTGCTTCACTACCTTCACCTTTTAACAGCATATCTGCTTTGGCTATTGCATAAATTTTATCTAATGATTCCTGACCATAAAGATGTATGGAAGCTTCTTTGTTATGTCCTTTAGCAATTTCTAATAATGATTTTTCAGTTAATGACAGCATGCCACCTGTACCACAAGCACCATCATAAATTAGGTAGGTTCCCGATTCTATTTGTTTTTCTATAGGCAGAAATATGATATTTGACATCAATTTGATAATATCTCTTGGTGTAAAGTGAGCTCCAGCTTCTACATTGCTTTCTTCATTAAATCTTCTTAGTAATTCTTCGAAAATTGTGCCCATTGAATGATTATCAAGACCGGGTTTTATAATTTTACCATTTGCATCAAAAACAGGTTCAGAACTAAGATTTATTTCGTAATCTGTAAATTTTCCAATAACACTATGAAGTCTGTCAGCATTACTTAAAATTTTTATCTGATTCCTAAATTGAAATTTTTCTATAATATCTTGCACATTATCAGAGAAACCATCAAGATAAGTTTCGAAATCGGCTTTGAGAGTTTGATGTGAACCTTTAGACCTCAAATCTTTTAATAAAAATGGACTTGAATTATAGAAAGCCTGTCCGGTTACTTGACACAAGATGGGATACTGATTGATAATTTTTTTCTTGTCAAGGTCTTGCTTAACTTTTAAAACCTTCTCTTTCGTTGATTCAAGAAGAATATCTAATCTTCTAATTACTGTCATAGGAAGAATAACGTCACCATAATCTTTTTTAACGTATTTACCATTTAGGCAATCATCAGCTATACTCCAAATAAAGCTGACTATTTTGTTGTGTTGAGTAGTATCCATTTTATTTCCGATTATTAACATTTTAAAAAATTAGCTTCTTTTTGTGCCATATAGAACAAAAAATACTAAATTAACAAATTAGAGAAACAGTAATTTAAGGAAAAAAGAGGTAATCTTTATCTATACTACTCATAATAATTTGAGTTGCTTCTGCAATCATCAAGTTCACTTTCTAGTTCAGAGTTACGGGATTCTAAGTCATCAACTTCTGATTTCAATCTTATTATTTCTTCTTCTTGATCATCAACCATTGATTTCAGCTCATAATTCTCTGTTTGTAAATCCTCAATCAGTGTTTCACATTCAGTAAGTTGATCTTTACATTCTTCATCGTCCATGCAAGAATTTAAAAGGAATGTAGATAATAAAATTATTATTAGAGAAATTGTTTTATACATAAAATACCTTTAAATGAATTAGTAAGTTAATAGCCATTTTACCTTCCACCATGTTCTTGACTTTATTGAACTTGGTGGTGTTTCATTAATATAAGAAATATATAAATTATCATTAAAATATGAACTGTTTTGTTCGATTTTAATTATTCTAGGTTTAGATTCATTTTCTTGGGGAGTATAGCTTCCAATATGATAAATTATT
>JAZDIP010000006.1:0-4312 GCA_043804925.1 bacterium | reverse complement strand
TTTACTGACAGTATTGTCAACATTAAACAGTATTATATATATTGTTTGGATACACTTATTAAACAAAATAAAAATTTTATTGACAGCATATATAAACTTGAATGGCTAACAACTGCGAATAAAGTACAAATTGAGAATATGAACCAAAAACACAGGTTATATCTTGATTCGATTCAGGAATATCACAATATTGTAGAGGATTTGAGGGTAAAAATTCCTAAAAAACATTTTCCTTTATATTCCCTTGCAGCATCATTAAATTTGTTTTATCCATCGAATGAGGTGGAAACATCTGCATCACTAGGAGCTATTTTCCATTTAAACTTATATCCTATTTTAGGATTTTGGAAGGATTTGGGATTAAGAATGGAATATATTGATCCAAAAATTTCCAAACCTGGGATAAGTGAGTGGGATTGCTATTTAGTATCTTTAGGTGTATGTCATTATCTCTTTGATGTTTTTCGTATTCAAGAAACAAAATTTGGGATTAAAACTGATTTAGGTGTATTCTGGAGTGGTAGCAAACGAACCATGGATAGGAATCTTGATACTTATTGTAGTGGTTTGAATTTTGATATAGAATTAAATATACAAAAAGATATAAAATTATTTCCGATAGAGATTTTTGCTTCTTGCTCATATTATTATTCACTGAACCGTGATTTGTTACTCAACATTGATTACAATAGTAATATCAACTTTGGCAGAAGTATTTTAAAAGGTGCCCTAGGATTGAGGTTTAATGTATGGAGTGGGGAGTAGGAAATGAAATATATTAGAAACATGTATTAATAAATGAAAGAATAACAAATGACACACCTAAAAAAAACAAGGAATATCTGGTTGACTAAACATTTTTTAAGACGTTACAAAGAAATTCGTAAAGAAGTTAAAAACCTTCATCGGCTTTATGAAGAAACAAAAGGGAACAAAAAAGAAACAAAAACGAATCATTATACTCCACATGGAATAAGACATTATCAAGCAGTTGAATATTTATGCTATTCACTTCTACCTGATAGAAAACATAATCATCAAAAAAGAATTTCAAATACTCTTCTAAATGAATTTAAGGATAGACTTATTGAGGGAACTGATCCTATTCAATCTGTTAAAAACTTTGACGATTTGTATAAAGTTATTGATTCTAGTAAAATAAAAGGAATAGGTGATTTGACAATTTATGATACTGCTCACAGAATTGGGGTATACTTGAATATTTTACCGGAAAAAGTCTATTTGCACAGTGGAACTCTGATTGGAGCCAAGAAAATATTTGGTATGATTAATAAAAAAGATCTGAAAAAAGAAGAATTTCCTGAACCAATAAAATCTTGTAATCTAACTTGTGCAGAAATTGAAGATTTGCTATGTTTATATAAAGAAAGAATATGATAAAATAGAAATATAAAATCAATAAAGGATTATGAGGGAAAAATGGAAAAATTAAATTTACTTTTGAACAAATTAAGAGAGCTGACTTTTTGGCAGCGAATATTTTCATGGAGAAATATGAGAATTTTAATTGACGAAGCAAGGTGATTTCAATAAATTATTAAGTCAAATTTTAAATGAGGTGTTATTATGAGTTTAACAATCAATTGTCAAATTAATGATGTTGAAATAATTGACTTCATAAAAAAAGAAGTAGCAAACGGCAGTAATCAATGTCAGGTTGTTGAAAAACTGCTTTCTGTTGGTGTAGCCGTTTGGGAAAGAGTACAATCCTCCAGAGATGTCGAGTTTGTCAAGAAAGAACTGAACAGCATGGTTGTTAAGTTCGACAACTTGATGCTCCAACTTGAGAATAATATTCAAGATAAAATTGAGAATAAAATGGATGAATATTTCAATCCGAACAAAGATGCTTCATACATGAAAAAAACTGTAGATTTCTTAAGAGACCGTCTTAATGATTTTAAGGGTGAAATCAAACCATTACTCGCAAATGTCAAAAGTGAATCGCAATTGCTGATAGATACTGCTCAGAAAACCTCATCAGAAAAATATTCATTTATACTTGAAGAGATAAAAGCCGCTAAAGATAATTTTAATCCTGAATTAGAAACATCTTATTTAGGGAAATTCAAGAAAACGGTTGATGACGTTGAAAAGAAAATTAATTTGCAACTGGATGACAGAATTGACGGGACTTTTGCTAAAAAACTTAAAGATGAAACAACTACTTTATTTGGTTCGGATTCACCTGTTTTAACTGCAATTGACAAGATTATTAAAAATTATACTAATAGTTTTAATGAAGAAATAATAAAATTAAGAGAAACAATTTCAAAAAAGGAAGGTGAAAAGGAATCAATTTCAAAATCATCAGCAAAAGGTGGACTATTCGAAGATGATGTTGATATTAAATTGAACGAAATCGCAAAATTTACAGAAGATATGGTTGAATATATTGGTAAAACTCCTGAAGCTGGAACTCAAAGGAAAAAGGGAGATTTTAAATATAAATTTAAAGAAGGATTTGAGATAGTTATTGAAGCTGAAGATAAAGAAAACCTTACCTATCCGTATATATCTCATTATTTGGATGAAGCAATGAAACTAAGAGGTGTTGAATTTTCAATATTTGTTACAAAAAGTGAATCTCAGCTACCAAAATTCATTAATGCCTTTGGATTCTATGATAACAACAAAATCATTACAAGTATTGATTATTTGGAATTTGCTTTAAGATGGGCAAGATCATACATGACAAAAGTTAAAGGGCAAATAATCGAAGGTGTAAATAAATCGGCTATCCTTGAAAAGGCAGGAAAAATAATTGATAAAATTAATGAATTTTCAAAAATTAAGACTAAGTTAACCAACATTGAAGCAACAGTGAATACAAATGTTTCTTCTATTAGGACTATACTTGAAGAAATAAAAAATGAAATACATGTTTTAATTAATGATATAAATGCTGAATTGGAAAAGTAACGGAAAGCTAGATAAATAAATGTTTTTCGAATTGAATATCGAAGAATATGGATACGGAAATAGCAAATCTATTTTCACAGGATCATAAAAAGCTGGAAGCAGAATGCGGAATTAATGCCGAAATAGCAGTGAACGGCATTGATACAATTGATGTGGATAATTTTATGAAGTGAAAATGACAGCAATGAAAAAGTTTATGGTAAATGTATAAGAAATAATTGATATATGAATAGGAAATTGATATGAAAAGAAACAAAGATTTAATCCGAGATATTTTGCTATTTGCTGGATCAAAGAACGGTCAATTTGAAATGACATTTGATGAAAATTATGATACTGATGCCGGAATTGATTTTCCGGATTACAAAACCGGAGATGTTGTTGGTCATTTTAAACTATTGATAGATGACGATTATATTGATGGCGAGTATTTTGACATTGAAAGTGGAATTATCTTATCGGTTTCTATTAATTCTATCACAATGAAAGGATATGACCTTCTCGACGCAATCAGAGACAAAGGCATTTGGGCAGAAGTCAAAAATGAATTAGGTGTTGCAGGCGAATCCTGGAGTTTAGAAGTTATGGCAAAACTTGCAATAAAAATATTAGCTAAGAAAGTTGGATTATAAAAAGAATTTTTAAAACGAAATTTATACATTAAATTTGTTTTATTTGATATGACCCTTTAATATATTATTTTATGCTTAAAACCGAAAACTTACATATTGCCTTTGGCTCAAAGAAAGTCCTGAAAGGGATTAGCTTTGAACTGAAGCCAAAAACCATCACAGCACTGATGGGTACTAATGGTTCGGGTAAGACTACTTTGTTTAACATTATCACCGGCTTTTTGAAAGCTGATTCAGGTAAGCTGATTTATCGGGAGCAAGTATTAAATGGTCAGTCTCCGGTTTTCAGAAATAAAATTGGAATTGCAAGAACTTTTCAGGATTTACGGCTTATTAAGGAACTGACGGTAAAAGAGAACATAGTGTTGGCAATGAAAGATAACCCCGGTGAAAATATTTTCAATGCAATGTTGCCAAAAAGTGTTTTGAAGCAGAAAAATGACGAGTTCGGCAAAAAAGCCGGAGAAATAATTGGGCAAGTCTATCTTCAGGATGTCGAAAACAGCCGGGCAGGTGAAATATCTTATGGACAACAAAAACTCCTGACTTTGGCTTGTTGCATGGCGAACAATCCCGCATTATTGCTTCTCGACGAACCGGTTGCAGGAATTAATCCCGAATACCAGAAAAAAATTCAGGAACTGCTGCTTAATCTCAAAAAGGAAGGTAAAACGGTCTTGTTAATCGAGCATAATTCGGAATTTATCGGGAATATTTCGGATAAACTGCTTTTTTTG
>JAZDIP010000005.1:0-13387 GCA_043804925.1 bacterium | reverse complement strand
AAGCCACTTATACTTACTTTTTGAAAAACCGGATTATCTGTTTTATCCGTTTCATTTTGATTGGTTTCACAAGAGTTCAGAAAGATAAAAAAACACAGGAAATACAAGCTAAATTTTTTCATTCTGACAGATTTTTGTTGATATTCAGAAAATGGTATCAAAAATATTCCACGGCTAATGTCTGTCCTAAAAAAAGTCTTAGGGCTAATTAAAAAATTCTGAAACTATATAATAGCAAGCAATTTGTTTTACTGATTTTTAGCGACCATGTTTTAGTTAATTGGTCCGCAATAATCTTCCCAAACCTTATATTCACCATTAATAATATTAAAATAACCAATTACACAACCGAAGGAAGTACTATCAATTATTCCACTACCTATAAAGTAAGGATATCCATCAATTCTGGGCAATTTTCCTGGTACGTATAAAGAAATTCTTTCCGGGAATATTTCATCATATCCTGATGAATCCTTAAAGCATTGACATGCTTCTTCACAAGATTTAAATAGTAATTTTTCTACTTTATTTACTTTGCAAGTTCCCTCGTAGTTAATTTCATTTCTGATATTATATCTTGTCCAACTTTCATTTAACAATATATCTCTTGGAATATCCAAATGCTTATAGTTGATCCATGAAGAATTTAGTTTTATCATGAATTCATCCTTAACCTTATATTTCAGCCATTCATACGTAAATAAATACTCAATTCGGAATGTTATTCCTCCCTTCCACTCATTTGAAGAAAGATGTATATTTTTGAAATGGGTAATAAAATAATTGCTATCGATTTCATTTGATTCCAGTAATTCAGACTTCCATAAATTAATATAAAAACTATCCTGAGATTCTGTTAGAATTGATTCATAATCCCTTATGATTGTATCATTTAAAAATTCGCACGATAAAGTTAAAGAGGATTCAACTTCAGGCAAATCAATAGTTTTTTTTGAACAGCTCAATAATGCTATGATCACAAAAAAATGTAAAAATAGAGTTTTCATTTCTAATGTTCGTATTAGTTATTTTAAATATAACCATTTTGACCAAACGGGATTCCCAGCAGATGTGAATTGATAATAAAGACAAATCCTTTCCATAACAATTAAACTTCGGGGCCATTATAGCAAACAATCACGTCTCTGATTATTAGTGTTTCTACTAAACTTAATTCTTTACTAATTTCTGTGTAAAAATACGATTGTAATTTATGATTTGTATGATATAAATTCCATCCGGTAAATCAAATATATCTATTATTTTTACCCCTTCCCCATTTATTTGTTTTAATAATATTCCATCAAGTGAAAAAATAGAGATATTTACAAATTCATGTTCAATTCCTTCAAAATTAATAATATCTGAAGCAGGATTTGGATAAATTCTAACTTGCTCTTGTGAACTTATTTCATATATACCAACTATACTTATTATGGTCAAATTCCATATTTCTGACCATTCGCTTGTCCCGCCTGAATTGCTGGCACATACCCTCCAGAAATATTCGGTTCCGTTTGCAAGTCCGCTTAACACGTTGCTTGTCGAACTAATCCCGCTTTCGTCAAGTATCGTGCTGCTGAAATCAGAGGCTGTTGAAACCTGCAAAGAATAACTTACAGCCCTGTCCGAAGCATTCCAAGTCAAGGTCAAATCCAGAGACTGATTTTCTGCGCCATTTAATGGACTTAAAAGAATTGGAGAATCAGGTATTGCAGGAACAGTTGTTATATTCCATGCTTCTGACCATTCGCTTGTCCCGCCTGAATTGCTGGCACATACCCTCCAGAAATATTCGGTTCCGTTTGCAAGTCCGCTTAACACTTTGCTTGTCGAACTAATCCCGCTTTCGTCAAGTATCGTGCTGCTGAAATCAGAGGCTATTGAAACCTGCAAAGAATAACTTACAGCCCTGTCCGAAGTATTCCAATTCAGTGTCAAATCCAACGGCTGATCTTCGATGCCTTTCGAAGGACTTAAAAGAGTTGGAGTATCAGGTACATAGAATCTTTTGTTTATTGATCTGTCCTGACCCACAGCCCATGCCGTCATAGAATCAACAACGAAAACACTTCGCAGGTTTTCAAAATTGGCCATAGTATCAATTTCCCATTTAGAACCACCATTGATAGTTCTTAAGATTGTAGAAGCATTTCCTACAATATAGCCTATGTTTTTATCTATGAATTGAACAGAATAAAGGTTGTTTGTTGTTCCACTCACCTGAGTCACCCAATTAGTTCCTCCATCAATTGTATGTAAAATTGTTCCCTGATCCCCAACAATCCAACCTTCATTAACATCTGCCATATGAACACCTCTCAGTGCAGATGTTGTACCACTGATCTGGTTATTGAAGGAAGGAGAATCAGATGCTGCATTTGTAATTTTTACAATATTACCAGATAAACCAACTGACCAGCCTGTATTTTCATCACCAAAATATATGCAATTAAAATAAACATCACTAGAAATAGTTCTCATCCACCAATTTTTTGAAATAGTACCATTAGCATGAAAAGTATATTTAAAATGATAAAGTTTCCCATATTCACAGCCCACAATCCATGCAACAGAATCGGATATCGGGTAAAGTGAGGTTCTCATTATTACATCAGAATTCATAACAATGGACCATTGTTGTCCTCCATTAATTGTTCTCATAATTGAATGATGACCTGCAATCCAACCAACATCTTCATTTAAAAACTTTACAGTATATAAATGTTCAGTACTTTCCACCCCTAAATTAACGTTATTCCATGTTTCACCGGCATCTGTTGTGTGTAACAGAATACCTGACATCCCTGTAACCCATCCCTCATTTTGATTAATAAACCAAACCCATTTTAAATAATTATTTGTTTATGAATAGTCAGAATAAAGCATACCCCATTTGTATTGGCCAAAGACTGATTGGACTACAAAGAATAACATCAGGAAAAAAATTATTTTAATTTTCATGAGTTTAAAGAATTTAGTTAATCTTTTAAAATAGATTAATAAACCTCAAGATTTTATGAAGTACCTACTTAAAAATGCTATGAACTCGTAAAAAAGGGACGATTATTGAGCAATATCCTAATAGATTAATTACTCTTAAACCAAAAGAAGGGAATTTTTGATTTGCTCGCTGTTCGAGAGAATCAAATGAACAATAAACGAATTGAATAAAAAAATACAAGAGAGAAAATTGAGTTTTCATTACAAAAGTTTTAAATGAAAACTATAAAAACAGTATTGTTCTTAACTCATTTTCGGGAAATCAGATCAAATTTAGACCATTGTTATAAAAAAAACAATAACTCATTACACTAAGAGTCTGCTGATAGGGAATTATTATTTTATTCAACTCTTGTGTAATCGCAAATTTTTACATCGTTATGGTATAGTGTAAATTTTCCTTCATCCATTACAATCTTTTTTCCATGATATTTGTCATTGAAAATAAATATCATTTTTTCATTTTTAATAATTTTATATTGTGGATAATCCATTTTTTTACCCATTCTAAAAATCTCTAAGACATCACCACTTTGACTCATAGCAATTTTATACTTACTATCGAGAATCAGATCATGCTCAACATATTTATACTCATCAATTGTTTTTTTTAATTTCTGATAATAATAGTTTTCGTCTTTTTTTTGAACTTTATCAATAATTCTTTTGCCATCCATATAGACCATTGCTGAATCATCTTTAACTATAGAATATCCATATTTGTTTTTATAGAAAATGCTTAAACTATCATTAAGCCTATTGATTTGAAACATTGTATAAGTCTTCTTCCGATTTGTATATTCAATGGTAAACCCGTCATTTTGACTTGAGTAAATCCTATTCCATTTCTTATTAGCATATGAGGTTTCGATTTTAAAATCACCCTTTGTGTCAATATTTAATAAATAATCTATTCTCAAGGAAAGATTATCATTTAAATCATAAAACATTCCATTACCTAAATCAAACCCAAGCTTATGATAAGGTACTTCTTTTGTTTCAGAAATTGAGTCATTTATTCGGTCGTCATACGTTTGTCTTATGATATCAATTCGTAAATTATACAATTCTATATCAGGTTCAATATATAGTGGTTTAAATGTAGCTTTATTTAAACCATTGATTTCAGTTATTTCCAGAGTTGCTGAGCAACCGGAAATTACAAGAAGTAAATTTGTTAATATGAATAGGCGTGGCTTCATAAATTTGGTGCTAACGAGTTTATACAGCTACCTGTCATCCCAATACACCCATTTCTGCTTATGGGTTTTCTATTTTTTCTTTTTTTAATAAAGCTATAAAACAAAACTCATTGCAGCATCCGTATTGGTTAACTTTTTTTTGAACCTTATACAACTAATATTCAAATTGTTTTAATTTATCCGATAAATAAGCTGATCTTAATTTAATTCTTCCATACCCTGAACATGATAGAGTTGCCATTAAATCATTTTTTCCTGACCTTAAGCATGGTTGAGCCGCCCTTAAGCGTAGTTGAGCTGTCCTTAAGCGTAGTTGAGTCGCCCTTAAGCGTAGTTGAGCTGCCCTAAAGCATGGTTGAGCTGTCCTTAAGCGTAGTTAAGCCGTCTTTAAGCATAGTTGAGCCGTCTTTAAGCATAGTTGAGCCGTCTTTAAGCATAGTTGAGCCGTCTTTAAGCATAGTTAAGCCGTCTTTAAGCATAGTTAAGCCGTCTTTAAGCATAGTTAAGCCGTCTTTAAGCGTATTCTTCCGTATATAATCACTTTCTTACGCCTTTAAGCATTTTCTCCTGCCTTTAAGCATTTTCTCCTGCTTTTAAGCGTTTTCTCCTGCTTTTAAGCGTTTTCTTGCGCCCTTTCCTCATTTTTCCCGACATTAGCCAAAGTGGAGCCGACCTTACCTCTTTTTTTTCCGATCATACCTATGGTGAAGTCGCCCTGAATTGCTTGATCAACTATATCATTCATCTGATAGTGGTATTCAAATTCCTTTGAATGTTCCCATCGGAGTTTCAGTACCAACTCTTCTTCTGTAAATTTTAACAGAACCAGCTCATCTTTGTCAAGTCCGGCAATCATGTTCCACTTCACCTCCCTTTTAACCAGCTTCTTCTGAAATTTCAGAAAGATGCTGGTTGTGGTTAAAGGGGCCAGCATGCAGGATAAAAATAATATAAGGGCAAGTTTACGATTCAAATTTTCTGATTCTGAAGTGTAAATATATCCAATTGATATTAAGTTAAGAACACTTGTTTCAAATAATATATTTTAAATCAGTGATTGTATTTTCCATACGCATTTTTCCAGTTTTCAGCTATTTCAAAAAAATCAGGGTAGCCGTGCTCTTTAATAAAATAAATTGCCTCCTTATATTTTTTATATTTCGACCCCCTATTGGTATACCAGGCCTGAATAATCGGGCAGGTCTCAATTTCTTTACAATCTGCGCAGGTATCCAATTTTTTATCTTTAAAGCAGCATAATTTAATCTTGCATTTCGCTTTATCAATATCCCGTTCCCCTGTGTCAAATCCAATTTTACAAGCTTTACAAAATCCTTCAGTAAAAGGTTTGCATGTCTTACAATAAGCACCACAACAACCAATATATCTGTTTGGATTATTCATGAAATCTTTTTGAAGTTCTTTTTTCCACTGGCTGAACGGCCGAAGGTAAGTTTGGTGCCGGTTCCGGAGCGCTTAAAGGTCAGTAAAGACCGGACCTGATGCGAAGCCTTTAGCCCGGAGATGCCTTACCATACTTACTTATTGAAGTTGTGGCGTGCTGTTTTTATTTATTATTTTTTCAAAAGTAATAAAAAACCATTCTATTCTCTTGTTAACATGAAGAATAAGTAATACCGAAAGAATTATTGCAAGTTTATCATGTATCTCAATGAAAGCCTTTCGCTGCACTTCGTCGCCATTCATTAAATCAATAAACCAGGGAATCAATCCGGTAACAGCAACCAGGATAAAAATAACAGATAAGATCAATACTTTTAAGTTTTTTGCAATGAGCATTTTTTTGATTACCAGCTTATACCATTTCCAATGCCGGGAAATATGAACAATTATTAATAAGGAAAGTATTACAATAGAAATCTTATGAATAGCTGACCATGACGGATAACTTATTCCGAATAACTGATCATTTACGGTAATTTTTCCATGGTTACCCATATGATATTTCACCTGAATGAGTAATCCTGAAAAAACGCTTACTAATCCTGAAATAAATAAGCCTGTATTTATTATAAAACTTTTAAAATACTTTTCCATTTTGCCTGTCCTCTTTTTCCCTGAATAGTTTGCTGATTGCATGTGTTTCGCATATTTTAACACATTTAAAACAGCCCGTACAACTACCAGCATTTACGAATTTTGCGTGTTTATGCCATGGCATATTTATTCTCCCGATTACATTGTTTGAACAAACTTCCAGGCATTGCCAGCATGCCATACATTTTTTACTGTCGAGAGAAACAAATGCTGTACGGGCATGCCTATGTCTGCTGTATCTTTGCCTCATATTCCCATATTTTTTAGCAAAGTTTCTGAAAAGTCAGCATCCGTGCGATAACATTTGTTAAGAAATGAGAATTATTTTCTGTTTCTGATACGGCTAAGCGAAATTGGAGTTATGCCTAAAAAGGAAGCGATGTAATGTTGAGGAACCCGTTTAATGATTTCCGGATAATTTTTAATCAGGTCTTCATATCGTTCCTGAGGTGTATCTCTGATACGGGATAGAAAAAGCTGGGAATAATTTCTAAATCTTTGAAAAAGAACATCCTGAAAACTGTCTTTAAATTCAGGGTAAATCTGTTTGAGTTGGTCAAAGTTTTCTTTGTTGAACGAAAGAATAATTGATGGTTCAATGCTTTCAATTGTAAACAAACTAGGCTGATTGTTCATAAAACTATCAATAGAAGCAACAGCCTGATTTTCAAAAAAGAATTGAAATGTAATATCTTTCCCATCTTTATTAAACCACTGACGTAAACACCCCCTTTTTATAAAGTGAGCTTGATAGGATATTTCTCCCTCTTGTAATAAGACTGTTTTGGAGGCAATTTCCTTTTCCACAAATAAATCCTGAAAAATTTCCAGTTTTGCTTTGTCATTCTTAATGTTATCGATCAATTTGTCAAACATATGGTGTGCCGCTATTTATTGTTTTTGTAATCCAGGGATTGACAAGTTCTTTGTTTTTGACTTTTTGAATATAGTTCTGATCCAGCTTAGCAAACTGTTCTATGTAATCAATTAATTGTTGCATCAGAGTATACCCGGTATTCATCACTGCATCAGCAATACCCGCAGGCCGGAGTTCAGATGTTCAGGATTATCAAACTTGTACCGAATTGAATTTACCTGCAAAACATTAAATTCCCTTATGGCTCGGCTTACGAATATTGCCTGTTGTATGCTGCTTTAGTCTGTAAATGACTCATCATTTTCTTTTTTGCATGAAATATCTATTATTGTAACAATAACAATTATCAAAAAGAATAACTTTTTCATTATCATTGGTTTTTATATTATAATAAAATTAGCAATTTTAATTATAGCAATTAAACAAACATTCCTTTTTTTCAGGCATTGCTTTTTCTTGTGTCACTTTATAGTGAGAAATAAATTCCAAAATACTCGGTTGATGAGTTAGAAAGGGAGAAATGAGAGGTGGGATAACAGTCAGGATGGAAATGGCTGAAAGACCAGAAAGAAAGCAAGCATGAGTTTGGGATATTTTACACTATCAGAAAAATCTTGTAGCGCTGGAGGAAACGGGAATGTATATAAGGAGTTTGGAGTTGAGAGCAAGGAAATGGGGTAAGAGGACTGCACGGTTTAGGATGGATTTCGATACTATGTTGGATTCATACAAATGTTTAAAAAGCAACCCATTGAAATATAAAGCCCATCAGATGAGGCAATTCCTGTGCGAAAAACAAAGTTACCTCCTGGTTTCTGATAACGGAATCCCGTCGTAACTGAAGGCCATTTATACATATAATCAAACCGACCTGGCTCAGGCTCATAGCCTTGATAATGAAATGCGCTCAGAAGTGTTTACGTTTTGCCGGATACAAATGCCCGGTACGAACAAAATTCCGGTACCTGTGTTTAAAACAGAAAAAGAATATGAATCCCCGGATGTTGAAATTTTGTCTGATCGCTATATTTTCGTTGGCAAATTTTAATTTATTCAGCCAGAAAATTTTAATGGAATACGACTCTATCCCAATAAACAAGCCCCGGGCATTAAAATCATTATATCAAATTAACCACCCTAAGTTAAATCAGATTTCACTTAAGGAAAAAGCTCCCAAAGAAGCCTTCAAAGCACCCAATAAGTTTTTAGGTAATTTCAGCGGAGGAGCCGTAACCTTACTGACCGGTATTACTACTTCCTCATCCACCGAATCCATATGGATGAAGGAGGATGAACTGGTAGCCAACAATACTGAATTTAACTGGAACGTTCAGCTTTACTTCCCCGGAATGTTTGAAAAGACAAGAGAACGTGTAAAAAATGATGACGGCAGTACCTCTCTCAGCACTGAAAAAGGAATTTATGTGGATTGGAGGAACGGAGCTGATGGAATTATTTTTGAAAAAAGTGATACCATCGGCAGGTTTGCCCTGAAGACAAATTTTACATCCGAAAAGGAAATTCAGAACTGGCTATCCAGAATTGATTCCGAAAGTCGTGTTGGAATTGCTAAACCTTATTCTTACGGGAATATTCCGGAAGATTATAACTTTGCCATTACGGGGATCCTGCGCAATCAAAATTTTTCAATTATTTCAAGCGGCAAAACATTCCGATCGGTTATATTCATCGAGAATAAACCGATAGCAATCTTTCAGAGCGATCCAAATCAGATTGTATTAGGAAAAAAGAATAAACCTGCTGTTTATTTGCTAAGCAATAAACCGGCCACTATTGACCAAACTGATTTATTCAGGTTAAGTATGCTGAGCCGTTTGGTTTCAAAAACAATAGCCGTTGACTATTTTGCAAAATAGTATCGGCTCATACTTTTTGATTTTCTTCACGTGTCAATTGGAATTTTCATGGTGCAAATTAATATTTTCCCCGTGCACATTGAAAATTTCGTAGTGCACATTGGAAATTACCCCCGCACATTGGAAATTACCCATGTTAATTGATATTTTCCCTCGCAAAGATGAATTGGGACCCTGTGGGTGGTTATTACAAAACGAATCCGGTATGAAAAAACTGTCGGTTTCAGTTTTACAGGCCAAAAGGAAAATTATTATCCAAAGCAAATACACCTGGTTTGTAACAGGATGATGGGTTATTGATCATATTTGAACTTACTGTACCATAGTGCAATAGTGCTGTTAAGGTTCAATGTTTTTTATGATCAAGTCTTGTCAAAGCCATCCGGTTTTATTTTAATATAGATCAGGAGGTTTTCTTTACACCGTCCAAAATTGCCAATTTAAGAATGTCAATATGTATGTCTTTTAAGGTTTTGAATTTTATGCAGTAACCCGTTACATTTGCCTTACCAATAGTTTTCCCATAGGTTTCAGGTAAATATTTTTTGTCTTCAATGCCCATTATATAAACTGATATCCCAGTTGTATTTGCACTAATACCAATTTGATAAAACTCTTTGGTCTTTCCGTCAGAATATTTTATTGTCTGAAGTCCATATCCAATATTCGGATTGGAAACGATTTTACCTTTTTCGTCTTTCCCGTCTAAAAACCATAAATTAGCTTTTGGCAATAATTGAAGGATTTGCTGGTGTAATATTTCAATTTCGGAACGTTTGGGATCGGGTAAACTGTCAATGTATTTTTTTATCAGCGCTTCAATGTTCATGTTTTCACTTTTATGTTTGAGTACTCACTTTCATTTCTGATGTCGGTTACAAAATCATGTCGGGTTGTTCTGAAATAGTCGCCAGGTTTGGCGGTAGACCCAGTGCAGAAATTTTTACGTTTCATGTTCAGCATCCGATTAAATTCATGTATACAAAAATCGCCGGAACTAATGAATAGCAAGGCATCAGGCATACTGTTGTCAGCGGTTCGTTGTTTTTTATTCAACCTGTTTAAGCTCATTATTTGCTATATACTTTGCCCAAAAGTCAGCAAATTGTTATCCGGGTCAAGTATAGAAAATTCCTTTTGTCCCCATGGTTTTATTTCTAATTGTCCATTTGGATGTATGCGAGTTTTCTTGTCTAATAATGATTGGTAAAATTTGTCAATATTATCAGTTCTGATGTAAACTTGCCCATAGTTTTCTTTTGGGTCAAGTTCTTTGAACTCAAAAAAATGGATTTGGATGCTGTCTTTTTTCAACATCAGGTAACCATCAAAGTCAGCACTCCCAAATTCCTGAAAGTCAAGCTTATTAATGTAAAAATCCCTTATTGCAGTTTTGTCCCGCATTGGTAACTTTGGATGAATGTCAGTAAGCATATCTGTTGTTTTAAATTTTAATTCAGTTATCAAATTTGAATAAAAAATTTCTTTCCAGGAAGGAGCCGGGCATCGGACTTACTGATTGTTGCAGGGCGTTTTCACTCATTATTAAATAACTGACTTATTTTGTTTCTTATCTCAAGAACAATCGTTTTATTGACCATTCCAAGCTTTCTTTTAATTAAACTTTTTGGAATAGTTACAACTTTGTGCAATCTTATTACCGAATCAACAGTTAATCCTGTGCCTTTACCATATTCAGATTGTTTTTTAATGATTAAATCACTCTCAATCAAATCCTCAGGAATTTTACTTGAAATAAAAGCGATTATCACATGATTATACTTTCCGATCTCATTTGTCAAACAAATTGCTGGTCTGACCTTCGATGAGGAAAAATCATCAAAAGGAAACGGGACTAGTACAATCGAATTTTTAATCATTAAATGGCTCTCCGTCTTTTATTGAATAAACGTCTTCTGCAGAGTCGTTTAAAAAGTCAAACGCCGGATTATTTGAAATGGAATTCATCCATAAAACATCCTCATCTTTCTCTGAAGAGTCATCATCAAGAAGTATCAAAACACGGACTTTACTATCAGCCCTGTTAAGTTTGTAATTTATTTTTAAGTGCCCTGATTTATCTGTTTTAGAATTTATCTCAATGGCTTTCATGTTCTATCTTTTTTTACAAATATACAAAATCATCAATTAAGGATTTAATTGTTGAGCTGTGCGGTTAAAATGCCCAACAACTATTTTATAGGTCTGCCTGGTATTCATAAACACCCCGTTCAGTTATACAGATCAGCATTTGTAATCCTTTTTTAATAAAGCTACAAAATAAAACTAATTGCAGTACCAGTATTTGTTAACTTTTTATGACCCCCTACCCTTTACAGTTACCAACCTGCACAAAAATGGCTGAAAGACCGGAAAGAACACGAGCCTGAGTTTGAGGATATTTTAGATTATCAGAAGATTGTTGTGGCGGTGGTGGAGACGGGGAGGATAATGGGGGAAGTTGATTTGGTGGGGGTTGAGTAGTTGGGGTTGGAGTCTGGAGTTTGAGTTTAGAGCAAGGAAACCGGACATGAGGGCTGTGTGGTTTAGGTTGGTGACATTCCGTCTTAAAGTGTACAACTGGTTACAGAGCAAGTTGTACAAGGTGGTAGATACTTTTCCTATTTTGAATTGATAAATTCATCAATCGACATCATCAGATCCTGTTTAATTATTTTATTAAGTAATCCCCTGTCTATTTGCTCTGAACCATGATCAGGAAAAACAGTAGTTCGACCATCTTTATGCTGAAAGAATTTATGACTTCCCTTTTGCCGTTTTAAATCAAAACCCAGGCTGACTAAAATTTTAATCAGTTCTTTAGCTGTTAACAAAGGCAGCTTCGACATAATTACACCGAAATTTGCTGCAAACTAACAAATTTATTCAAAGGCTTAAAACGCTTTTTCTCATCCAGGTATAGTTCGATTGCTTCCTTTGTCCTGGCATAAAGCTCATCGTAGGTTTTAGCCTGAGTATGGCAACCTGGTAATTCAATAACCGATGAAATTAAATACCCGTCCACACCCTGTTCAACAATTATATTAAACGTCTTACTAATCATTTGCGTCATATTAAATTTATCACCTCCAAAATTAATTATTTATTTCATCCGAATGTAATTTATTTTTATTGGCCGGATGGAATGCCTCCTGCTTACAACCTGCGCAGAAAATATATAAAGGGGTCAATATGCTCCGAATTTTCCAACTTTTTTTGGCCCCCTACCCTTTACATCTACCAGCCAGCCAAGAAATGGCTGAAAGACCGGAAAGAACGTAAGCTTGAGTTTGAGGATATTTTACAGTATCAGAAGATTGTTGTGGCGGTGGTGGAGATGGGGAGGTTAGAGTTTGGAGTTTGAGTTTTGAGCAAGGAACCAGGACCTGAGGGTTGTGGGGTTTTGTTTTCCGACCACACAAAACCGTATTTATTGAAAATGGTGCAATTTTACGATTTATAGATTTTTAGACAATACCCGAACGACCTTCCCATTATTCGAGATCACTAAATCGAGATTTCTATCTTTTTTCGATTGGATCAACCTCTTATGAGTTAATTCCAAACCTTTAATGATCTTATCTCTTATTGAATTATCCTTTTTTGTCATATTGAGATAATTGTTTAATTGTGTCAAAGATACAATCTTTATTAGACCTTCAGGCTTGTTTTTCGATTGGGTGGATAGGTGAATGGGTACATGAGTGAATGGTATACCACATACATTTTGATTTTCTTCATATGTCAATTGAAAATTTCCTTGGTGCAAACTGATTTTCTCCCATTGAACATTGAAAATTTCCATGTGCACATTGGTAATTTTCCTTACAAAGACAAATTGTTTCCTTATTAATGTTAAAATTCTCCTGTGCATATTAACATTCTCCCCGTTCTAGTTGAAATTCTCCCCGTTTTAGTTGGAATTCTCCCGTTCTTGTTCAAATTCTCCCCGTTCTAGTTGAAATTCTCCTGCTCTTGTTCAAATTCACCCGCTCTTGTTCAGATTCACCCGCTCTTGTTCAGATTCACCCCCCTTTGTTCAAATTCACCCCCCTTTTTCATTGGGCTTCAGGAGGCTTATGTATCTGATAATTTCATTTATGATAGTTTTATGAGTGATTCCTCTCAGCCAAAGTTAGAGAGGAATCACTTTCAGAATATTCACTATTTTCCGGACAGTAATATAATTTTATTAACTATGAAGCGAACAGACGCCAGAATTGCCTATTTTTATTTTGCTTTTTAAAACCATCTGCTTTTTCCTCATTTTTGGATCCGTTCCGTAGGGAAAGACAACACACGATACACTGAAAAATGACACTGGAACAATACATCAATAACATCAACAACCGCTATAAACAGGGCAATGC
>JAZDIP010000004.1:0-58997 GCA_043804925.1 bacterium | reverse complement strand
TCATAACTAAATCCCGCTTCTTTCAATACACACTTAAAGTTTTTGTTCTTATATAAGAACTTTGCTTCATTCATCAATTCACCTGACTGATCTACAATTTGCCCTTTATTCTCGATAAATCCATTAAATGTCATCAGGTCCCTTTGCTTCGAAAATTTCGAAAAATCGTAAGTATTCTCATTTAATATACTACTTGCAATTGCCATAGCAGGCAAACTAATCAGTAACATAACGGCAATCAATGCCCAATTCATTTTCTTCTGTCTTCCAACATTATAGTAATCAGTCTTCATTACACACACCATAATTTATATTTAACAAATTTTTTCTAATCAACTAAATCATCTGCTAACTGTGGACTCGTATCTTTATCTACCTTCTCTATGCTAATATTTAATCACTCTAAAATTCCTTAAATAACCATTAACCGGCTTGATAGTTAACAAATAAACACTATCCGTAAAGCCGGCTAAATCAATATCCATAATTTCTTTTCCTTTTTCTCTTCTCCATCTGCCGGTATAAACACACCTCCCTATCAAATTATACACTTTAATATCAATATCATCATAATATAATAAATTAAATTTTATATTTATAATATCACTTGTAGGATTAGGAAAAAGCACTATTTCATTTTCAATAAAATCATCAACATCAACATCATCGATATTAAAGCTGTAAGGAGAACTCATTTCAGAATAACATCCATTGTCAGAACTAACCTGAACCGTATAAATACCACTTACCTCCGGTGAATAATATTTCGATTCGGCTCCTTCGATTAATATACTCGACAAATACCATTGATTACCTTCATCGGCACTCGAAATCAACATTTTACCCGACTGTGTAATAACAGGTTTTTCAGGAGCTCGGTTAATTGTAACAGATTTCATCAATGAATCGCTACATCCGTTGGGAATCCCAACTAATACTTGTACAAATCCCATGCTCTGTTTTCCCCACTTAACAGTAATACTTGTATCACCTGAATTTGCAGTAATTATTCCCCCGCTAATATGCCACAGGTAAAACATGCCTTCTTTATAAACAGTTTTATATTCACGAAGTTCATTCTCACAAACTAAAGTATCTCCGGTAAATTCTACTGTGGGTGTTCTGTTAATTACCACTTCCAGGCTCTTATTGCTTGTACAATTATTTGTAGTATCGGTGATTGACGCTCCAATTTTTCCTGTCAGGTAACTTACTGAGCTATCCGCCTTTATTCTATTCCAAAACACAATAACACTATCAGCTCTGTCATCCCCGATAATACTCCCTTCGCTAACCATCCACGAATAAATAATATTTTTTGAAATATCTTCTTCTCCGCTTTGTTCAATCTCGGTTTTATAAGTCTTTACCACTCCTTCACAAACATTCTCAATCCCTTTAATAGTAAATTCAGGAGTTTCTAATATTTCAATATCCAAAATCAATGTATCTTTTCGGCTATTGCTTTTATCTTCACGTATCAGCAAAACAAAACCGGTGCCTGCGCTGTCCCAAACTACTTCAGCTTCATTACCCGTCGAATCTCCTATGAGTATGCCTCCTCCTATCTTCCAATTATAATTATAGTTCGTATCGCTTGCCCTGTAACGCTCGTTTGAAAAACTGCAAACCATTATATTCCCTGAAATAAATTCTTCAGCCGATTCCCTAATCGAAACGACTATTTTCAACGAATCCTCACAGCCCGTTTCCTTGTCTGTCTGATGTAAACAAACAGTTCCATAACCTTGCTCCTTCCAAATTACATATACGACATTGTTACCGGCAGAGCCGTCAATCGTTCCACCCTCAACCGTCCAAAAATATGAATACTTGGACAAAGAAGAAGTTCTATATACTACTGTTGTTTTTGCTTTAACAACGCTATCGCCGATAATTAACGGCTTAGGCAAATCATAAAGTTCGACTGTAATCCAATTGGTATCTTTACATCCGCTTTCATCAGAAGTCTGAATAAGCATAAGTTTTCCTGTTTTCACTTCATCCCACTTTACGGCAACAGTATCTTCGGTACTATCACTCATAATAGTGCCGCCTGTTGCAACCCAATGATTCAAAATTCCTTCATCTCTTATGCAATAATAAATAGTTTCCCTATTTGGGCACAATTTACCCGGACCAAGTATGCTTGAGCCCGTAATTTCAGGATAAACTGCAACCACTTTTTCGCTTGAATCATTGCATCCGCTAATAGTATTTATTACAACTAATTTCACAAATCCTGTTCCTTCCGTTCCCCACAATACTTCTATTTTATCACTATTATCGGCACCATCAATATTTCCACCTGTTACGTACCATTTATAGTTCATATTCGGCAATTTATTTGCCTTATATGTATTTCTTTCATTATTACATACAATATTATCTCCGGTAATTTTTGCATCAGGTAATTCATAAATTGATATATCCAATCCGTTATCATCACCAATAACTCTTGGATGGTTCCCGATGACTCTTATCCTGTATTTTGTACCGGTCCGGGTTTCTCTTGGAATCCGCCCAGTAATTGTACCTGATGTTATGGATGATAAAGTTCCTATATTATAAAATTCGGTAAATTTTCCATTCGTATTTGAAAGCTGGGCTATAAAAATATTATCGGCGGTAAATGTCTTACTTACTTCATAGGGTATCATTATTTCTTCATCTGCACATAAAATATCTGTGAATTCCTCTGTCCAGATACTATCCAGGGGCATTGCATCGCCGATTTTAACTAAAAATGCATCTGTAGTTCCACCGAATGAACTTTGATGTGCATCGCTAGTAGTTAGTAAATTCGGACTCAAACTATATCCTGTCATTAAAAGTCTGTTATCAAGTCCGACAGTAACTCCATGACCAAATTCATTTAAGCCGCCACCGTAAAATGTACCAAAAATTTGCTCTCCGGAATTATTTAGTTTTGCCACGAAAGCATCCCTTTGGCTTGAACGGGCTATTTGAGGTGCATCAAAAGTTGAAATTCCAGTATCGCTTAATGTATTTCCGGAAAAAATGAAATTTTCCCAGGCATCAACTACTCCCGCATTACCGTATTCCTCATCTTCACCTCCAAAGTAGGTGCCCCAAACTCTTCCACCATGAGCATTAAACTTTACAACAAAAGCATCCAACTCACTGCTCTCCAAAGCTACTTTATGTGCTCCTGCTGTTGAAATATTTTGGAAACTATTAGTGTTTCCTGTAACCAAAATATTACCTGAGCCGTCACTGCCTATACCCCATCCATTATCATCATCACTCCCACCATAGTAAGTTCCCCAAATTCTCATGCCATTTCTGTCAAATTTAGCTATAAAAGCATCCCATATTCCATCTAAACTATCCTTAAAAGCACCAGTAGAAGCCATTCCTGTTTTGCTTTGTGTGTATCCGGTAATATTGATATTATTAAAAATATCAGTACAAAGTTCCATTCCAACATCAAATCCTTCTCCGCCATAATATGTTCCCCAAATCCTGTTCCCATTAGAATTGAACTTTTGTAAAAATGCGTCAAAATTACCTCCGAATTCCACTTGAAAGCCCAACGCAGTAGAAATATTTGAAGGACTCGATGTTCTTCCGATAAAAACCAAATCTCCCCTTCCGTCAACAACAACATCATTTATATAATCCTCGTATTGTGCTCCAAAATAAGTTGACCATGCAAGAATTCCTGAACCGGAAAACTTAGTCAGGAAAGCATCAAATTCCCCTCCGCCGTAATTATATTGAAATGCACCCAAACTTGCAATTCCGGTCCGTGTTTGAGTCCATCCTGCCATATATACATTTCCGGTAATATCACATGCCAGACTATGCCCAAAATCAAAATTACTTCCACCGAAATAAGTAGCCCATTGTCTTGTACCGTCACTCGAAAACTTAACTAAAAAAGCATCCTTTTCACCTTTCATGTCTGTTTGATAGGCACCGGTTGTTGCTATGTTACCAGTTGATGAAGAATATCCTGCAACAAAGTAATTATCATATGAATCAGCGGCAACCTCCATGCCGACATCCTCACCGGAACCGCCATAATAAGTTGCATAGATAAAGTAAGGGTCAATTGTCAAAGATTCAGTTTTGTTGTATTTGTTCGTCTTAAAGCTCAACACATTGGCTGTTAATTCATAACCAACTTCAATTGGAAACTGCCCCTGTCCCGATAAATAGGACAGCGGAACATACTCATAAAAAGTGTAATCACCTGCTTTTATGCAAAGCTTACCGTCTTTAACAAAAATATCTGAACATCCATTGTATTTCAATTTAATATCTGATACTTTCCCACCTTCATGAACGATAAAATCATATTTAAATAAGATATCTTTACTTTGCTGTTTGCCTGAATAAAAAACTATGTCAATATTTTCATAGACATTCTTATAAATAACCGTATCGTAAGAATAGCAAGTGTAGGTCACAGGCTGTGTTGAACCGGCTCTAATATAATTGACATAATCCTTAGATTTGCCCAGAGTAATTACTCCTATGTTTTTATTGGCATCAACAAACTCCACATCTACTCTTTGCACATTAAAAATTTCGTCTTTCGTTAAACTCTTGTTATCAATTGTCATCTTAAGTTTATCTAAGGAATTTTCACTTTCTTTTCTCGCCTGTCTGCCGTCTGCTAAATTCTGACTTCTATCTTCTGTCTTCTGTCTTCTGTCTTCTGTCACCTGTCTGCCGTCGTTTGACGGTCTGCCGTCTGCCAAAGACTCAAATTGATAACTAATCTTTTTTTGAGTTAAAATAATCTTCAGATTTCCCAGTTTACCAATCAACAAAACATCATTTCTCGGAAAACCATGCTGGTCAACAACCTGGCCCATATTCTCTTCAAATCTTAAACCGGTATTGCCGGAGGATTCAAATTGTTGAATTAGCCGTTCGGCATTATTATCCGCTCCGGCTTTAGCAATAAAAACATTGCACAGCTGTATAATCATTACAAAAATTATATATTTAAAATGTAATTGTATTTTCATATTAATATATTAACAAAAAAATGAAAAAATAATCTCATTTACATCTATTAGCAATTAATAATTAACCATTGTTACCCAACCGCTTCAACATATTATAAAACATCTCTAACGGTAAACCTACAATATTATAATAACAACCGTTAATATGTTTGACGAAAACTGCTCCAAAATCATCCTGAATTCCATAAGCACCTGCTTTGTCCATTGGAGAATTGGTTGCAATATAAGCCCAAATCTCATTCTCGTCAAGTTTTCTGAAAGTTACTTCAGTTGTCCGGACATCTGATATGCTAATATTTTGAAGAGTATCAATTAAGGCAATTCCCGTATAAACAAAGTGAGTGTTATCGCTTAAACGCTGCAAAATAGTGAATGCTTCAGTTTTATCTTTTGGTTTATGCAAAATCTCATTATTCAAAACCACAATTGTATCTGCACCCAAAACAATTGCAGGTTTTTCTATGCGTGTAGCGACATCATTGGCTTTGTTGTAAGCGGAATTTATTGCATATTGTTTAAAGTCATATATATTATTAATTTTATCTTCTTTGAAATAGGATTCCATAACCTCAAATTCAAAGCCCAGCGAAGCAAGAAGTTTTCTCCTTCTCGGTGATTTTGAAGCAAGAATAAGTGGCTTATTCAGTTTTATCAGTTTTTCAATATTTTGCATTTCTTTTTAAAAATATATTTAAATTTATTATTTATAAACCTTCATACCTATTCTTACCTTAAAATACGTAAAATTGATTAAAATTTTCAAATTTTTCACAAAACTTTATTTATTTATTTTGCTGTGAACACATAATAATTCAAGACAAACAACAAAATTTCGTCTGTATTTGTAAAATTGTTACTATATTAAATGTAATGACACTTCAGGTTATAAAACGTCTCAAAATAATTTTCTTGTTATGATAATAGGTATTTTGCACTACACGAATGTAGTATAAAGCATGACAAGGTTGGTTTTATGATAGGATTTTTATAATTAGAAAGAAAATCAATGATTACTATTCATTTTAATTTTGTTAGATCAAAAATATTTATAAAACTTAAATAAAAATGAAACAATTAGATAGTATGTTTTTTCCTTAGAATACCTCAAGATTTATTTCAATATGCTCTTTCTTGTGTGTTTGTTAATCCTCTTAAAATTATCAGTTTCAATTTGGCACAAAATAGACTGGAATATATTTAATTTAATGTCTTTTGGTTCTAAGGATAAAAGTGGAAATTCGAATTCGGAATATGGCTCAACTACATTTATCCGCATATATTGATATTTATTGTTTTCATAATAAATCACAATCGGTATTGAAACTTTAAAATCATCAGGGACAAATAATTGTCTTATTCTACATCTTACTTTAAATTTACCGTCATAAGTTTTGTCAGTTTTATAACCAAAAATATAATAAGGAATTTCGTTAAAATCTACCCATTGACGAAAAAACCAGCTTAAGTCTGATGAGGTATGTTTATTCACAATGTAAATAAAGTCATATATTGTTATATCCTTACCCTTAAAAGTCTGATAAAAATCCTTTGCGATTTCAATAAACAGAGAATCATTATAGGATTCAAAGTTAGTAATAAAACTATTCAACATATGAAAAATCCATGCACCTCTTAAATAAATATTCAAGTAATAAGAATAATCTCCGAATACATTTTTACTTCGGTAACCGAGACAGATTGGTTTAGGTGGATCACCTGCGAATTTTGTAGAACCATTATTATAATTAATCAATAAATTTCTTGATTGATACAGGTAATCAAAGAATATTTTTTCATCATTCAAGTAATTTTTTTCATAAAGTAATCTGCTGTATTCCGATAATCCCTCAACCAGCCATTTTTCACGATAAGATTTTATCCCTAAATCAATAGCCCACCATTGATGTGCTATTTCATGTGTACATGCTGATTCATTAAAAACTCCCTTTGTTGTATCGTTCATATAAAAATCTGATATTGCAATAATCCCGTCAAAAGCCAAACTTAAATCTCCGGGAATTTCAACAACATATAAAATATTTTGACTACGTTTTCCAAAAACGTTGCAGTAATAATTATAACTTGATTTTATGTAATAGTATAACGAATCAATAAAGTAGTGATTTTTATAATGAAAAATAATTTTGGGTGTTATGCTATCACCTTCAATTACTCTTTCAGAGAATAACCCAACACAAAATATTGGCATAGATATTTTTTTCTTTGTAATCCATCTTGAAATAATTGTCGAGTCTATTATTTCTTCAGAAATTTTTTCTCCAGTACTACATAATTTGAATTTTTCGGGATAATGAAATGTAATATCGAAGTTTGAGGAATCTAAAAATATATATCTTGGATAAAACTCATCATAGATAATTTTTTTATTAAGGGAAGTAATAGCAACAGATAAAGAACCATGAGATAAATTTAAATTAATATTAAAGGAAGTAATGGTTTTGTAGTAAAATTTTATAGAAGTTAAGTCGGTTTTCATTTGACCCAAATTAACTAAGAGATAATTATCAAAATCGTGCTTATAGAATTCAAGTTTGCTCCCAGCTTCGTCCAAAATTGAATCTACAGTTATATTTCTATCAATTTCAAATGGAAGCCACCCTAGATTTTCTGATTTAATAATAAATTGCATTTGATTTTCAAAATTCATTGAAAATGTATCGCTAATCAAGCAATTAATTACATATCCCGTAATATCGATTTTCTTCTTTAAATCATCCTTGTTTTCAGGATAATCATCTGGCCAATCATAGCAGGTAATTAAATCAAAATCATACTTCTCCTTATCAATCCATTTTGCCTTATAAAAACGAATTTCTTCTTTTTGTAAGGGGTCAACAATATAATAGAAAGTTTCGGTTGCAAACATAAAGTCATCGTTTAACTGAGCAATGAACATTTTGTTGTTTTCCTTATTTAAAAAGGATGAACTAATTGTATTGCTAATAACATTAAGCGTAGTATCGCAAATATATTTCATCGAAAGTTTGTACAATTCCTCGGCATTTTTATTTTTTTCCCCCTTGATTTTGTTGAAATTCTTTTTTATGTATTCATATGTGCTATCTGAAAAAAAGATGAGCAAAGAATTAAATTCATGGTCAAATATTGTGTTCCCTGTATATGATTCTAATTGCTTTTGTTCGATTTCCAAAGGTGGAGTAAAAGTAAAAACACCATCACCAATAAAAACTGCAACTCTTACTAAATTGTTTATAGGTTTAAAAAAGTAGAATTCTCCTTCTTCAAACATAAAAGCAGAACCCTCTTTTTCAAGAAATAAATCTTTTATTTGATAAATATTTGCAGAATCTGTACATAGTTCAGATAATTCTCTGAATAAATCCATATATCTAGAATTGACTGTATCATTTGCAATTACTATATTATTAATTACAAGATATAAAACAAGAATGTTTATTAACTTTTGCATAATAGCAATCTTCTATTTATAATTGTTTTTCGTAATTCGTAATTGGTAATTAGTAATTATTCCACTTTCCTAATCCTATATGGTTGAATCATGTTTTCGGGTGAAAGGATTTCTTCCAACTGCTCTTTAGTCATCAGTTTTCTTTCCAAAGCAAGCTCAACTACGCTTTTGTTACCTTCCAGAGCTTCTTTGGCAAGAGAACTTGTGATTTCATAACCAAGAATTGGATTCAATGCTGTTACAATTCCGATGCTGTTTTCGACATGACGGCGGCAGACATCTTCATTGGCTGTAATACCGTCTATGCATCTGTATTTCAAAGTTGCCATTCCGTTTTTCAGCATTTCGATTGATTCGAACATACATTGTGCTATCATGGGTTCCATTACATTTAGTTCCAGCTGTCCCGCTTCTGCGGCTAATGTAACGACCAAATCATTGCCAATAACCTTAAAGGCAATTTGGTTCATGACTTCGGGTATAACAGGATTTACTTTCCCGGGCATAATCGAAGAGCCGGGCTGCATTTTTGGAAGATTGATTTCATTGAATCCTGCGCGAGGTCCCGAGCTCAAAAGGCGAAGGTCATTGCATATTTTCGACAATTTAACAGAAAGACGCTTGAGTGCGGAAGAATACATTACAAAAGCTCCGGTATCCTGTGTTTCTTCTACGAGATTTTTTGCTAAGGACAAAGGCAGTCCGGTTATTTCCCATAGGTGATTGGTTACGATTTCGGGAAATTTTGGGTCTGCGTTGATACCTGTTCCTATTGCAGTACCACCCATATTTATCTCGAGAAATAATCTTGCATTTTGTTCCAGACGTGTAATTTCTTCTTCCAAAGTTACTGCATAAGCTTCAAATTCCTGTCCTAAAGTCATTGGAACGGCATCCTGCAACTGTGTCCTTCCCATTTTTATTACATGTGAAAATTCCTTTGCTTTGTTTCTGAATGAGTCAATTAATTCTTTCAGAACGGCAATAAGTTTTTTATTGCTGTAACAGTTTGCAATTTTCAATGCTGTAGGATAAACGTCATTTGTTGATTGCGATAAATTAACATGATTGTTCGGGTGGCAGAATTCATACTGTCCTTTTTCATAGCCCATTATTTCAAGCGCTTTGTTGGCTATCACTTCGTTAGCATTCATATTCGTTGAAGTTCCTGCACCTCCCTGAACCATATCAACTACAAAGTGTGTATGTAGTTTTCCATTAATTATTTTTTCGCATGCCTTAAAAATTGCATCCGCTACTTTTGGCGTCAGCATACCTAAATCGAAATTAGTTTTCGCAGCGGCTAACTTCACTTGCGCAAGTGCAATAATTAAATCTTCGAAATGATTTATTGAAATTCCACTTATATTAAAATTTTCAGTTGCTCTTAGTGTTTGAATACCATAATAAAATTCATAAGGGACTTCTCTTTCGCCGAGCAGGTCGTGTTCTTTTCGTGTTCTGCCCGATATATATTGTGCGGCGGCATCAACAACCTGGTTAGTAGTTTGTCTCATCCTTCTTGAAATAATCCTCGAAATTTGAGATAGAATCTTTGCAACGAGCATCGAATCATCTTTCATAAGGTCGTTGATGTGACTGCTGTGAATCGAGATAATAACTGAATCCTCGGTTACTTTTGCACTTGTCGAGTGCGGATAGTTATCCATAAAAGAACCTTCACCGAGGAAGTCGAATGTGGAAAATTTATTTAGTTTTTTTTCTGTGCCGAACGAAGTAGCTTTGACCAGGTCAACAGCACCTTCGTATATTAAATATACATTTTCCCGGGGAGTGTTCTGCTTGAAAAGATAACTTCCTTTTACAACATTTTCCACTTTGACGAATCCGACGAGCTTATTAATTTCAGCATTCTCTAAATTCTTGAACAGCTCGACATTTTTCAGAAACTCTGCAATAATTTTTTTATCCATTCAATCACCATAATTATTAATCCATAATGAAAACAATCAAAATGTAAATTACGAATAATTTACAAAAGTAGTACAAAACTATAGCACTAAAAAACTTTAACTCAACACTCAACACCTAAAACTTAACACTACAGAAAAAGGTAGGGTCTCCAATCTTCATTTAAAGTAGTCATATATCTTTGAATAAAGATTATATAATTAGGTCTGTTGGGCTTGCGAATCAGCTTTAAACCTGCTTCTTCGGGAGTGCGGTCAGCTTTTTTGTTGTTGCATTTTTTGCAGGCGGAAACAAGGTTTTCCCATGAATCTTCACCGCCTTTGGATTTTGGTATAACGTGGTCAATCGTCAATTCCTTAGTTTTTGTACCGCAGTACTGGCAACAGGAACTATCCCTGTAATGTATATTCCGTCTCGACAATTCGATTTTTCTGTAAGGAATACGAATATAGGAAACCAGCCGGATAACGCTTGGGTAAGGAATATTTCGGCTGACGGAACGGACGAGAATACCATCACGCTTGGAGATTAATTCGGCTTTTGTAAGATAGAGCAAAAGAATAGCTTTCCTTGCGGAGCAAACACCAATCGGCTCGAAGCTTTGATTTAAAATAAGAACCCTGCCACTCAAAGAGATTGAGTGCGAACTCAGGAACTGTGCGGTTCCTGTTGTGCTTGTATTTTTATTAACCGGAAAATTGAAATCCTAACCTCCGTAATTAACATCGAATAAATTAAATTATCTTACTAAATTAAGAAATTTTTTTGAAATGAGGAAATGGAAAGAAGGAATTATTTTAATAATTGAGAAATTAACTTATTAACTCTATCTATATTATATGTTCCATCGTTTGAAAATATATTTTGGTTGAGAATCCTCATCATACTTTTGCTATCTGAAAGATGATTAGTTAATATATCAAGATTTTTTACAATTTGTACTTCCTTAAATAAATGCCAGTCTTCCATTATTCTGATATATTCAGGATTGTTGTAATTAGTTTTATCAAGAAGAAAATTATATTTATCCATGAATTCGGGAGTTGCAATAATATTTATTATCCTTAAAATGGATTCCATTGTTTGAGAGTCCCCAGAAAGATAATCCCACATTTCTGATGATAACAAAAACTCATTCTCAGAAAAATATTTTCTAAATCCAACACTATAATCCATAAAACGTTGCTTATCAAAGCCAGTAGGAGTTTCGCTTAACGGGTCAAATGGAAAGCCAATAAAATATTTGATTTTCTTATCAGGATATTTGTTTTTTAAGGCGGTTTTTGCTTCCAAAACTTTTTGTTTTTCAACTTTAAACACTCCTTTATTAGGTTTTACTGTTTTTGATTCAATACAAATAATTTGGTTATTATCTTGGTAGTAAATATCTACCGTGAAATTAGTTGCTTCAATATCACCGATATCATTGTTAAAACATTCGGCTTCTTCATTTTCTGGGTCAGGTGCTCGATTACCATTACTTAAGTCAGTAATGATATTATCAATTATTTTCTTCTGTAATTCAGAAATTTTTAATGACGTATTTTTTGTCGTAGTGAATTCTCTTTTTTCACCATTACACAAAATATGTGCAGTTTTTTCTAAAAATGATTGTCCAAGACTGGTATTTAAACCATGCATCCAACTTGCTAAACTAATAAAAATTGGAATTGAGTAAACTTTTCCTTTTAATTTATCTGAAAAAGCATTTATAAAAGCTTCATGAAAAGGAGCATTCCTATTGTGAGTTGCATCTTCTGGAAATTTTTCAAATTGATTATATAATGTTCTAATTACTTCGATAGCTATCATTTCTTTTTGTAATTCTGGAATCATTATAAATTCTCCTTCATATGAAAAATAATCTCAGAATAAGCACCTTTATCCTTTTCTGTCCTATTTAAAACAGGTCTTTTATATTGATTTATTATTTTCATTCCCGAATTTTCTGCTATCGTAGGATATAAATTGAATTTATCGTTGGCTACTAAGAAAACATCATAATCATCAGCAAGATACTTTTTACAATTGTTTAAAACATCTGAAATTCCCTGAACGTAAGATTGTTTTGCGTTTCCATTCAATCCATTGCTCATTGAACCAATTTCCTGATTATCCCTTCTTTCAAAACCAAATAACTCGTAAGCATAAGCATGCTGTTCGTGGTAATCTATTAAACCAACATAGGGTGGACTTGAAAAAATCCCTTTGATTTTTTGTTGATTTAATATTTCTCCAAAAGTTGGAATTCTGTTGTTTATTACATTAAAAACATCAATTGTTCTTGAATCCCCTGTTAGGCAAAATTGATAAGTGTCAGTTCTTAGTCTGTCGAATGTTTTAAGTCTTTGAATAGTATCTTTGCTATATCTTACCCACCAAGAAAATATTGAGAATAAGGGTTTGCAAATTTTTCCATGCTTACTGCAATAATATGTTGTTGTAACTTTATCTTTTAATGTTGCTAAGTCTGCATGAGTTGTAGCTCTGCAACTTCTAATTGTTCTGCTTAAAATAATGCTTAATATTTTTTTAGTTCTTTTGTTTTCTATTTTTCTAATTAATTCAAATATAAAATCTATTTCATTTCGTGTTGTCTGTAAATACCATTTTTCAAGAAAATTATCTGAAGTTTTTTGTTCAATTGATATACTATATTTTTTAATTAATTCTTCAAAAACCGGAAGAAATTCATTTGCTTTGGCATTAGCAAATTTGAATTCATCAATTTCATTATTTCTTATTTTATATTTGAACTCCGGTGATGGAAAATATTTGTTGTTGAAATCAGCAAGTTTTTCTTTCAACTTATATTCAAATTTTTGTACTTTGGTTTTTGAAATAAATGTTTTTAGTTCGTTTGTTATTAAATCAATTTCTTTTTGTAAATCTTTGAAATCATACTTTCGGACTTTAGAATTGCTTATTAGTGCATTAAATGCAGAAATATCAATACCAATAGCATGTAGACCTAATTCATTGCTTTGTACGAGTGCAGTTCCACTTCCACAAAAGGGGTCAAGGATTATATCACCCTTTTTGAAAAATGATTGTGTTTTAAATTCATCTGTATGTTCATCTAAAAAATACTGAACTAATTGCGGTATGAATTTCCCCTTATATGGATGTAGTCTGTGAACATGCTTTGTTGTGTCTGCTTCTTTCAGATAATCGAATGATAAATGCCAATTTAAATCATTGCCTAATTGGCTTTTCCATTCAATTTCCCTTTTCCCATAATAAGAATTATAATATTTAACTAACTCATCTTTAGAAATTATTGAATCGCCGTTGTTTCCACGTTTTCTAATCCTCCCATAATTTATTAAATATGATATATTAGAAGTAGTAACATTTTTACCTAAATGCTGAGATGCAAATTCACTCGCTTGTTTTATATTTAGAAATTCCGACATTTATATTATTTTCCCTTTTTGCAAAATCCACCCACCTAAATTTATTAAAAATTTAGAACATATAGAAGTACTATTATGAATAAATTAGAAATTTAATCTAATGATTATTTTAGTTTACTAAACTCCACCCCTGCCTTCAAAGCCCTAACATTATCTTCAACAATCTTTTCGCCTTTTTTGCCGAAGAGTATGCCGATTGCATTTTCAAGTGTATTGAAATTAATGTCGAGGTAAGGAGATGCCGCACCCAAAACAACCATATTCGCAGACTTCGATGTCTTTAATTCTTTGGCTATTTTATCAGCATTCAAGGCAACTACATTTTTCAATTTCGATAGCTCTGAAATAATATTTTCCATTGGAGGATAATCTGGAATGTTGATGAATGGTTCGGTATTAGTTACAAGCCAGCCGTCTTTGGAGAGCCATGGGAGATAGCGAAGTGCTTCCATGGGTTCAACTGAAATAATTATATCGGCTTTACCCATTGGGATTAAATCGGAAAATATTTCTTTGTCGGAAAGACGGAAATGGGATTGCACGGCTCCTCCTCTTTGGCTCATGCCATGAACTTCCGATTGCTTAAAAAACAAATTCTCAGAGACAGCCGCATATCCTATTGTTGCCGCAATAGAAACAATACCCTGTCCGCCAACACCAGCTAATATTATATCTTTTTTCATGCTCTTTTTTTAATTTAAAATTTTCAATCAATTTATTTCTTCAGTTGTTAGATGTTAGAAGTTAGCTATTAGTTAAAATGCTTAAAGCTAAAAGAAGAAAGCTTAAAGCAAATTTTCAATTTTCAATTTTTCAATTTTCAATCAATTTACAAATCTAAATTTTTAAACATAGTTCAATCCCTCTGGGATTGTAAGACCTTGTGGATAATTTCTTGTTACAAATATTCAATCGCTCTGCGATTGTTTCACAGAAGAGGGCATCTGTGCTACCTGTAATTATCAATTATGCATTTACAATTTTCCATTAAAGAACTCCCTTTTCCCTTCTCCCTTTTCCCTTCTCCTTACTAACGACTGTCAACTGTCAACTAACAACTATCCCTTATGTCTTTGTTTTGCCAGCTTCCTCGATTCAACTATACAAATTCTTCTTGGAATTATAACCGAAACCCCATTATACTCTAATTCCTTTTTAATGATTTTCACATTTTCGTCGTGATGCCTTTTTAAAGGATTAATTACATGAATATGTTCCTCTTCTACTCCCATTCCTTTGCAAATATCTTCGATTTTGCCTGTTCCGGGAGATGGCTGTCCGCCTGTCATGGCTGTTGTACCATTATCTAAAACAAAAATCGTAACGGGTGTTTTGCCGTTCACACAATCAAGAAGCCCTGTAATACCCGAATGTGTAAAAGTTGAATCGCCGATGACTGCAACTGCAGGAACCAAGCCCGCATCTGCCGCACCTTTAGCCATAGTTATAGAAGCACCCATGTCAACACAGGAGTTTATTATTTCATAGGGCGGCAATGCACCAAGTGTATAACAACCTATATCGGATAAAACTCTGCCCGGGGTATAATCTTTCAAAGCTTCATTTAAAGCCAAGTAAGAGTCAATGTGCGAGCATCCTTCACATAACTGTGGTGGTCTATTGGCAACCAGAGAAGGCATATCCATTCCCAAATTGCCAGACATATTCAATGCCTTTCCAACTAAATCGGGATTTAATTCTCCATCTCTCGGTAATGAGCCATCAAGTCTTCCCCTGATTTTTTTCCCGCTCCCAAAGAATCCATTCAGCATTTCCTCGACAAAAGGATAGCCGTCTTCAATTACCAGCAATTCGCCGCATTCATTGAATAATCTCTCCACTTTCTTTCTCGGCAAAGGATATTGCCCGATTTTTAGTACCGGATGTGGGATTTTTGAATCGGCAAAATTTTCCATTAAATAATTATAGGCAATTCCACAAACAATTACACCAAGAGATTTATCTGCTCCTTCATGATAAATGTTAAATGGAGATTCATCAGATTCACTCTCAATTTTTGCTTGTTTACCGAGAAGAATTTTATATCTCTTTCTCGCATTCGATGGAATCAGAACGAATCGTCTTAAGTCCTTAGGAACCTTAATATCATTTTGCTGTCTTTTTTCTTTTGGGATTATTCCTGCTCTCGAGTGAGCAAGTCGTGTAGTTATTCTAAATAAAACAGGTGTTTCGTATTTTTCGGAAAAATCAAAACCGTAATCAACCATATCGTATGCTTCCTGCTGATTTGCGGGTTCAAGCATCGGAATAAAAGCAAATTTGCCGTAATATCTGGAATCCTGTTCATTCTGGGAAGAGTGCATAGAAGGGTCATCTGCCGAAACAACTATAAAACCGCCGTTGACCCCTGTAATTGCTGAATTCATAAAAGAATCTGCTGCTACATTCAAGCCGACATGCTTCATTGCAACCATTGCCCTTTTTCCTGCATAAGACATTCCGAGAGCGGATTCCATAGCTGTTTTTTCATTAGCCGACCATGTAAAGTGAACTTCTCCTTCCTTTGCCTCTTTCGAATGCTGAACATATTCCGTTATTTCTGTTGAAGGAGTCCCCGGATATGCGTAAATTCCGGACATTCCCGCATCTATTCCGCCGCGTGCAATTGCTTCATCACCAAGTAAAACTAAATTTTTCATATTTTAATTAATATACTTTCAAAAAAAATCACATGTTGTTTTAAAAATGTAAAGCACAAACTTAACAAAAATACTGTAAAATTTATGTGTTTTTATAGTAAGTCTTTGAGAATTTAAAGAAAATTCTTTAATTTGATATAAGTAAATCAAGTTTCTTTGTGAATTATTATTGACTTATGAAAATATTTAAATTTTGAACAAAGAATTATTCGAAATATTATCATATTTGTATAACAGCTTGAAAAAAATATTTTAATAATAATATAGATGGGTGAATTATGAAAAGAAGCACAATAATGTTCTTAATATTGATTATAGCAGTAATTTTTTCATCTCTCAACGCACAATATCGCTTTAGAACAGTTGATTTATTAAAAAATTTAAAAATGAAATATAATGCTGCCGGTCCGGTATTGCTTGCAGTAGATGAAGTTAAGAATAAGATTTTCGTTGCAAACTCACTAAGCTCATCAGTTTCAATAATTGACGGAAAAACAAACAAAGTAGATAATATTCCTGTCGGAGGCAGAACCTTACAACATTTAAAAAGTTCAGCGATTACTTATCACAGCAAAACGGGATTAGTTTATGTTTTAGGGACTAAAAATTTTTCAATAGTTGACCCGAGAACAAAAAAATCTCAGACATTCAATACTTTAAAGCAATACGAAAGCATAACTGTTGATGAAAAATCCGGTAATGTTTTTATGACAGGAAGGGCAAGTGCCAAAATTGGATTTTACAATCCTAAAAACAAGGATAAGGAATTTGATACATTACCTTGGCTTTTACATGAAGAAGCCCTTATTAATCTTAACCAAACACCGCCTCCAGCAATAAGAAAAATTATTGCTTTGAACGATAAACAACAAAATATTGTAGCAATAGATGGCTTTACTTCAACTTTATACATGTATGACGGTGCCACCGGGAAACTTTCGAAATTTAGGAAAATTCCTCTTGGTAATAATGACGGACGCTGGCATCTTGCCGGATACGATTCACAAACAGGACATATAATATTAGCAACTGAAACTAAAAGCAGAGCGATAACCGACGTTGCAAAAATTGATGTTTATGGGGACAAAGACTTGGTTGTAAAACTACCTGAAGGATTTACGGAACCTGTTGGAATTTGCTATAATGAAAAGTTGAAAGAAGTATATGTTCCCTATGATAACAATGCTTTTGTGCATCTTGTGGATTTCAAAGACAGCGGAAAAGTAGAATCTATTCCAATACCAAGTTTTGGTAATGACGGAAGCGCTATTGATGTTAAAAATGATTTATTGTATATAGCCAGTTGGGCTAATGGTGAAGTAGAAATGATTGACCTGAAAACCCGAAAATTCGTAAAGCGAATTTCTGACCTTGGAATTATTCCTCATATGTTTTCTTTTGTATTAAATCCTTTTAACAATTGCCTCTATTATCCACTTGGTGCTTCTGCCGTTAATGGTGCCTTCGGTGCTGCGGTAACACAATTAAATCCCGTAACCAATGCTCAACTTGTAATCAATACAGGATGGGCTCCTATTGATTTAATTGAAGTTCCAAGCCGGAAATCCGTTTTTGTATTTAATAATGAAGACCAGTTTGCAGAAATCAAATCTAATGGTTCGTACAAAACATATCAATTACCCGTTAGATTTCCCGTTATAGCAGCTACCAGTCCGAAAGGGAATATTTATTTATCTTATGGTCCTCATCAGTCATATTGGCCAACGGTGTATATCTGGGGAGCTAAAAACGGAATTCTAAATATTGACCAAAATGACTTAAGCTTTTATGACAGAAGAATACCAAGGCAAGCTATGCAAATTGCTTTGGACAAGAAAGGCGTTCTCTATCTTCAACAAAACAACTGGGGTGCAGAACCGATAATCATTAACAAAATCGAAGATGAAATCAGGTATTATGAAATAGGGAAGAGAATTACCATTGATGATACCGTCCAAAGAGAAACTTCTCAAAGAGTTATGAAATATGATGAAAAAGTGAACCGTTTATACCTTTTACGAAACGCAGAAAAGGATACATCCCCATCAGTAGTGCATGTTGTCGATTTGGACAGCAATAAAGCTATTAAAAAATATATTGTTGAAAGCAATGCCACAGCTCTTGAATTTGATGATAAATACATATATACGGCAAACTTCGGCTCAAATTCCGTCTCGATTATTGACAAAAAAACCGACCAGGTTTACAATATTAAAGCAGGAAAATCTCCTCTGCGTCTTACAAAATGTGCCGGAAAAATTTATGTTTTAAATTATAAAAGCAATGACATAATGGAAGTCCGAATTCCTGAAGTAAACAAAACTAATATGACTTTGAAAATACCGTTGGATGCAAAACCTGATAATATTTTCAGTTGGAACAATAAACTGATTATTACTTTTTTTGACGAGAACACTCTTTATATCACTGAAGTCAATCCTGAAATGAAAGATTTTACTGTAATTCAAAAATATACTTATCCTTACGGACAAACAGATAAAGATGCCGGCAATGCAGCATTCTATGTCGTTGGCGGTTTCGGAGACATTGTGCAAAGTTTGACTAAAGGACTTGTGGATGAAACGGGTAATCTTTGGATTTCCGATTTTCTTGCTGGAAAAGTTCATATTCTTGAAAAACCTAAAAAATGACAAATAGGATAATAGCAATTATACCCTCAAGAATGGCTTCAACACGCCTCCCCGGGAAGCCATTACTGGATATCTGTGGAAAATCAATGATTCAACGAGTTTGGGAATCTGCTAAAAAAAGCAGGATTATTGAAAGAATTATTGTAGCTACTGACGATATTCATATCAAAGAAAAATGTATCGGGTTTGGTGCCGAATGTGTAATGACACCTTCCGAACTGCCCAGTGGTACAGACAGAATTATGAAAGCTTATGAAATTCTTGGGGAAAATGCCGCTGTTGTCGTAAATATTCAAGGTGACGAACCTCTTTTATTTGGAGATATAATTGATAAAATGCTTGAAAAATTCATTCATACGGATTTTGATGTTGGTACTATGATTGCACCAGTTAAAAAAAATGAAGAATTATTCGATTTCTCAATAGTTAAAGTTGAACTTAATAACGATATGACTGCAAAAAGGTTCTCAAGAAATCCAATTCCCGAATTAGATAACATTCCAAAAGAAGTTTGGCTGAATCATCAAAGATACTTCAAACACATTGGAATTTATGCTTACAAAACAGACTCATTAAAAAAATTCGTATCCCTGCCGGTTTCGGATTGGGAAAAGCAGGAACGGCTCGAGCAGTTGCGATTACTCGAATCAGGAGCCAAGTATTTCTGCCACGAAACAAATGCTTATCTTATTGGAGTTGATACGGCAGAAGATTTGGAAAAAGTAAGGGAATATTTCCGTGAATAATGAATAGGGAAAAATCAATAATCGGTCTGTTGTAGTTGAATTAATCCCATGTGATTCAATATTGTTGAGATATACAAATGCATATATTATTATTTGAATTAGAACTGATAACATTCGACATACAAGGGACATCAGCAAAAATTGAAAATTCTTGTATATGTTTGATAAATATGTTAATTTTAATTATATTTTTTTCAAAATATAGGAAATTTTAATGGGACATGAAATTGTAATTCCATTGTATTCTTTGATACCTTTTATTCTTATGCTTGGCTCTATTGCCGTGCTTCCCTTGATTGCCCATCATTTTTGGGAATCAAATAAAAATAAATTATTGATTGCTTTGGTACTTGGAATCCCAACTGCTGTTTGGCTCGTTGCTGCTGGCATGACTCACGAACTTGAACATACGATGTTGTTCGATTATATCCCTTTTATTATACTGTTGGGTTCATTATTTGTTATTTCAGGAGGGATTTTTGTTGACGGAACATTAAGCCCAACCCCAAAAACAAACACGGTTATTTTAGTTATCGGAGCTGTTTTTGCTTCGCTCATGGGTACAACCGGTGCGGCTATGCTTTTGATAAGACCAATAATTCAGGCGAACAGAAACAGGAAATACAAAGTTCACACAATTTTATTCTTTATTGCTATTGTAGCAAATTGTGGTGGTTTGTTAACACCTCTTGGTGACCCGCCTTTATTTATGATGTATCTTCGGGGAGCACCATTTGAGTGGTTTTTCCACTTATTTCCCGAATGGATTTTAGCTAATTTTCTGTTATTGGTCATCTATTACATTTACGATAGTTTTCAATATAAAAAGGAAAATTTGGCAGATTTGGAGATAAAGGATAAAGTACCAATCAGAATAAAAGGGAACTTAAACTTTGTCTGGCTTTTAGGAGTTGTGCTTGCTGTAGCTTTCATTAATCCAAATGTCATGCCATTTATAAAAGCCGGTCATTACAGTTCCTTTCTTAGAGAGATAATATTTTTATTAATGGCATTTTTATCTTTAAGATTTACAACACAAAAAGTAAGGGCATCAAATAATTTCAATTGGGAGCCAATCGTCGAAGTTGCTTATCTTTTCCTTGGAATTTTTATTACTATGGTTCCTTGCCTGAAATACCTCGAAACTCATGCCGCTACATTAGGTATTGATTCACCAATGTTATTCTATTACGCAACTGGTGCTTTGTCTTCATTTCTCGACAACACCCCAACTGCCGTTACATTCCATTCATTAGCTCTTGGTTTACCTATGGAAGGGATTAAGGATATTGTAGCCGGAATACCGGAAGTATTACTGAAGTCCATATCCGTAGGCAGTGTTTTCTTTGGTGCAATGACATACATCGGCAATGGTCCGAATTTCATGGTCAAAGCTATAGCAGAAAGCGAAGGAGTTCCAATGCCCAGTTTCTTTGGTTATATGATTAGGTTCTCCATCATAGTCTTATTACCAATATTTATTTTGGTTGAGATAGTTTGTCTTTAAACGAAGGACAGAAAGACGGATGGACAGATGGACAGAAGGACGGAAAGACAGGAAAAGGGATAAGGGAGAAAGATACTAACTCCGTCTTTTAGGGCGTAGAAATAGATAAATAATTGAATTATTATTTGTATTTTTGTATCATGACAGAAAATGTTAAATATTGGGTTGATATCTCGGAATATGATTTGGAAACGGCGGATGCAATGTTTCGCACCAAAAGATTTCTTTATGTCGGATTTATGTGTCATCAATCCATTGAAAAGATTCTGAAAGCACTCTATACAAAAATTTATAATGAAGTAGTTCCTTATACTCACAATCTTGGTTTTTTAATTTCTAAAACAAATTTAGTAGAATTAATGGATGAAAACAAGAATTCATTTATTAACGAACTTGAACCAATGAATGTAGAATCACGATATCCGAAATACAAAGAGCAGATAAGAGCATATTTGAGCGAAGAAAAATGTATTGATATTTTAGCAAAAACCAAAGAAATGCACGGATGGATAAAACAAATGTTATAAATATTGCTAAAGATTATAAAGAACTTATTAGCAGGTATGTAGATTTTGATAATGTCTATCTTTTTGGTTCCCACGCTAAAGGTTATGCAAAGGAATTCAGTGATATAGATATTGCTGTAGTAGTTGAATATCTCAAAAGTGATTATATGCAAACTGTTCAAATGCTTTGGAAACTCCGCAATGATATTGACGTAAGAATCGAGCCGCATCTGATTGTTAGAAGTAATGACATTCCCTGTTTTTATGATGAGATTGTGCGTTCCGGTATTTTAATTAGTTGATAAAATTCTCCTTAATGGTTTTACTGCCTATTTTCATTTTAGTTCAGATTATTTGTCTTTAATTCGCAGACGGCAGACAGGAGACAGCAGACAGGAAAAGGGAGAAGGGAAAAGGGAGAAAGGAGGAAGGAAATATTTGACTTTTTTTTGAGACGTTTTGGTTGTTTATGTGTCTTTGTTATATGTTGGATTTGTACTTTTGAAAATATATTATGAAAACAAAAATATTAATATTATTCATAATACTTGTAGGGGTAATTCATGAATTACCTCTACTCTCACAAGAGCCACTCCCCGATACGGTCTGGAGCAAACAAATTGACAATGTCAATGTTGTCAAGTTCAGTCCTGACGGGCAGTATTTGTTTGCTTCTACAAAAAATCATGGGGTGAATCAATTGGATGTTAAAACAGGAAACATAATTAGAACAATTATGTTAGGTAATAATAATATTTCTTTTTCTCCCACAGGAGATACTGTCGTTTTATCTGCAGGTAACCAGATTTCTTTTATAAATATCAATACAGGAGAGATAATAGATACCTTACACTTTTTAACTAAAGGTGGTACTGATGGTAGTGCTATCATCACTCCTGACGGCAAAAGAATAATAACAACAACTGGAAAAATCGGTTTCGACGAGCCGCAGATACTTGTTATTGACATAGCAACAAAAGAGATTATTAAAACATTTATCGGGAGATATTATAACGCAGAAAATTTACAATTCTCACATGATGGCAAATATTTTTGTTTTTCTGGTTGCCGGGATATTTGGAATTCTATTAATTTATTGGATATGAATACATATGAAGAGATTTCAGTCTTGGGATCTCATCCTGCAGGTGTCGGTGATATAAAATTCTCAAGAGATGATAAAAAGATAGCAAGCTGCGGCGATGATGGTTTAGTTCATATATGGGACTTAGAAACAAAAGAGATTATAAGGACCATATCGGTACAAGGAACGGAATACCGCTATATCAACAGACTTGCATTTTCAAATGATTCAAAATATATATTATTAGCAAGCGATAACTCTGAAGCATTTTATAAATATGATTTTATTCATGTATATAATATTGAAAGCGGTAAAAGAATATATTTATATGCATTTACAGGCAATGGATGTTTAGATGTTTCCATTAATGATTATATCGCTTCTTTTGGTATTAATCCTCTTGATTATGAATTTTACTTGTATCTTTTAATTCCAAAATGGAATGGTACAGATGTTAAAGAAAGCCTTGCTGACGAATTGGAATATTCCTATTATAATGGGACATTACAAATCAATTTTAATGAAGTCCTGTTTGAAAAACCTGTAATAAATATTTATAACATTTTAGGTGTCGCCGTAGGGGCACGGCATGCCGTGCCCTTACAGAACGGCAATGAAATCGAAATTGATTTGGAATATTTAACACCCGGAGTATATTTTGTTGTTGTGGACTTTAATGGCTCAAGGAAAGTGCTGAAGATTTTAAAAGATAAATAAACCCACAACCGACAACCGATAAATCCTCTAACATTTTACTTTTCATAAAAATTTAGTCGAAACTAATTATCACCCCCAAAAAATTAATTTTTTTACATAAGAATACAGAAATTGAATTTTTATTTAATAATTCAATAAGGTTTTTTTAAATTGTAAACTTTAATAATTTAAAAATGGAAAAAATAGAATAATTGCTCATAATTTGTGGTAAGATATGTTAAGTGATTTTGGAATTGTACTCTTGTTTTTGATAATAGGATTCGTCTTTGTTGCTCTCGGGCTTATAACAGCCGCAATAATTCGTCCAAGCCATCCCAACCCGGTTAAACAATCAACTTATGAGTGCGGTGAAGAATTGATTTCAGGCAGTCCCTGGATTAAATTCAACATCCGTTTTTATGTTGTTGCCCTGATATTTCTGCTTTTCGATGTGGAAGTTGTTTTTCTACTCCCTTGGGCAGTTGTATTCAAATCGCTTGGTTGGTTTGCATTTATCGAGATGGTTGTATTTGTTATGATTTTGCTTGCCGGTTTGGCTTATGTTTGGGTGAAAAAAGACATCGAATGGGAAAAACCTCAACCATATATACCTTTATTAAAAGATTTGGTATTGGACAGAAAACATCATTTTAGTGAATAATGTAAAACGAATAGTGAAAAATAATTAGGATAATTTTTTTATGGGATTATTAAATAGATTAAATGACCCTTACGAGGGTGGAGGTTTTGTTCTCGGAACGGTAGAGGATATTTTGAATTGGGGAAGGGCAAAATCTGATTGGTATTTGCAATTCGGTCTTGCCTGCTGTGCAATAGAATTTATGGCAGTCAATGCACCACACTTCGATTTTATGAGATTTGGTACTATTCCTCGTACAAGTCCCCGTCAGGCTGACTTCATTATTATATCAGGAACAGTAACTCTAAAAATGGCTGAAAGAATCAAACGCCTTTACGAGCAAATGTCTGAACCAAAGTATGTTATTTCAATGGGTTCTTGTTCCAATTGTGGTGGACCTTACTGGGAGCATGGTTACCATGTACTCAAGGGTGTTGATAGGATTATACCTGTAGATGTTTACGTTCCCGGATGTCCTCCAAGACCGGAAGCATTAGAAGAAGGAATGATTATGCTCCAAAAGAAAATCAAACACGAGGCAATCTTCAACAAAAGAAAAAGAATTGCTGAAGAAGATAAAAAATTGGGATTGGTTTTCCCAACTACAACTTAAAATTTAGAATTTAAAATTTAGAATTAAAATTGATTATGCAGGCACAGGAAATATTTGATAAGTTAAAAGAGCAATTTGCAGATGCAATTATTGAACTGAAAATAGATGCACCATCTGACCCGTTTATTATGGTAGATGTTGCAAAGCTGTTTGATATTGCTCAATATATGCGTGATAAAAATGAATTGAATTTTGATTATCTCGTTGATTTGGTCGCCCTCGACCTTGGAGAAAACCTTGGGGCTGTTTATGTGTTTTATTCAATGAATCTTAAGCACAGAATAGCTCTAAAAGTGATTGTACCAAAGGATAATCCTAAACTTCCAACTCTCGAAAATTTGTGGCGTACAGCTGATTGGCTCGAAAGAGAAGCATGGGATTTGATGGGAATCGAATTTGAAGGGCATCATAATCTTATAAGGATATTAAATCCTTACGATTGGGAAGGACATCCTTTAAGAAAAGATTATGTTACACCGGAAGTATATCATGGGATGAAAGTCCCTTATTAATTACTAATTACCAATTACTAATTACTAATTAATGTTTTTAAGTGTTTTGTCAGTTGTTACAACTGACAAGTGAAAATAGAAAATAAATTTAAAAATAAATATATTATAATGGATTTATAATTGTGGGTGAAATAAAGAAAATAGAATTAGATTACAGCCAGCTTGACTCGGACAGGATGCGTTTGAACGTAGGTCCTCAGCATCCTTCAACACATGGTGTACTTCGGCTTGAAGTTGAGCTTGACGGTGAAATAGTAACCGATGTAGTTCCTCATGTTGGATATCTTCACAGATGTTTTGAAAAACATTGCGAGAAAATGGAATATCCACAGGTTCTGCCATATATTGACCGATTGGATTACATTTCTTCGATGAACAATGAATGGCCTTATGTTATGGGTATCGAACAAATGATGGGAATTAAAGTTTCCGACAAGGTCGAATATCTTAGAGTCATTGTTGCTGAACTTAACAGAATTGCTAACCATCAGATTGCAATTGCTACATTTGGTCTGGATGCAGGTGCATTCACACCACTTCTCTGGTTATTCCGTGACAGGGAATATATTTTGGCAATACTCGAAAAGCTGTCGGGTGGAAGACTTCTTTATAATTACTTCCGCGTTGGTGGTATGGCGGCTGATATATATCCGACATTTAAAGAAGATTGTTTTGCCGCTATCAATCAGGCAAGAAAAACTAATCCGGAAATTCTAAATCTTCTTTTAATGAATAAAATTTTTGTTGACCGAACTGCTAATGTTGGAGTTCTGCCGGCGGATGTTGGCATTAACTTCGGCTGTACTGGTCCAATGCTCAGAGGTTCCGGAGTTGCTTATGATTTAAGAAAAACAGAACCATATTCAATTTATGATAGATTTGATTTTGAAGTTCAGGTTGGTAAAGGTGAAGTAGGAACCTTAGGAGATTGCTGGGATAGAAATATCGTTAGGTACCGTGAAATTGAGCAAAGCTGTAATATTATTGAGCAAGCGTTAAATCAAATGCCGATGGAAGGCGATGTTAAGGAAGCATTTCCTAAAAAAGTCCGCCCACCAAAAGGTGAAATTTATTGCAAAGCAGAAAATCCAAAAGGTGAATTAGGATTCTATATAGTCAGTGATGGGAAAAATAATCCCGAAAGAGTTAAATGCAGGGCAACAAGTTTTGTCAATCTTTCAGTTCTGCCGGAAATCTCAAAAGGATATATGTTCGCAGACCTGATTATGATTCTCGGAAGTATTGATATCGTGTTGGGAGAAGTTGACCGTTAAATAATGTAAAATGTAGAATGGCAAACTGTTTTGTAAGTTGTTACAATTGACAATAAAAAATTGAAAATAGGAATAATAAATATATTTGATAAAAGATGGAACAAAATTTTGTAAATATGCTGATAGGAAATCCGTGGATAGCGGCTCTGGTAATAGTCGTTCTGCCATTGGTGTTCGTTATTGTTTATGCCCTCATTGCGATTCTTGGCGAATTAAAAATTGCCTCCTTTGTTCAAGAGCGTCTTGGACCCATGAGAACAGGTTGGAAAGGTACTATGCAGCCAGTTGCTGAAGTTGTAAAACTACTCCAAAAAGAGGACATCACACCTGATGCGGCTGATAAACCACTATTTAATCTGGCACCTTTCCTTATGTTTGCCGCAGCATTCGCCGGATTTGCTGTTATTCCTTTTAGCCCATTTTTTCTACCTTCAGGAATAGAGTTAGGATTATTCTATGTTTTTGCAATAAGTTCTTTAGGCATAGTCGGATTGGTCATGGGTGGCTGGGCATCGAACAACAAATATTCTTTAATCGGAGCAATGCGTTCTGCTGCTCAGATTGTAAGCTACGAAATTCCGGCGGCTATTGCAATATTATCAATTGCTGCATTAGCAGGTTCTTTAAATCTAAATGTTATTAGCGATAATCAAAGCGGATGGTTCTGGAACTGGTATATTTTTGGCGGACCCGGTCCATGGTTTAAAATTCTGGTTATACCTTTTACATTAGGTTTAGGTCTAATCTATTTAATAGCAACCTTAGCTGAAACAAACAGAACACCATTCGACATTCCCGAAGGCGAATCTGAAATCGTAGCCGGGTATCACACAGAATACAGCGGAATGAAATTCGCAATGTTCTTTTTTGCTGAGTACGCTAATATGTTTATAGTTGCTGCAATTTTAACACTACTCTTTTTCGGTGGTTGGAATTCACCGTTTGGGGAATTTCTTAATTACTGGTGGATGCAACCAATTTGGTTTATATTAAAAGCGTTTTTCTGGGTATTTCTTACAATCTGGCTGAGGTGGACATTACCGAGATTAAGAGTTGACCAGTTGATGTACTTAAGCTGGAAAGTTCTTGTACCTTGGGCATTTGTTTGTTTCTTTGCAGTTGGTTTATTCGTAATGCTCAAGTAAATTTATAATTGAAATATTAATAATGATAAGATAGATATGTTGAATTATTTTAAAAATATGTGGCTGGGAGTTTTCACTGTATTAGTGGGTTTAAGACTTACACTTATACATTTGTTCGCCAGAAATGTTACTGTTCAATATCCGGATGAACAATATCCGATTCCTCCAAATGCAAGGAATCGCCTATATCTTGACCCGGATCTTTGTGATGCGTGTATGCGTTGTTCAAAAGCATGTCCTGTTAATTGCATTACTATTGAAAGCATTAGGGCTGTCCCGGGTGAAACACCACCTTTGAAAGATGGAACTAAGAGAAATCTCTGGGTTACAAATTACCAGATTGATTTTGCAAAATGCTGTTTCTGTGCATTATGTGTTGAACCCTGTCCGACTAATGCAATAGTAATGACAACTGAATTTGAATACTCGGCTTACACAAGAGAAGAATTGCATTACACTTTTGTAAAAATGAGTGATGAAGAAAAGAAAGAGAAAGAAGCTCAATTAGCTGTCTATCAGGAAGCACAGAAAAAGAAAAAAGCTGCCGAAGCTGTGGCAAAAGCCAAAGCAGAAGCTGAACCAAAAGCAAAAGCTGATGCAGAAGCAAAAGATAAAGAAGTTGAAAGTTGACAGTTATAGCTTTTTGAATATTATTTTCTATTTTCTAATTTCTAATTTCTATTGTTGGGTGTGTTCTTATAAAATGAATATTAAAATTTAAATGATTTAAAAATATGGATTACTTAATACCAATAGTATTTTACGGATTTGCGGCAATGATATTGATTTCTGCCGCTATAGTTGTTTTTTCGAAGAAGATAATATACTCTGCTTTTGCTCTGTTATTTACTTTTTTCGGAGTTGCAGGATTCTACGTTCTGCTCAATGCCGACTTTTTAGCTATCACACAAATTATGATTTACATCGGTGGTATTTTGGTGCTAATCATTTTCGGTGTAATGCTTACAACAAAAATTACGGGAGTTGATGTTAAAGAAGGCGTTACAAGCAAAATTCAAAAAGGTTTTGCACTTTTAGCCATCACCATTATAGGCGTTACATTACTAATAATTTATGGTAATGTGCAATGGGTTATGAAAGAAACTCCTGAGATAAAAAGTACGATTATACCGATAGGTAATGCATTATTAACAGATTATTTATTGGCTTTTGAAGTAGCATCAGTACTTTTACTTATTGCTATTGTCGGAGCCGCTTTAATTGCACGAAGGAAGTAAGTCGTTAGTCGACAGTCGTTAGTCGACAGTAAAAATTGAGAATTAGTATTTGATTAAAAATTATATGAATAAAAATTGAAAATTTAAGAGATAGAATATGATTGGATTAAATGAATATCTTGTAGTAAGTGCCATACTTTTTTGTTTAGGGCTTTATGCAATTATAACAAGGAAGAATGCGATTTTAGTTCTAATGGGTTTGGAACTCGTTCTTAATTCAGCGAATATTAATTTTTTGGCTTTTTCCAAGTTCGGAGGATTAAATATTAACGGACATATTGCGGCGATTTTTGTTATTATTCTCGCTGCTGCCGAAGCCGCTGTGGCTCTTGCAATTATTTTGAACATTTATCAAAATTTCAAACATATTAATGTTGATGAAATTGATAAATTGAAGGATTGACGTCAGTCGATAGTTGATAGTCAACAGTCGACAGTAAAGAATTGGAGAAGGGAAAAGGGAGAAAGGAAAATGTAGAATGTAGAATGTAAAATGTAAAATGTAAAATGTAGAATTGAGGGAATTCATCCTTCGAAAAGCTCAGGATGACGGTCAGTTGTAACAACTGACAGAACGGTTAAATGAAAATAAATTATATAAAAAAATATGAATAAATAGTATTATGGCATCTGAAACATTACTTTTATTATCGTGGATAATATTGTTCTTACCTTTGGTAAGCTTTGTTTTTCTTGTCTTTTTTGGAAAAAAGATAGGGAAACCAAGTGCTTATATCGGTACTGCAATATTAGGTATTGACTTGATTCTCGCAGCTATTGTCTGCTATTCCAAACTTGTTACTTATGCCGATGTTCAAATAATTCAAATGAAATTTTCATGGTTCAGTCTGGGAAATTTCTCGATAAATGCAGGCATCGGAATTGACAATCTGGCGGCATTAATGCTTATGGTTGTTACTGTAATCAGCTTTTTGGTACACATGTTTTCAATTGAGTATATGTCTGGAGACAAGAGGTATACAAGATATTTCTCATATCTCGGCATTTTTTCATTTTCAATGCTTGGAATTGTTATTGCCAATAACCTTTTGTTCATGTATATCTTTTGGGAACTTGTCGGGCTGAGTTCTTACCTGTTGATTGGTTTTTGGTACGAAAAAGATTCCGCCGCTAATGCAGGTAAAAAGGCATTCATTACAAACAGAGTGGGTGACTTTGGTTTCCTCATCGGAATATTGATTATGTACCTGACTTTTGGCTCTTTCATGTTCGATGATATTTTCGGAGGAATTGCATCCAACATCATGCCCTTTGATAGTGGAACATATTTGACTATTGCCGGAATTCTGCTCTTTTGCGGTGCTATTGGTAAATCGGCACAATTTCCTTTACATGTCTGGTTGCCGGATGCAATGGAAGGTCCAACGCCTGTCAGTGCTTTAATACATGCCGCTACTATGGTAGCCGCAGGTGTTTATCTTGTAGCAAGAATATTCCCAATGTTAACGGCTGATGCATTAACATTCATCGCTTATGTAGGTGCATTTACTGCTTTCTTTGCGGCTACAATTGCTCTAACACAAAATGACTTTAAGAAAGTTTTGGCTTACTCAACCGTAAGCCAGCTTGGTTATATGGTAATGTCTATTGGTGTTTGTGCATGGTCAACAGGATTCTTCCACTTAATGACACATGCCTGGTTCAAAGGTGCTTTGTTCTTGGCTTCCGGCTCCGTTATTCATGCAATGCATATTTCAATGCATCATGCAAATGACCATCATACAGACCCGCAGGATATACGCAACATGGGAGGTTTGCGAAAAACCATGCCACTGACTTACCTGACATTTTTAATGGTAACACTTGCAATTTCAGGTGTACCGTTTACATCCGGCTTTTTATCAAAGGATGGTATTCTCGCAGGTACATTGGCTTTCGCACAACTTACAGGCGGTATCAACTGGTTGATACCTATGATGGGATTTGGTGCCGCCGGAATGACTGCCTTCTATATGTTGAGGTTGACTATTATCGCCTTCCATGGAGACAATAAAACTGAAATAGCATCTCATACGAAGGAAAATAAATTTGTGATTGTATTTCCATTAATCGTTTTATCAATATTATCGTTCTGGATTATTTATTCGCCAAATCCGTTCAATGCAAATGCCGGATGGTATGCTAAGGCAATGCCTGCTCCAAGGTCAGCAGTTCCTGCAGAGTATCAGTTTAAGTTTTTGACTCCTTATGATGAAAGTAATAATCCTTATCTTAAGGCAGAGGGAGGACAGAAGTCAGAAGTCGGAAGTCAGAAGTCCGAAGATATAAGCCAAAGTTCACCAAACGCTCATCATGGAGCGCATCACGGTGCAAATAAATTTGAGGAGCAAATGCATGCGACTCATATTCCGGCTATGATTCTCTCTTTAATTATTGCAGGACTTGGTATTTTTGTATCATTCCTGATTTATCAGTTTAAGATATTCAATGCTGATAATATTGCAAAACAAATGGGCAAATTGTATAACGGAAGTTTGAATAAATGGTATCTCGATGAAATTTATCAAGCGACTGCGATAAATGGTACTGTCGGTATTGCAAAAGTTTCCGCTTTGTTTGATAATAAGATTATTGATGGTATTGTCAACCTGACAGCATTATTAACAAGAGGATTCGGTTACTTTATCGGTCACTTTGATAATATTGTCATTGACGGTTTTGTGAATCTCGTTGCAAATGTTACTGCAGTCTTTGGGGCTATGTTCCGCAAAGTACAGACAGGCAGAGTTCAAAGTTATGTTGTGATGGTGCTTTTAGGTATTATCATTTTGGTTTATTATTTCATTTAGTTTGTAAAGTTCATAAAGTTCATAAAGTAATAAATTGATTAGAGATTAGAAATAAAAATTTGAGAATTGATTGAAAATTGTAAAATTGAAAATTGAAATTTTTTTAAAATAGATTGAAATTAAGTATTAAATAAATGGTTCCGGAGGATTAATGTTTGATATATTTGGGGCTGGACCTCTAACATGGATAACTTTTTTACCGATTTTGGGAATGATTATAATTGCGATAATCCCAACCGGTAAAGATGAAAAAAGTAAAGAAATATCTCACTTACTTTTCAGGTGGGTTACCGTTTTCTTCACATTTCTGCAATTGATATTGGCAATTGTTATTTACGCCAATTACAACAATGCACTTGGAGGAATCAACAATGTTGAAGGATTCCAGTTTGTTGAAAAATTCAGATGGGTTCAAATAACGGGCTTACCTTTGCTTGGAGATGTGAATATTGATTATTTTATGGGAATTGACGGCTTGAGCGCTCCTATGATTTTATTAACTGCAATAGTTTGCTTTGTTGCTTCATTTGCATCATTCAATATTAAGAAAGCTGTAAAAGGTTACTTTGCAATGTATCTGTTATTGGATACAGGCATGATGGGCGTATTTGTTGCACTCGACTTCTTCCTTTTCTACGTATTTTGGGAGTTGATGTTACTACCGATGTACTTCCTTATAGGAATATGGGGTGGACCGAGAAAAGAATATGCTGCAATCAAGTTCTTCCTCTATACATTGTTCGGCAGCGTCTTCATGTTGCTGGTTGTTATCGCTCTGTTCTTTGCAGTCGGTTCGTTCAATATGCTCGACATGATGGACCCATCCAAGTATGACCCGAATTCATTGCTATATGGCTCAGGAACATTTTGGAGGTATGTGGCATTCATGGCATTATTTGTCGGGTTTGCCATCAAAGTACCATCCGTGCCGTTCCATACATGGTTGCCTGATGCACACGTTGAAGCACCAACTGCTATCAGCGTTATTCTTGCAGGTGTTCTGTTGAAGATGGGAACTTATGGTATGCTTAGGATTAACTGGCCCATGTTCCCCGATGGAGTTTTTTACTTCCAGTATCTTATTGCGATAATTGCTGTGGTCAGTATTGTTTACGGAGCATTCTGTGCTTTGGGACAGCACAAAGTCGGAATGAGGGATTTCAAGAAATTAATAGCTTATTCATCTGTAAGTCACATGGGATTTGTACTCCTCGGTATGGCTTCAATGACAACTGAAGGAATGGTTGGAGCAGTATTCCAAATGTTCAATCACGGTACAATCACTGCTATGCTATTTATGATTGTTGGCGTAATCTATGATAGAGCCCACACAAGAAGTCTGGATGCCTTTGGTGGATTAGCCAACAAAATGCCGATTTACACAGGTATCATGTCAATTGCATTTTTCGCCGCAATCGGATTACCCGGGTTAAGCGGTTTTTGGAGTGAAATTTTAGTGTTCTTAGGTGCATTCCAATATGACCGTACTTTGACGATTATATCCGCATCCGGTATTGTGATAGGAGCTGCTTATATGCTTTGGGCATTGCAAAAAGTATTTTTCGGTAAACTGCCTGACAAATGGGCTGGTCCTTGGGACCCGACTAAGAAATTTTATAAACATGATGATATTAATGCTGTTGAATTAGCTGCACTTGTGCCATTAGCTGTTATTATAATTTTCCTTGGCATATATCCTTCACCGATGACTTCAATGATGAATGCAACGATGAATCATTTAATTGAATTTGTAACTATTAGCGGACAGTTTGCCGCAGGTCTTTAATTCAATGAATAATGAATAGTGAATAATGAATAATGTTAAGTAGAAAGTTTATAAAGTTTGTAAAGTTTATAAAGAAAACATTTATAAGATATTAAGTTGTAAAGAAAGATTATGATTGAAAATTTTTTAATAGAACTGCAAAAAAGCATCAGCTTGTTTAAGCCGGAAGCGGCACTCGCTGTTACTTTTGTTGTAGCTTTGCTCGTTGACCTGATTTTCAAAAAATCAAAAAATATTTCAGGTTATATTTCACTGATTGGATTTCTTGTTACTTTTTATTTCCTAACCGGACAGCATAGTAACAACGCAGGCACATTCACTCAAATGTTGTCTGTTGACCCATTCGCACTATTTTTCAAATATTTGATACTGCTCACGAGTTTTATCGTAATTCTTATGTCTTTCTTCTCGAAAGAGCTTTATCTTAACAACAGAAGTCTGGGTGAATACTTCAGTTTAATAACCGGAATGACTTTCGGTATGTTCCTGCTCGCAGGTGCGAATAATCTAATCATGGTTTACCTTGCAATCGAAACAATGAGTATTAGCTCTTATATCCTTGCCGGCTACACAAAGGAAATCCACAGGGCAAGCGAAGCATCGTTGAAGTATGTGATTTTCGGTGCTGTTTCTTCTGCTATTATGATTTATGGCATTTCGATTTTGTTTGGATTGACGGGAACTTTGAATTTATTTGAACTGAATACATTCATTGCAAACAATGATGTGAATATTTATGCTTTGTTCATTTCCGTATTTATGATAATTGCAGGTATCGGATATAAAATTTCGGCAGTACCATTTCACTTCTGGACACCTGATGTTTACGAAGGTTCGCCGATAACTATTACTGCTCTTTTGTCGGTTGCATCAAAAGCCGCAGGTTTTGCAATACTAATCAGATTCATCAAAGCAGGATTTATTGACCATACTCAACTCGATGGAGAAGGTATTTGGATTTTAATGAGTAACATTGACTGGAGATTTGTAATAGCAATACTTTCAATTCTTTCAATGACACTCGGAAATCTTGTCGCACTTTGGCAAACGAATTTAAAAAGACTACTTGCATATTCGAGTATAGCTCATGCAGGGTATATGCTCATGGGTGTAGCGGTAATGACTGATGCCGGAGTTACGGCTGTCATGATTTATTTTGCATCATATCTCTTTATGAATCTCGGAGCATTCTTTGTTGTTGCGTTACTTGCAAATAAAATCGGAAGCGAAGAAATTGACGATTACAAAGGCATCGGCTACAGGGCTCCTGTACTCGGTGTTTGCATGGTCATCTTTTTATTATCATTGACAGGCATTCCGCCAACATTCGGATTCATCGGAAAACTTTTTGTATTCTCCGCAGTCATAAAATCGAACTTCATTTGGTTGGCAGTCATCGGTGTTTTGAATAGTGTCGTATCGCTTTACTACTACGTTAAGATTTTCCGTAATATGTATGTACGCGGAGTCGAAGAAAACGAGGGCAAAGAAAACTACGAGTTCCATCCTGTTGCAATTATCATTTTACTATCGCTTGCTATACCGACAATACTGTTTTGTCTATATCCCGGACCGATAGCGGATTGGGCAGCAGCGTCGGTGAGGATTTTCCTTGGTTAACAGCGAAACGCGAAACGTAAAACGTGAAACGAAAGAAATTTTTTTGAAGCCCTGTGGAAACGGGGCTTTTTGTTTTAAAAAATCCCCTCTAAAAAGAGGGGACAAAGGGGTGTGTTCTTTTTTCTAAAGCCGTCATTCCTGCGAAAGCAGGAATCCAAGCTTTTTATTTTGCTAATAAATTCAAAGTTTTGTAAGTTTGTTTAATTACAATTATTAAAGACAAAAATACAATCGTTATGGATAATGTAAATGATAGAATTAATAAACAAACCGGATTAAGTTTTCAAATGCGATTTGACAATATAATTATCTGTTCTTTTTCTATTCCAGTTCTTAAAAATCAACTTGATAGCTTAAAAGACAATACCGAAAAAGTTGAATTCTTAATATATATTTCGAATCAACTTGATGATCTATTAATGAGAGATGGAGAAGAGGGTGTTTTACTATCTAAATTCTTTGAAATAGCAGAACATTACAACAGCAACTCTGAATTTTTATATAGTTTAGATGAATCTGCAAAAAAATTGATAAATCCAGAAACAATCAAAATTTTTGAAAGTTCAGTCGAAAGATTTATTTATAAATACAAACCCGAAAAACCTAAAAAGACAATCGGATTTATTAAATAAAATTTTACTTGGTGATATTATGAAATGTACCTTTGTTCTATTAACATTTGCAATACTTGCAGTAACTTCAATCTCCTACTCACAAAACAAAGTAAAAGGTGGGTTTAAAAAATGTACTGTTTATTCTTACAATTATAAGTTCGGAGAGGTAGATATTAAATCGGAAACTAAGGTTGAGAATTACAAATACGATGATAAGGGAAATACCATTGAGCTGATACAGTATACAAACGGCTCAATCTCTTTTAAAGATACTTACAAATACGACGACAAGGGAAATCAGATTGAGAAGGTGAAGTATAGTGCAGATGAGATTCTTCGAAGAAGTATTTCAAAATATGATGACGGAGGAAATCAGATTGAGGAGGAGAGATATTATCCAGATGGAAAAGTTTTTAGTAAGACGACATACAAATACGATGATAAAGGGAATAGGATTGAGTGGGTCTTCTATAACGAAGTCGGCTCTGTTGTTGGTAAGAATCTTTACAAATATGATGCTCAGGGAAATACGATCGAGGGTGTTTTCTATAAATCTGATGGTCGGGTTGAAGAGAAGTTTACTGCCCAATATGATGAAAGGAATCATCAGATTGAGTACGTAAAATATAATGCAGAAGGTTCAATCTCTGGGAAAGATAGTAACCAATACAGTGAAAAAGGTGATTGGATAGAGCGGATGAGCTACAAAGCAAACGGCTTGGTTGACAGGAGATCGACATTAAAATACGATGATAATGGGAATTTGATTGTATATGTATCCTATAACGCAGACAGCTTGATTACTTGGATGGAGACTTATAAATATGATGACAATGGAAACCTGACTGAAAAGGTGTCCTTTAGTAAATTAAATGAGCCAGAACAAAAATTTGTTTATGAATATTCTAAATAAAAAATAGTAATTAATTTAACAAGGAATTTTTCATGAAAAATAATGTTACTGAAAAATGGTACGAAAAAGCCTCTTCATGGCTTTTGTGGGCAGCTATTGCATGTATAATTGTTATTTTGTTAGCATTATTTTTCCTACAATATGGCTTTTACTGGTTGCCATCAAATTCAGGTCATATGGATGTAATTAGTGAAGACATATTCGGAGCTTTAAACGCATTCTTCTCTGGTTTTGCTTTTGCTATCTTGGTTGTTGCCTTATTAATGCAAAGACAAGAACTCAAATTACAAAGAGAGGAACTAAAATTAACAAGAGATGAAATGCATTCCCAAAAAGAAGAATTTGAAAAACAAACCATACAATTTACTAAACAAAATGAAATAAATGAGAAACAGTATCACGAAAGAGTCTTCTACGATATTTTAAATCATTTCAATAAAATTGTTATTAATATCGAAGATGCTCCAAGAACTCATTTTTTAAGGGACACAAGATTTATTGATTTAGTTTATGGTCAATTGCACCCGGGCAATATTTATCCTAGTGGGAAGGAATTAGAATTATTAAATTGCACTGAGCTTTGTAGAAAAAATGTTGAAGGTTCAAAAAAAGATTTGAATGATATTGATTCTAAGATCACTATCAAGCTTGGCAAAGGTACAACTTTTTTAAAAAATTTATATTTGAATATACAAGGAGCTGATTGTTATTATAAAATATCAAAAATGGAACGTGAGAATGCTATTTATAAAAATTTACAAAATCATTATTCGCAATATGGATATTTACTTGAATTATATATGAATCAAGTATTCTTTATTTGTAAATTTATAAAAAATTCAGAAATGAAATATAAGAATAATTTTATTGAATTATTCCATTCAACTTTATCATCAAGGGAAATAGTACTAATTTTTTATCTTACTTTTTATTATTGCAAAAAGGAAAAAACAAGCCAGTATTATCAGTTGTTGAATAGTGGTAGAATTATTAATAAGCTTGATAAAAATTTACTTTATAACATAGAAGATATTAATGTCTTTAAAGTATTCATTGATAATCTTAGCGACATTAAATAATTCAGTTTAATCAAATAATCATCTACAATCTGTGGTTCAGACACGTGTTTTTTACCCGAATCTCAACAAGTGATTCCCAAAAGATGTTGATAGAACAATTTGATTATTTATTCAATATTTTATAATTTGTCTTAAATTTATTTCTTAATGAAGTTTAAAAACTAATTTGAAAAGATGAACCAATGAGCAATATCAAATTATTTGAAACAAAGAAAGTCCGCACCCATTGGGACGAAGAACAGGAAAAAACGTATTTTTCCATTGTTGATGTTATTGAAATTCTTACGGACAGTCCGAATCCGAATAACTATTGGAAAGTACTTAAGCACCGACTAAAAAAGGAAGGTAGTGAGTTGGTTACAAATTGTAACCAACTGAAAATGCAATCTTCTGATGGTAAATTTTATAAAACCGACGTTGCAGATACCGAACAACTTTTACGGTTAATACAATCAATCCCCTCGCCTAAAGCAGAACCGTTTAAGCAATGGCTTGCAATGGTCGGTTACGAAAGAATAGAAGAAACCGAAGACCCGGAACTGACAATTGACAGGGCTATGGAAACCTATTTACGTAAGGGATACTCTAAGGAATGGATTAACCAAAGGTTAAAGAGTATCGAAGTCAGGAAGGAACTAACCGATGAGTGGGAAAACAGGGGAGTCCGTAAAGGTGAGGAATTTGCAATACTAACTGATGAAATTACAAGAGGATGGTCGGGTTTTACAACAAAGCAGTATAAGCAATTCAAAGAATTGAAAAAAGAGGGCTTGAGGGACAACATGACTAACCTCGAACTTGTTTTAAATATGCTTGCAGAAGCCACAACAACAGAAATATCAAAAGAAAAAAATCCAAAAACATTTGACGACAGCAAAACTATTGCCAAGCAAGGAGGAAAAATTGCAGGCGACACACGCAAAGCAATAGAAGAAAAGTCCGGTAAAAGAGTGGTTTCCAAATTGAATGCCAAAAAATTTTTGGAAGATAAAAAGAAGAAACTGACCAAATAATTTGAAAAAAAAGCCCTGCGAAAGCGGGGTTTTTTCTTTAATTACGAATTACGAATTAATAATTACAAATGTACAAATATGCAACAGCTACACTGTTCAAACAGTTGATGATATATTCTTACTACCAAGATGTCACAGCTACGCTGTAAAGAAAAAATCAGTGAAACCTAATAATCTTTCTTTACTTCTTATTTTCTCTCCTTCCTTCTTCCTTGTAATCTTACTTTAACATCCTTCTCTCTTTTTCTTTCCCGTTTTCATTGCGGGGGTAGATATTACTTTTACTTTCGGTAAAATCACTTGCGTTTTTGACTGCTCTGTTCCGGTTGAATCGAGTTGTGGTGAACCACCAAAATATTTACTGATTTCAATTGATTGAGCAAATTTTGCTTTTTCTTCGGCTGTAGCATTTTCTGAAAGACTTGGGAACAATATTTTATCAGTCCATTCCTTAATACCACCGGAGAGAAGATAAGCACCTTTGTAATTTTTTGACTTTAAAACAAACCAAACCTGAGCGGCTTCTAAAGCGTCGTCAGAATATATAATAATTTTTTGAGTTTTCGGATAATCAACTTTATTTATATCCGCAGGAAAAATATTCACAGCTCCCGGAATTGAGTATTCCTGATATTTCGGAGTATTTCGGATATCTATCAATATGTAGTCTGATTTCTTTTGAATTATCCAATTTGCTAAATCTTCAACATTGACATTTGCAGATTTATCCCGGACTTTTTGGGACAAATCATTTAAATCCACTGTTACCAAAGTGGATTTTAATGGGTCATGTAAAAACATAGCGGCAAATCCCAATAAAAATGCGGCTAAAGCCAGCTTTTGGTTAATTGTCCAATTTGAAAAATTAATTTTCATCTGCTACCTCCTGCTTTTTATATCCAAATTTCTTTTCTACCCACTCTGCTCCTGTAAAGCCACCCAAAGCCATTAGTACAACAGCAAATACGAGAACACCATAAGGAATATTGAAATATTCAGGCATCAATACTTTTCCCATGTGAGAAGAATTTGCAAAATTTTCAATCAAGGGATATGCTTCACCGTAAATAAATGTTCCGAGAAACACACCAAAGAAAAAAAGTACACCATCAATCTTGCCGGTTGCACATGCAACAACCGAAGTTCCGGGACAATAACCGCCAACGACAAATCCTATGCCTAAAATCAATCCGCCAATAACTTGAGGAACTATATAAGTATCAATAATGGTTATTTGAGAAATATCCATTATGCCGAATGATGACAGGAAATAAATTCCAAGCATAGCAGTAACAATAGCTGTAAACATAACTTTGAAAACGGTCAGGTCTTTGAAATAGAATTGAGCGGCAAGTTTCTTTGCAGTTCCAAAGCCGGCTCTTTCAAGAAACCATCCAAAACCGATTCCGATTAAAAATGCGAGTACTAAACTTGTTTCGTCGCCAAATAAACCAAATTTAAAGAAAGGAATACTCATGTCCATTGTCTCCTCATAAAGTAAGCAAACATATAAGCTCCACCGAATACACACATCATAAATGCCCAACTGCCAAGATTAAGAATCGCTCCTCCTGTTAATGCTTGACCGCTTGTGCATCCTCCTGCGAGTTTGGCTCCTATTCCCATCATTGCTCCACCAATTAATGCATAAATCAGTCTCCTGCTATTCTTTATTCTAGGTCCCTTTTCAATACTTTTCCGGACTCTTCCTGCAAAAATACCTGACAAAAATCCGCCGACCAAAACACCGAGAACCTCAAAAACCAGCCAGTCTTTGAATGGACTTGTAGTGCCGTCCCCAAGATAATTTGCATAGAATTCATTACCTGCAGCATGCTCGGAAGCAATACTGTTGATTCCTACGGCTACAGTTGTCGAAACTGCACCTGATGCCCCTAATCCTCTTCCCATAATGATAAAGGAAAGAAGCAAAACTAAACCAAGCCCTAAACCTGCTATGTAAGGATTCATAAACGGCTTTGGTATTTTAATTGTTAGTTCTTCTGACATTAATTTACTCCAAATTTATTTTAAATTTCAACTTTTTTTACAAATATTCAATCCTTTTGGGATTCCTAAAACGTCATATTAAATTTCAAATCATTTATAGTACAAAGTTCTTACAATTAGTAATTATTAATTACTTAAACACCGCTGTTGACCAGCCGCTTGCCTGCCCTGCATATACAATCACAAATCTAAGTAACAAACCCCCAATGATGACCATTACCGGAGCTAATGGAACATGATGAATCTTATTATTCACAGCTGCGAGCTGTATAATTAGAGGTATTACAATACCCATACCCACGACAAATACCCAAAATACAGCAGTGTAGCTGCCACCAAGAAACAAACCGGCTGCATCAATTTGTATCTGGGAGGAACTTAAAAATCCTGCAAAGAGCAAAAACATAATCATTAATTCTAAAATTAAGAACCCATTATCTGCTTTAGCAAGCATCTTCCTTTCGTCTTCATCTTTACCAACAAGATGGACAAAAGCTGCTGCAGATGAAAGACCTGATACTAAAAATAATGCCCATAACATCGATGTATTCCAGAGAGGTCTTGCTGCAAAAGAACTGAGTAGTACTCCTGTGTACATGCCAAGAAATCCGCCTGTTCCCATACTTAAAGCACCAATGAATTTAACCATGAATTTGTGGGAATTGATTTTATCGGATATGATTTTTAAGAACTTAAATCGCTCGCCCATTTCATCAGGTATCCTTATAAATGCATTCATTATAAGGATTGGGTATACTAAAATCAAAATCCACGAGCCCCATGACATTGGAGATGTCCATTCAAAAGCTAAATACAATCTCCAAACGTAAAGTTTGTGTTCAAGGTCCAAAAATAACGATAACATTCCCAAACTTATTGCCCCTAATGCTACCATCGGTATTAAAAAACACGAGCATTTTGTATTTTTTGTTCTTCCCGTAAAAATAAAATACCCGGAAATTATCATCATCCCTGCAACTAAGCCACCAAGGAAAAGATAAACCGGAATTTCCCAGCCCCATATAGCTAAACTGGGGTCAATATGCAAATTATGTCTTGTATTAACTAATTCATTCATTATCATATTCCTCAAGTTAAATAATAAATTTGTGGTTTTGTTCCGGCTTCTGGTATCAGAGAATGATGTGTCCTCGAAGACAGAAGTTTGTTAACCTCACTATTCGGGTTATCCAAATCTCCAAAATACATACAGTAAGTCGGGCAAACCGAAACACAAGCCGGTATCTCTCCTTTCTCAACTCTCTGAACACAGAAAGTGCATTTAGTTGCATATCCTTCAGGGTGAATAAACCTTGAATCGTATGGGCAGGAAGCTAAACAAGCCTTACAGCCAATACATTTGTTTTCAGTAACAAGAACTATTCCACCGGTCTCAGATATGTGGCTTGCTCCTGTAGGACAACAATATACACATGGCGGATTATCGCATTGATTACACCTTTCGGTTCTTATTTCCTGATGCAGTGTCGGGAATTTTCCTGTTGTTTCATAACTAATCCAATCGCGGTTAAAACCTTCAGGAACATTATTTTCTGTTTTACAAGCTACAACGCAATCCATGCATCCGACACATTTTTTAGTATCTATAACCATTCCATATCGTGCCATCTTATGCCTTCCTCCCCGAATTATCAGCAACAAAAGATACAAAGTTTATATTCATTCCTGTTCCACCCATAATCGGGTCAGTTTTATATCTCGTAACCAGTTGTGAATCGCTTGCACCTTTCATATATGTATTGAACAACGCTTTTGACTGATGCCCGAATCCATGTGCCATGAAAACACAATCAGTCCTTATTCTTTCTGTTGCTTTTACTTTAACTTTGTTGCTCAAAACTCCATCCTGATTTTTCAATCTTATATATTCTCCATTTTTCAATCCATATCTGTTTGCAATATCAATATTAACCCAGACTTCATTTTCTTCCATCATATCTTTTAATATAGGATTAGACTGGGTCATACTGAAAGTATGCACAGGTGACCTGCCAAAAAGTAAGCGGAAATATCCGGGAGGCGGTTCATCAGGTTTCTCATATTTTGGTATTGCATCAAATCCCTTTTCTGCAAGCTGTGTAGAATAAAATTCAACCTTTCCTGATGGAGTATAAAAAATATTCTCAATCCCTTCTTCAACATAAACAGGTTTCTTCTCACCGAGGATTATACCTTTTTCTTTCAACTCCTTAAGCGACAAACCTGCTGCTTCAACTCGGTATTTTAAGTAATCTTCAATATCATTCCATGGGAAATAATTCCCCAATCCAAGTTTATCAGCCAATTTTTTTGCAATCCACCAATTTGGTTTCTGGTCGTTCGGAGAATTAATAACCGTTTGTCTAATTCCTAAAAATGGTGTTTTAAAAGGAGGGCTGTTCAGGTCATCAAATCTTTCAAGATATGTGGACTCAGGTAAAACAACATCAGACCATCCTGCAATTTCACTTGGAATCACATCAATTGTAACAAGCAAATCAAGATTTTCTATAGCTTTTAATGTTTCCTGCTGATTCGGTAAAGCGTTCATTAGGTTCGTAGCATAAACAATCCATGATTTTATCGGATAAGGTTTTTTACTAATAGTCGCCTCTCTTATTCCATTCGTTAATCCCTCATCTTCACCTGCCCAGGGATATTTCTTATTATGATTATCAGCTCTCTCTCTTGCCACTGGAGGATATTCAGGATAAGGATAGCCCGGCACAGATAATTTCGAAGGTTGGAAGAATGCACCTTTGTGATTCCAGTTACCAAGTAATGCATTCAATAAAGCTATTGCCCTGCTCCTTTGAGCATCATTTCCGTACCAGGTAACATGCCTTCCCGGATGAATAAATGAAGCAGGCTTATATCTTGCTAATTCCTTTGCCGTGTTAATAATGAGTTCCGTTTCGATACCTGTTTCTACATATGCCCATTCAGGTGTATATTGTGAAACTTCTGCTGCAAATTGCTCGAAACCAAACCCAAAATTATTCACAAAATCCTTGTCATAAAGATTTTCTTTTATCAATATATTTGCCCATGTTAATAGTAAAGCCATATCAGTTCCCGGCTTTATCGGCAAGTAGTATTTTGCTTTTCCCGCAACAATTGAAAACCTAGGGTCAACAACAATAATTGAAGCACCGTTTGCAACGGCTTCAGACAGTTCCTGAACTTGCGTATTGTGCATATTCTCACCTATATGTGAACCTATCAAAGCCATACATCTTGTATTTTCAATATCAGTTCTTTCGGGAGAACCAACAGCATCACCAAAAGTCAGGTCGAAGCCAACTTCTCTCGGACCTCTGCACTGGGCAAAAGAGGGAGCAAATATATGTGGAGTTCCATAAGCCCGAAAAGTGTGCTTCAAAAAGTTGCCCCCAATTCCATGACTGAAAAAAGCAACTGCTTCCGGACCATAATCAGCTTTTATTTTATTAAGTCTTTCAGCTATAAAATTAAATGCTTCATCCCATGTAACAACTTTCCATGATTCTTCTCCCCTATTCTTTGTCCTTATAAGAGGATATTTTAATCTTGTAGGGTCAGAATTGGCACCTACTCCCCCTGTGCCTCTCGGACAAAGTCTGCCATTACTTAGCGGGTCAATAGGATTACCTTCAATTTTCCATAATTTACCTTCTTTAACATAAGCAATAGCTCCGCATTTCCAAAAGCATAAATTACAAAAGGTAGGTACTTTCTTAATACCTTTTGATTGCATTTCTCCGGATAATGAAGCCGTTGCCTTAGTTATTTGATTTACAGTTCCTAAAGCTGCTGCTGCGGCAAAAGTAGCAGAGGAAATCTGAAGGAACTTTCTGCGTGAAAATGATTTCATTTATACCTCGTATTTGTTACACGTTGTAACTTTTTTTATTGTTTCTTTAATTGAATCACAGTTGTAATGATTTTTATAAACATCACATGTTCTGCATATATCGTATTCACATTGATTTGATTTATGGCTATAAGTCCAGCAGGGATTCATTACACCGGAAAAAGCTTCACAATTTTTTCGGTCTTCATCGGAACATTTTTTAATTACCCAGCAGGGGATTAGTGAATATATTGTCTTAATTGCTGCAATGGAGAATTTTTTATTTTTAATTGAATCGCGAATGCATTGCAATCTAACAATATCATTTTGAGAATATAGCCGGTGTTTTGAATCTTTCTTGAAAGGAATAATCAAACCTTCGCTTTCATATAACCGTAATGTTTGTACTGAAGTCTGTAATAATTCCGCTACAACACCAATATGATAAAGTGGTGCATCAGCATCTATCTTTGTATTATTTTCAAAATCCATATCTATATTTTAAAACTGTATATAATCTATATTCAAAAATAAAGGTTTTATAATTATCTTCCAAGAAAATATTGTATAATTATATGATTTTATTGAGATTAGAGATATTTAAATATATTTTTAGGATTTGCTAAACTTATTATAACTATTAAAATATACTTGGATTTACTATTTCGGTAGGACACATTTTTTTGAAATATTATTCTTAATATTTTTAATCTCCTTTAACTGAGACAAGACTTTTTTTTCATTTTCAAAATGGCAAGAAAAACAAGAACCAACAAATAAAATTCTTTTTTGTTCTTCAAGGTTGAATGGACGTGTATTAGTTCTTGTTGAATTATTATTAAGTCTGTCATCCTGAGCTTGTCGAAGGATTTTACTTTCATTCAGAAAGTCTATCCACGCATCTGCTGGTAAATTATCATTTCCGCTTAATTTATATTTTGGAAAGAAATACCATTTGCCTTCCTTGTTTTTAACCACGTATTTTAACTCACCTCTGCCGTAGCCAATTGCAACCGGATTGTTATGACATGTTTTACAAGAAGTTGCTTTCTTTTGAATAGTATGTGAAAAAGCAGGTGCAAATAATCTTTTAAATATGTTTTTCCTATCCTTTTTTATGGTTATTATCATTCCCGGAACAAACGTAGAAATCTTTTCTGTATATGTCATCCTGAAAGGTTGTTTGACCTTGAGCTTGTCGAAGGATTCTTTATCTTTAACAATTCCCAATGATGGAAATTCTGCAATGAAATCCCTGCCATTTTCAACCCAGGCACCTTTTGTATCCTTCTTTGAAAGATTATCAAATCCTGAAACATTTTTCTTGAATTCAGTATGACATCCAATACACTGTGGAGCCCATGATGTATGGCATGCTTTGCAATCCAATTTCTTGTGTCCTTTATAATCTTTGCCACAAAAAACTGTTGTAGGTTTCACAATAAGTTTTTTTCCATTGCTTTTTAATTTGGTTACTACTTTCCCTGATTTCATATAAGTATTCAGAAAAGGAATCCTGCTAATTCCTGACATTACAAATAATTTTGATGTATCATCAATGTTTCTTATAGCTGATATTTTTCTCGATTCAGAATCCATTTTATTTATCGTTAAAAGAATTGGTTTCTCATTATGACAATCCTCGCATCTGATTTTAACAGCATTTTCCTCATGCAAATATTTTTTTCCATTGCCCATTATTTCAAAAGAATTATGGCAGTCAATACATTGCATTCCTGCACTAAAATGAATATCTTCTGCTTGTTTCTCAAAGACTCTTCCATCAGCCAACTCCCTTTTTCCTTTTCCCTTTTCCCTTTTCCCAACTTCAGTTGTTTCATGCCATCCCTCAAAATTAGTTGAAATTCTACCTGAACGGCTGTGGCATCCAAAGCAACTCTTATTAGAAACGTTAATATTTATTTCAGGATGGTATTTCGGATTGAACTTCTTTTTGGATTTAAGTGCAATTAGTTCAATCATCGCTTTCGAGGGATAATTCAAATGACATGCAGAACATCCTCCACCTCTCGATAATTCATCAATTTGTTCCGGTTCCAATTTATTGTTCGACAGATGACAGCTTGCACAAAGCCCCCTGAGATGTGTCTCACTTTCAGAAAATCCAATCTTATCAACATGAAAATGTCCGTCAGGAGTAGTTACTTCATCGAATACGTATTTACTCACTGCAACTACACCCGACATAGACGTCATTAAAGATTTGCTCACCCTATCTGCAATTTCAGGATGACAATTTGAAGTACCGCAGGTTTTGTCAACCACATCAAGATTCCCCGGTGTTAAAGACATTCCCCTATGAGCTATTTCTATATCAGAAGATAATGGATTTCCAAGGTGACATGAATAGCAACCTATTGCCGAAATTTCATGACTGATTGATAATCCTTCCATATCGGAATGACAATACAGACATGATTCAATTTTACCTTGAATAGCAGGAATTTGCTTTTTTATTATTGAATCCTCAACAGACTTTAGGTGCCTCATCTCTAAAAAATTAAAAACACTCGATTCTTCTTTCCATGGTAAAACCGATTCCCAATTCTCGCCTCTGAAAAACAAAGCAAACAAAGTAAGCAGTGAATATGCTATAAACAGAATCAAAAAAGATAATTTTAATTTATTAGTATTTTTATCTTTGATGTATTTGAGCAGAACAAAAACAATCAAAAATAATGTAAAAACATAGATAATTATTTCTGGATGAGACAGCCAATGAAATATCTCCTGAACTCCTGTAAAATACCAGGGACCTTTTGGAGAAATAGTTATATGATTGCTAATTGATGGAATAAATAGGGCTGATAGCAGAATTGTCAGAGGTATTATTTGTAACATTCCCCTTGCGGAAGGAAGTATTTTCTTTGAATGTTCAATTGTCAACAACCAGATTATTAATGTGCTGGTAATGATATGATTGATGAATATAATATTATAAGATAAACCATCTCCGAATAATGAATTTGATAAAAATTTGCCGAAATATGGCAATGAGTTCAGGACAGAGATTATGATATTCAGTGCCTGGTTTGAGTCGTAATCACCTTTAAGAAGAAAACCGCTGAACATAGCATAGAACAAAACCGGAATTAAAAAAACCAAACCGAACCATGTTGTACTTTTCAATTCCATTTCTGTTTTCTTTAACAGATGGTCAATGATATGAAAAACAGAAGTAATCAGGAAAATTTGGGCAGACCAATAATGCAAAGACCTTATAAATAATGCCGGTTTATTGATTAATATCATCAATGAGATTGAATAATCTGGTTTTATTGAATCATAAACAAAAGCTAATACTATTCCCGTGATTATGCAAATAAAAAAAGAAGAATAGGATAAAAATCCAAACTGAATTTTGTTGAATAATATTTTTAACGATTCATATTTCATTTTCAATTATTATCACATTCTTAATATTATCAATTCGATATGACAGCTTTTTTAAATTTTTTATTGCCGGTCCCGAAACAATTGTTCCATCACCTGAAAATCTTGAGCCGTGGCAAGGACACAGCAATTCGTGGTCTTTTGATTTGTTGATTATGCAATTCAGATGAGTACACCTATTACTGAAAATATTTAGCTGTCCCTCTTTCTTATAAATTATATAATTACTAATAAATGAAAATCCTTCCGATACATCCATGCTTATTTCATTTTCAGCACTATTTGACATATCAATTTTCTGATTTACATTAATAATTTTATACATCAAATATCCAAAAAAGGAAGCGATTATGCTAAACAAAATTTTTATAAATGATTTACGTGTCATCAAAGTAATATAATTTATTTTCAAATATTCAAATTTTTATACTTACATTGAACAAAATTAGCATTTTTTTTGAAAAAGGAAATGATTTTAAACAGGACTGAATTTAGTTTCAAGTTTCGAATAGAACTATTTTGTTTAATTTTATAAATATTTCAAATTCCTCATTTCGTATGACAATCAATTTCTCTATATTTGCATTATCATTAATTTATTTTTTGCTGAATCATTATGAAAAAAATATTGGTTAATTTTGTATTATTTATAAAAATCAAGGATTAAATGGATTTCATATTTTCAAATCATGCAATTGAAAAGATTTTGAAAAGAAAGATACCAATCGAATTGGTAGAGGATGTTTTGCATAATCCCGAACAAAAATATTTACAAAATGGAAAAACAATTTTTCAATCCATTATTTCTTAGATAAAAAAGAATATCTCCTAAGAGTATTCGTTAATACTGAAAAAGAACCCAATGTGGTTATAACTGTTTATCTTACTAACAAGGTTACAAAATATTGGAGAACATTATGAAAATAAAATATGACAAAGAAGTTGATGTGATAAATCTTCAATTTAGTGATTCTGAAATATTCGAAACTGATGAGGATAAGCCCGGAGTCATAATAGATTATGATAAAAACGGCAATATTGTCGAAATCGAAATTTTGAATGCTTCAAAGCATACAAGCCAACCATCGAAAGTGGAGTATGAATTTGCATAGAAATTAGTTTTTGCATTTATTAATTAATAAAGCAGAAAACAGATTAAGCAAAATACACAACGTCGTCTGTTCCATAAGAAAACTCATTTTTTCTCCTTACTCATTTTCTCTATTTTTGCATTAATATTTTATTGTTAGTTACTGGATCATTATGAAAAATATAATTATAACTTGTATTTTCTTTCTTGCAGTATCCGCTTCTGCCATTTGTCAGGAGAAAACAAAATCTTCCGGATTAAAACCAGGTATTGCATTGGAAAAAATCAACAAACCCTATGCCCGCTATTGGTGGTTCGCCTCGATGATTAAGGAACAAGACATCAGATACAATCTCGATTGGCTAAAAGCAAATGGCTTCGGCGGTGTTGAAATCGCATGGGTATATCCCTTGAACCGCTTCAATAAAAATGACACAACTTATACTCCACGTCAGGAATGGCTAAGCCCCGAATGGACAAAGATAGTCGAATATGCCGTTAAATTTGCAGACAGTATCGGTTTGGGATGCGATTTGACTTTTGGTACGCTTTGGCCCTTTGGCGATACACAAGTACCTTTTGAGCATGCTACTCAAAAGTTCGGCGATTCTTCATGGCGTCAGGAAATTTCACGTTCTTGGGAACATCCAAGGACAGGTTATGTAATTGACCACCTTACTCCAAAAAATTATCTGCCATATTTCAACCGTTTGATGAATGTTTTTCCTCATCCGAATACAAAGCTATCCCAAAACTATTTCATAGACAGTTGGGAAGTAGAAACCGAAAAGCTTTGGTGCAAAGGATTTGACATTGATTTCAAAAAAAAGTTCGGTTACGATATTACTCCATATATGGATTCAATTTATTGCGATTACAACAAACATTATCTTTATGATTACATGACTCTTTTGTCCGACAAAGTTCTGAAATTCTATAAAGACTATGATTCAACAATGAATGTCAACAAAGTATTTTCGAGAGGGCAGGTTTCAGGTGCTCCCTGTGATTTGATTTCCGGTTATGCTTTACTCGATATTCCTGAAGGTGAGTCAATGCTGTTCGAGCCGGAGTTCAATACAATTCCTGCTTCAGCGGCACTTCTGACAAATAAAAAAGTTGTCAGTGCTGAAACATTCACTTGCCTTTATGGTTGGCCCCGTGATTATATTCGCGAAGAGCAAACCGCAGACTTAAAACTTGTTGCTGACGCCTTATTTGCTAATGGGATAAATCATATAATCTGGCATGGCAAGCCGCACAATCCGAAAGATTGCGATACTGTGAATTTTTATGCAACAACTCACATCGGTTTTTCAGGAAGTTTAGCTGAAGAGATTCCACAATTCAATAAATATCTTGAAACTGTATCCGATTACATGAAAAGAGGGTTTAATTTTTCGGATATTGCTGTGTACTTGCCGACTGAAGACGCATGGATTACAGGTGTGATGCCCAAAGAAAAGCAGTTTATATGGGCTTGGGGATATTACGAAATGAGGTATGTTTATTTTCCTAACGAGCTCGCAGGGTATAATCCTGTTTGGATAAATTACGAGTTTTTAAAGAAAGCATCAGTTACAAATAATCACCTGCGTATCGGAAATGTTGATGTTGAATATCTTTATGTTGATGCAAAATACCTTGATTACAAAGTAATCAAGAGACTAATCGAATTGGCAGATGATGGTTTGAAAATAATTTTGAAACAAGAACCCATTGAATTAAACCTTAAATATAATAAATTCTCTTATCTAAATTTGTTTTTATCATCAAAAAACATTTTACATACATTACCGGAAAACTTTACTCCTTTCATATCTGGTAGTGAAACTCCTGTTCATTGGGTAAGAAAAGATAATGATGTAATGTACATCTTTTTTCCTAATCCTAAAAGTAGAAGATTGAAATTCCCAATGGAATACGGTCAATCATTGAATACTGAAACATTCAAAAATGATATAACGATAAATTATGATGGAAAATCATATAACCTAAATTTAACATTTGAGCCATATCAATCATTGTTGTACAAATTAGAAAATGGAAAATTTGAGCAAATTGATATTAAGTTTGTACCAAAAACACCGGTTGTTAAGAGAAGGACAGATGATTATGTTGCTCCGTGGTTTGTAAAGTAGAAAGTGAAAAGTTCATAAAGTTTATAAGTTGAGTAGCTGATTTTATTTAGAATTTAAAGAGAAACAAAATGACTACATTTAAAGTAAATACAATTATTAATCAGCCAAGTGAAATAGTTGTCCAAGCATTGATGAATCCTGACAATTTTCCATTTTGGACAACTGACCTTGAAAAGTTTGAAGTAATAAGTGGCAAACCTGGAGAGGTTGGTTCAATTGGAATTTTGCATTATTCGCAAAAAGGCCGCCCGTATACCATGGAAGATAAATTGATATATTGCATTCCTGGGAAAAAGTATATATCAGAAGTTAACGGAGATGTTATATTCGCTCATGTAGAAACAACATTACTTTCATCCGGTAATACTACGGAAATGAGCATAGTCTGGTCGGGAAAAGGAAAACCACTTTTTTTAAAACTATTACTTCCATTTGTTCGCAAAAAGATGATAAAGCAATCTAAATCGGAGTTAGAAAAATTTAAAAATTTAGTTGAAACGAAGGGAGTTGATTTTAAATGAAATTTGTTGTATTAAAATCATGTAGTGATGTCATTGAAGCAAACATCATAAAAGGACATCTCGAAAGTGAAGGTATTCAATGCTTTATTGCAAATGAACACATTTCGAATTTGCTTCCATCCATGAATACCATGAAAGGAGAAGGACCTCAGATAATGGTAATGGAATCTGACTACGAAAGAGCTATGGAATTAATAGCAGAGCAATTTAATACTGAAGATGAATACTCTGAAATTGAATAAAGGAAAAGTTTATTTGTAAATATTACAAACATTTTAATTTTATTTTTATTATGTGAAAATATGAAAAACAAGATAAAAAACATCATTGAACCGTTAATTTAGTTAACAATAGCAGGAAATATAATTTTTGTTTAATGGATTTTAAATAATGTTATTAATGAAGATTTTCAAGGGACATTACCTGAAAAAATATCTTATATTAGTTTAATTGGTCTTTTAATAATCAATTCAATTCTTTTAATATTTGGAAATTTTAAAAAACGAAAATAATAGTCTCAGGATTTGCTCAAGAGTCAGTGAAAGATAATATGGGACATCCGGATTTAAATCACATTAGCAGGTAATGTGTTTGTATGGACAATAGACTTTTGATGGATGAGATATAAAAAGGATAAAATTTGAAATATTTATGCAGGTTACAAAAGTAAAAAACAGAATAACTTATATTTTGATAGTTAATAAATGTTTCTTAATTTTTACTTTGAATTATTAACTTTTACAAAAAATAATGAGTAAAGTTTTGTTTTTTTATTGTTTTGCTGTGCTAATAGGCATGGTATCGTATTTTAATCTTCAAAGCCAGGATTTACAACAGTTATCAACAAATGATACAAATATTATAAAAAATCCTTCGCTTACTTTTCTCAACCTTACTGTTGACCCTTTATTATCTCCACAAAGCTCAGCCGAATCAATTATAACCATTCAACAAGCAATTGGCAAAGGACAGGATTATCTGATAGGTACTAAATGGTTCCAAGAAGACGGCTTTTGGACAGGACTTGGAGGAAAATTATTAAGACTTGCTAAATATATTGCTCTTGAGTTCCCTGTAGATAATTGGCTAATTGTAGTTGACCATGAATATTCCGGGCATGGCTGGGTTTTCCGTGATGCAGGAATTGATAACATTAAATATAAATTTGATGTTCCTTTTCCTTATGGAAGAGGTGGAGGAATGACTTCATTCAATCTTAAAGATGATAACTTGAATTACTTTCAATACCTTACAGTTGCAATCGGTGGGAATATTACAGAATCCGTATTACTGGATAAATATGACATGAGATGGATGTCAAAAGGAAGTATTTATTATCGTGAAGCATTATTATATTTATTTTCAAAATTTAATACATTAGGTTACTTACAATCCACACCGGAAGATGATGATATTAATCAGGGTGGGCATGACTATGCTATGTATGTTTCTGCTTTAGTTAATCCTCCCGGACCGGAATATCCTGAAGAAAAAGAAAAAGTTATTAAGGACATGAAAAAATACTATTTATTAAATATATTAGACCCGTTTTTTATTTTCTCTGCCTTGTCTGTCAGCGATTATTTTGGTGATGGCATTCGTATAGGCGAACTTTTAACTCTTGACATCGCAGGAATAAAGTATCTTCCCGCATTAGGCATGGAATTAACTCCTTTTGGCTTTCAATATCAGATTAAGAATTATGTTAAACATAACGAAAGTATTTACAATTTAGATATTATGGTTGGAGACGACACCTACTATAAAAGTTGGGGAGGAGCTAAAATCAATATCAATAATATTTTTTATGCTGATAATCACTCCTTTGACCTAAAACTTAGTTTTTGGTTTCAACCGGATATGGAAATGAAAAGTGATAAAACAATTTCTAAAGAAATATTACCCGGATTATTAATTTCATCAAGAGTAAATCAGAAATTGGTTTTTACAGAAACAAATATTTCGCTATTTATTGAATTGGGATATAAAACAGCAGGGTTTGAAAAAGGATTTTCACTTGAATCCTCTCCCTTTATTTTATTTGGATTTAGCTTTTTGGACAAATAAGTGCCGGATTATGAAAGTATATGGAAATTAGTTGGGAAATAATATTATTTGTTTTAGTGATTTTTACATCAGCCATGTTCCGCTCGACATTCGGCTTCGGGGATGCTTTGATTTCAATGCCCTTGCTTGCAATGTTCATAAGCATCAAAACAGCCACTCCCATTGTCGCTTTTACCGGTTTTTTTATTTCGATAGTTATTTTAATTACTAATAAAAACTCTTTCAATATTAAGAAAGTTTGGCATTTGATAATTTTTTCTTTATTGGGTATTCCGCTTGGAGTTTTGTTTTTAAGAGACACACATGATGATTTGGTAAAGACTGTATTGGCTACAATGTTGATCTTATTTGCCATATACAGAATTATTAATCCTGACCTGAGAAAATTGAAAACGAATAAGTTCTCCTGGTTATTCGGTATTATTTCGGGTGCATTGGGTGGTGCTTACAATACCAATGGTCCACCAATAATAATTTATGGTTCTTTGAAAAAATGGGAACCTGAAGAATTCAGGATTTTGCTTCAGGGAATTTTTCTTCCAACTAATTTTTTCATTATTCTCGGACATGGTCTGGCTGGTTTTTGGACAAGTACGGTATGGATATATTTTCTTATAACTCTTCCTCTCATTATCCTCGCAATTTTCATAGGGACTAAATTAAACAACAAAATATCCCGGGAAAAATTCGACAGGTTGATTTATTTTTTCCTACTGGTTATTGGAATAATATTATTAATAAAAACATATTTTTAGTATATTTATATATTGTTTTTTTGATTTTATATAAATTATTTTATGAAAAGAAAGTTTCATAAGCATTGCGGCAGATATTATAGAAAATTACTTGTTATATTTTCTATCATGTTTTTATTATCAACCGTCCTGTGTTTTTCACAGACCAAAACATCAAATACTAAAACAGAAAAAAAGAAAACTGTTAAGACAACCAAAAAGAAAAAAGCCAAAAAAGAGGATGGGAAGCTGAAAAATGATGATAAAAACAAAACCGACAGCACAAATATTACTGCTGATTCAACAAAAACATCTAAATCGATAAAGACTTCCAAAACTGAACAGACATTGAAAGGTTCTTCTGATAAAATTAGCCCGAGAACAAATGTATCCGACCCTGAGGATGATTCGATGAGTGGTCTTTTGGAATGGAGAATTGTTTTGCGGGATGACAATGGAAATTTGGAACTGCCTCCCAGGTTCCGAAACTGGTGGTATATACGGCTTGACGGGATTAATAATAATGTTCCATCAACATTAAATATCGAAGGCGACGGTTTCCCTGGTAAATCTGTAGTAATACCTGTTTATTCCTATGACAGGATTAATTGGCACCGGTTATCACCCGACGACATTATCAATACAACAACTAAAGACGGCTTTTTCAATTATACTATTCAAAAGGTGTTCGATTCATCTTCAACAGTATGGCTTGCCCGTTATTATCCATATTCCTTATCACGTCTCGAGAAATTTTTAAGTTCCCTGGAAAAAAATTCCTTTGCAAAAATTGAAAAAATTGGAACATCCGGTCAAGGTAATGCCATAAGAATGATAACAATAACAGATTTCAAGGTTGACGATAAAAACAAAAAGAGAATTTGGATTCATGCAAGAACCCATCCCTCCGAAACGGGAAGTTCTTTTGCTGTTGAAGGATTGGTTAAGTATCTTATCAGTGACTGCAACGTGCATTGCAAGAAAGCGGATTTAACTAAGCTGATATTCCATATTGTCCCGATGGTTAATCCTGATGGTGTGGCGTTGGGCAATGCGAGAGTAACTCCAGACAATAGTCTTGACCTTGAACGAACATGGATTAAAGCTGAAAATAATTACGACCTTATTAAAGAAACAGCTCCCGAGACCAAAGCATTACATTCGGTTATTACCCGCTTGGAAAAACAGGGACCTGAATTTATAATAGCACTTAACCTTCATTCGAAAAATGCGTATCCTAATTGGAGAAATTTTCTTTATACAAATTTCAAGGAAAGTAAACCTGAGTATGGTGCCGAAGGAGATTCCCTCTTCAAAAAGCAATTGGAGTTTACAAAGATTTTAAGTGATTACTATTGCGGAGATACGATTAATGTCCGTGACAGCGAAGAAAGCGGAAAGCTTACGGAGAAAAAGCATTTTCCCGAAATGTGGTGGTGGGTTAACTTCAAAGATAAAGTTATGGCGGCAACAATTGAAACGGTTTCCGGATTAAACGGATGTTTTGAAGATTGGATTTGCTACCGCGACCATGAACTTTTGGGTGAAGCAATCGCCAAGGCATGCAATCAATATTTTAAATTTTATATTTCAAAAAAATACGATAAATACGAAAGACCTAATGATGATATTCAGATGTTGATGAAGTTTTATATAAAATAGGATTTGAAATACTTTCTTGTTTGGGATGATTTTATAAATGAAATTATTATTAATTAATCGGGTTCTTATATGAAAAAAATATTATTGGTACTTTTTTTAAGTGTTACCTGTGCAAATATATCTTTTGCAGATGATTGGTTTTCAGAAGACAGCACGGATATTTATTACAATAAAAAAGAAAATATCGCTAACCTATATGATAATTTAGTTGGTGTCCGGTATTCTAATATTTCAGGTTTTGGTTTGAGTCTTTCAAGACGGTTTGCCAATAATTACGAAATTTTAGTCTGTGGTTTAGCACATTACCGTCAAAATATTCAATGGGAAGATACGAGGAAATTAGTAATTACCAAAGAAACAAAAGATGTTTTACTGGATTTCGGTATCGAGTTTAAAAGAGATTTTATTACAACATCCACAACCTGCATTTATGGTTTGATTGGTGCCTATTATTCGGATGATACAAACGGCGATAAACAAGGGGAAAACTACGACAGGGAAAATTCAGTTAAAACTTTCTCTGCAGGAGTAGGTATTGGCTTGAGAGTGTTTCTTGAGAAAAGATTTTCGGCAAATTTTAACTTCGGTTATAAATATGATAATATCGATAAGCTAAATGATAATGTACCTGATTGGACAGGTGGTACTTATGTTGGATTAGGTGTAGGTGTTGATTTTGGATTCTAAATATATTTATATAACAATTTTATTTTTATTGGCATACACATCAGATGTTAAAGCCGATGAGGTAAAGTACATTGACTTTACAAATTCATTTGGATTAAAGGCATCGAATATGTCAGGATATGGATTTTATTTCAATAAAAAAATTTCTGAAGATTTCAACCTTCAGGCAATGGGTCTGATTTATTATTACATCAATAAAAAGGAGGATGAGGAATTTAGTAATTTTAATTATGACTTTGGGCTGGAAATTCAAAGAAATATGTACAGAACTGATGTATCACGGGTTTATCTTTTAACAGGTTCTTATTATTATTATGATAATGAGTTTGATAAATCCTTAAGTAATAAAACAGAAACAATCAATCATTCCTTTAATATTGGTGTTGGCGTCGGATATGAATTGTACTATAAAAGATTTGTTTTAGGTCTTGAGTTAGGATATAAATTTTTTGAAGACAACAAAGAAATTACTGAAAATAATGACCCTACTTATCCTGTTAGAAATAGGACAACAAAAATAGGTTTAGGTATCGGTATAGGATTTACATTTTGAGTTTAATGATTGTTTTTAGGTTTTAGTTTAATCAATAGATTTAGAAAATAATTTATGGAAAGCAAAATAAAAATATTAATTGTTGATGATGAGCAAATTGTTCTCGACAGCATAAGGAAGCATTTGAGGAGTATGCCTGACTTTGCAGTATTTTCAGCATTAAATGTTGAAAGTGCTTTAAGTATTATGGATAGAGAGGAAGTTGATATTATTTTGACGGATTTGATGATGCCGGAAATTGACGGACTCGAGTTTTTGAAATTACTTCAGCAAAGAAATAAATTTATTATTGCAATTATGATAACCGGCTATGCAACAATCAACACAGCTTTACAGGCACAACAATTGGGAGCATTCGATTATCTTGCCAAACCTTTTACACGTGATGAACTGACAAAAGTTGTTAAAAGGGCATCAGAACTTGTACTGGCATCACGTAACATAAAGGAAACTCCCGGTAAGGCACAAATACTTGAGAAACCTCTTTGGACAGGTGGTTTCAAAGGTATCGGAGAGCATTCATGGTTTATGAAAGATGAAGACGGGACTGTGCTCATTGGTGTCGAAAGGCCATTCCTTTACAGTTTCGGTAAAATTCAAAACGTTTATTTGCCGAATGTAGGCGATGAGTTGAGGCAGGGGAGCGTTTATTTCCAGATATTTTCTTCAGACCTTAGGTCTGAAAGTTTGTTGTCGCCACTTAGCGGTACAGTTGTCGACGTGAACGAAGCTTTGGTAAAAAATCCTGATTTTTATCTAGAAGACCCATACGGAAGAGGATGGTTGATTCGTCTCGATGCAACAAATTTTATAGAAGATATTAAAATCCTTGGGCTTTAGTTCGGTCGTCAGTCGTCAGTCGTCAGTCGTCAGTTGTCAGTTGTCAGTGGTGAGATATCAGAAGACTAATGTTAGTATTATTAAATTAATTTGAATAGTTAAAATGAAAATTGTGAAATTCGAAGATATAGTAGTATGGTAAAAAGCTCAGGACTTGGCTGTTGATATTTATCATATTTTTAGTAAACATAAGGACTATGGATTTAAGGACCAAATATTAAGGGCTGTCGTATCTATATCAAATAACACAGCGGAAGGATTTGAGAGGCATCCCAAAGCAGACTTTATCTGATTTTTAAATATAGCAAATGGTTCTTGTAGTGAAGTAAAATCAATGATACATCTATCTGTCAGACTCAATTAAATAAATACTGAAACAGCGAAAGAAATGACAAATAATACTAAATTGATAACAAGAGTAGTAAAATAAATAAATTTTCCTTATATTTGTAAAAGAACATTTTATCAAATAATAAGGAGAATTACAATGCGTACCTTAAAAGTTGTAGACATTCATTCAATAGATGAATTACGGAA
>JAZDIP010000003.1:0-5922 GCA_043804925.1 bacterium | reverse complement strand
AATAAATTATTACATAGTTAAAAAATATTAATTATAAAATCTAATATTAATATATTGTTCTGAAAAATAAGTTAATTCCCCCTCTTAAGTTCACAAATTATTTTTACACGAGCTAAAATTATAAGCTATTATATTCAATAATTCGTCAAAACCATTTACAATAATACGTTTTTTTTTAATTATTTACAAGAATTTTTTGTTAAATATAAAAAATATTTTAAGTAAGATTGAATTCGTTTATGATGATATTTACAATTTGCTGTCAGCAGAAAGTGAAAATGATGTTAAACTTATTCAAAAAAATGCATATAACACAATGAAAGAACATTGTGGTGAAAAGGTATATCTAAGGGGATTAATTGAGTTCTCAAATGTCTGCATAAACGACTGTTATTACTGTGGAATACGAAAATCCAACAGGAATTTAAACCGCTATACACTCAGCAAAGTTGAAATATTAGAATCTGCAAAATGGTGTGCTGCGAAAGGATTTGGTTCAATCGTCCTTCAATCAGGCGAAAGGAATGATGAAAAATTTATAGAATTCGTTGCTGGAATTGTAGAAGAAATAAAAGAAAAAACCAAATCTGAAAAAATCTCCGATGGATTAGGAATTACACTTTGCATTGGTGAGCAAAATTACAATTCATATAAAAAATTATTCGAAGCAGGTGCGCACAGATATCTACTCAGAATAGAAACAAGTAACGAAAAACTTTTTTACTCATTACATCCTGAACAGCAAAATTTTAAAAGAAGATTGGAATGCCTGCAAATGCTAAAGGAAATCGGTTATCAAACAGGAACAGGAGTAATGATTGGATTGCCAAACCAGACAATTGAACATTTAGCGGAAGATATTTTGTTTTTTAAGAAAATGGATATAGACATGATTGGCATGGGACCCTACTTAGTGCATAGGGACACTCCTTTGGCTCATTTGAAGGATGAATATCAAAAACTTGCTGATAGAAATTATTTGCTTTCACTGAAAATGATTGCCGTTACACGATTGTTCTTGAAGGATGTGAACATCGCAGCTACTACAGCTTTGCAAGCAATGAAACCTTATGGACGTGAAGAAGGATTGAGTTTTGGTGCTAACGTTTTTATGCCATTAATCACACCTGCAAAATACCGCAAAGATTATATGCTATATGATGGCAAGCCATGTATTGATGATTTAGCTGAAGAATGTATAGAATGTTCGTTTGCCAGAATTAATTCGATTGGCAGAGAAATTGGATATGACGAATGGGGAGATTCGAAACACTTTAATCAATTGTCAATTGTTAATGGTTAATTGTTAATGAAGAAAGGCAGACGGCAGACGGCAGACGGCAGACGGCAGACTGGAGGAAGGAAGAAAGGAGAAGGGATGTTGGTTGATTATGGGCAATTAGAATATATTTTCTTACATTCGATTTACAAATCCATTGCACCGATTAAATAATAAAGCATTATGCTGATTGTACCGTTTTGTGCCGAAACGTCATTTTGAATGCTTTGTAAACCGTAGGTGTATCTTAAATCAAGTCCTATTCTGCTACCAAGCATCTCCATGTCAAAACTTGCACCAACAACGGCGGAATAATCCAAATCATTTATTCCATACATATCTTCGTCTTCGTGCAAATAACTGTCCAGATATTTTTCACTCCACGTTGATTTTAATTTGTAGGCAATTGCAGGACCGGCGTAAAAAGAACCAAGAACATCGTTGTCCATCTCGAATACGGATTTGAACAACACAGGCATTTCCAAATACCATAATGACCAACTATGCACAAATTCATTAGCGTCAAAATTAACACCTTTCATGCTTAAGAGTAATTCCGGTTGTATAGCAAATTGGTCTGAAAATGAATATTCCGCAGTAATACCGGCTACGGCATTAATTTTTGAAGAAGCATCGAGACGGCTGCCATTAACAACAAGATAAGCACCCTGACCGTTTAAAGTAGAAAGGTTAATACCTGCTTTAGCTCCAAAAATAATTTGTTCATTTTCAATTTCTGAATAAGTTTTAGAAAAAGAAAAAGTAAAAATAATCACTATTAAAATATATTTAATTCTAATCATTATTATCCAAAAATTTAGTTATACATAATACTTTTTAATGCATCATAAATTATAATCAATTTTAACTTCTGACAGAAGTTTTTTAAAAATATTTTCTAAGCATTTACAATTTTATTACATTATTATGACAATACAAAACAAATTATTATTAATTTGCTTTTGAATATATTGAAAAAATATTGGAACGATGATGAAAAACAAAAAGCTGTTAATATGGATGATAACATCTTTCTTCTGTTGTATGTGTCTTAATTTATACGCATCTGATTCTGTAATTTATTCAGGTTCAACTAAAGATAGAGAAGATTTAAAGTCTTTTATCTTTATTGGCGACACTCAAAGAGCAAGTAACTGGGAAATCGGTCGGGAGAAAAATGATGAGGTCAGACCATTAATATTAAAACAAATAGCGGCTGAAAACCCTGCATTTATAGTACATCTTGGTGATTTTGTTTTCATGGGCTCGGATGAAGATGAATGGAATGCATTTGATAATTTTGCCTTGAATATTCGTAAAAAAAGTATACCTGTCTTCCCTACATTAGGTAATCACGAATATTTCGGAAATAATGAAAAAGCATTCAAGAATTATTTCTCGAGATTCCCTCATATTAACAATGCAAAATGGTATTCATTCAAATTTTGTAACATCGGATTTATTATATTGAATTCAAATTTTGATGAGTTGAAGGAGAAAGAACAAGCAAAGCAAAACGATTGGTATTTGAAAAAATTAGAAGATTTGCAAAACGATTCTTCAATTACATCAATCATAATTGCCTGTCATCATTCGCCATATACCAATAGTACTATTGTCAGTGCTGATGAAGACGTGCAAAAATATTTCGTTGAACCGATGTTCGATATTCCAAAAGCAAAATTATTTTTTACAGGTCATTGCCACAGCTACGAGCATTTTGAAAAAAACGGTAAACACTTTATTGTTACTGGAGGAGGAAGCGGACCAAGGCAAAAATTAAGGACAAAGCCAATTTATCAGGATACTTTTGAAGGCGAGCGAATCAGAAATTTCCATTACTGCAAAGTTACAATAAAAGATGAAGGTCTTTTAGTTCAAATGATATATATTGATGATAACATCCTTCGACAAGCTCAGGATGACAATAAACAAGCTCAGGATGACAATAAATGGAAAGTCGGGCAGGAATTTTTGGTGGGATATGAAAAGGACTGAATATCTTATGATTTTGGTAGTTCATACCTCAAAAATGACCGTTCGTAGATTTGTTGGTTTTTTTCTGAGACGTTTTGCTAAGTTATGTGTTATTATATACAAGGAAAATTGTAATTAGGTTAAATATGAAAAAATATATTATGCTTTTAATATTGTTACTTCTAACAAACACTTGCTTTGTCTTATCTCAGGACAATGCTCTGGAGGTTGAGAGTATCAGATTTCAAATTAGTGATTATGAGTATAACCCTTGGGCATTTGGTGAAGAAATTTCCGGAGATAAATATTTTGAAATACTAGCAGGTTGGCATGCCATTAGACCAGTTGTTGTAGTAAAAAATAATTCAAATGAATTCAAAGAATTAAAGTTGAATGTTAGAATTGTTAATCAAGTTACAGGTAGACCACTATATAATAAGTACTTTTTTATTGGTGACACTATTCTTGGTTCTGATGAGTGGTTTGTTGAATATTTTTACTATGATTCCACAGGTGATGAAATATTACCACCTTTCGATACAAATACTTGGGCATTACCTCCAAAAAGTTCAATTAAAGTTGAGTTGTCACCATTTGTACCCAATGATTTATTTGATTCTAATTATGGACGGCTTATAGTCAAAGCCGTACTAACTGAGTATAAAGATAGTATTGAAGTTAAAAGTTATGATACAGTATATTCAAAAATTAATGTTATTGGAAGAGTCGAAGATTTACCATGGGAACATTTTAAAACATATATTGATACAACTGATACTAATGATAAACTTAAATATATATTTCCTGACGACAGGTTTTGGGGTAGTTCAGGTGTTGAGATTGTTGACGGAACGACTTTTTGTCATAATACAAACTTAGGATATTCAACTCAAAAAAATACAATCAAATGGGATACTATGTTTACTCAAGGACATCCCGAAGGTATTTTGCATACATATCAAGATTCGTTAATAACAAATCTTCGGCCTGTATTCCGGCTTAACAGAGTTAATGAAAAAAGAAATGAATATGGTACAAATGGAAGATTTGGAGATACTTTGATTTCAGGAGTATTAGACTTAAAAGATAAATCAAATGTAAAGATTATTATTGAATGTCAACGCTCCGGAAAATTACCGATAGCATTCGATAGAAATTGGGCTGACAAAACTCTTTATGGTCCTGAACATAGAGTAATTTTAAACGGAGACTGCTATTCAGAGTACAGGGAACCTGATAAACTGATAGTGGAATTAGCTTTTTCAAATAATTTATATGAATTGATGAATCCTTCGGATACAATATGGAACAGGTTGAGGGATTCAAAAAGCGGAGAGTTGTATCAAGGTGAACCTGCATTGATTTTATTTGGGGGTGGCGGCAGTTATTCAGGTTTACCGAAAAAAGGCAATCCCGACAGCATACCCGGATTAAATTGCGACCTGTTGGACAATGGAAAAGATAATGAGTTTCATAATTATCATATTTACTTACCTGATTATATGTTAAATAAGGAAAAAGGTGGTTATGTCAGAATCAGATTCAGAGTTGATGCTAAAAAACATGGGAATGGATTTGTCCATGATGATTACGATGATTTTTTTATTCAAAATGTTTATACTGTATTTTATTCTCATTTTCCTGACTATGATGTCAGTAATATAAATATTGTAAATCCATATTCAATAATTCCAAAGTTAAGAAATATTAGATTACCTGTTGTGACACATCTTAGTAGATTATCTGATTCATCCCAAAACATGAGTTTGTTTGTTAAAATTAAAAACTTAAATGAAGTTTCAAAAGATGAATATGAAACCCATCCAAAGTATGACCCAGGTTATCTGTTTGGTACAAATTATTATTATAGAGGAGGCCAAGTTTTTCCATCTAATTTTGAGTATAAATTACATTCAATGCCGAATATATATATGTATAAATTGGATGGTTTCCCGTATCATGGAAATGTTCAGTTATTAAAACAATGCTTAATAGAATATCCAAATGATGACAGTAATCCAGAAAACAATAATTTATATTCAACTGATGAACTCAACTTCGGAGATGTATATGCTTACGACAAAGCGGAAGAACAAAATGATGTGGAGATAGAATCCGAAGGCGATGTAATCGGCTTGAGTCTCCCGGGTAATGCTGATGGATTTGCAACATGGGAAAATTCTTATGGTTCTCACAGCGAAAGCGGTCAGATTGCTATAAGGTTCCAATCTTATGGTTCACCTGATACAATTTATGGATTTCAGGCATATTTTCCCGATGTTTATCAATCTCCAAATACAATTGGATTTTCAATATATATGAATAATGCAAATAATCTTCCGGGGGATTTAATTACTTCATCTGTTATGATAAGAAAAACAGAATATGATGAACTATCAAAAGAAAATAAAAACAGTGGATATATAACATATCTTTACGGTTCCGATTATGATACATTGCAGGAACCGTTACAACTTGATTACGGTACATATTGGCTGGCAATTGCTCAATATGATGAGACACCTTTGAATCTTGGTGCTTCAGGTTATCGAATGGGTATGATTACGACAAATTATGACATGGAAAGTAATGGAGCAAATGGAACAAATATATTAATCGAGGATTGTTGGAAATTACTGTTAAAAGATGATAACCGGTTAATTCAA
>JAZDIP010000002.1:0-67524 GCA_043804925.1 bacterium | reverse complement strand
ATATTCGGAGCAATGAAATATGAATGTAAATCCTGAACACCTGTGTCAGCACCTATATACCTGTTTGGGTCACCGCTACCGGAAGATTCCATACGGATGACTCTCCATCCCAAATGCACAAACCGCTGAGTTGCATAAGGCAGTGTCAGTGCCTGTTCAAGAGATAGTATTGTTCTTTTTTTCATATTATATTAACCTTAATTTAACCATTCTTTTTTAGATTGCTTCACTTCGTTCGAAAAGACATCAACTCTATTGTCATTGCGATGAGCAATGGGACGAAGCAATCTTTCGTCATCATGAGATTGCTTCACTTCGTTCGCAATGACAATTTATAATTTGCACTCAAAAGTAAATCTTCTCCTCATATTCACCATAAACTTCTTTCATAGCTTCTGTTATTTCGCCAACAGTAGCATATACTTTTACAGCTTCGATCACAGAAGGCATCAGGTTTTTGTCATTCTTGGCATCCTTTTTAATTTGCTCGAGACATTCTTTAACTTTCTGATTATCCCTCTCGCTTTTAATTTTATTTAATTTATCAATTTGGCTTATAGCTGCTTCCTCGTGATACGGATGAAACTCTACTGTCCTTACTTCTTCTTCTTTCTTAAAACAATTCAGACCGACTTTTTTGATTCTACCTTCCTGTATATCCTTTTCCCTTTTGTATGCTTGCTTTGAAATAGCTTCCTGTATTTTACCTTCAGCAATTGCTTTAATAATATCACCCTGCGACTCAACTTCTTTCATTGTTTGAACAATAGCATTTTCCATTTCGGTGGACATAGTTTCTATATAATAAGAACCACCCAGAGGGTCAACTGTATCGCAAATACCCATCTCATATAAAAGTATTTGCATTGTACGGAGAGAAATCTCTGCCGCTTTTTCAGTGGGAATTGTATATGCTTCATCATAAGAGCAAAGAGCCATAGTTTGTGTCCCGGACAAGGCACTGATTAGAGCATAGTATGCACTTCTTATAATATTGTTTTCCGGCTGTTCCTTAGTCAAACCGCCGCCGCCCCCACCGGCAATCATTCTAAGCCAACTAGATGAATCTTCATTTGCTCCATATTGCTCTCTGATGATTTTTGCCCAAAGCCGGCGTCCACCACGAAACTTTGCAATTTGCTCGAAGAAATTTCCGTGAATATCAAAATTGAATGAAAGCCGTGAAGCAAATTCATCTATAGTGATTCCACGCTTTAAAGTCTCTTCAATATATGCTTTGGCAATGCAAAAAGCATAAGCCATTTCCTGTACAGGATTGGCTCCCGATTCACGGATATGGTAACCGCACACACTCAAAGGACTATATTTAGGCACTTCTTTAGCACAATACTCGATTGTATCAACCACAAGTTTTACCGATTTATCAACAGGGAAAATCCAAGTACCTCTACCGATAAATTCTTTGAGAATATCATTTTGTGCTGTTCCTCTCAAAGTATTTATTTTAAAACCCCACTTTTGTGCCAATGCAAAATACATGGCAATAAGGACAATTGCAGAACCGTTGATTGTTAAGGATACGGTTATTTTATCGAGGTCAATATCTTTGAAAACCGTCTCGAAATCTGCCAACGTGTCAACTGCCATACCAACTCTACCGACTTCACCGACAGCACGTTCGTCATCAGAATCAAGACCTGTTTGTGTCGGCAGGTCGAAAGCAACGTTCAAACCCGTTTGTCCGTTTTTTATTAAGTAAAGAAATCTTTCATGTGTTTCTTCAGGTGTACCGAAACCTGCATACTGCCTGATTGTAAAGGGACGCTTCGTGTACATAAGAGGATGAATCCCACGGGTAAAAGGGTATTGACCCGGAAGACCGATATCTCCTTTTTTCACACTATTTGCCAAATCAGCTTTAGTATAAACAGGTTTTATACTTAAACCGGATTCCCATATTACTTCTTTTTCGTTCATAATTAACTTTGACAATTTAACATAATCTCGTTCCAAAATTTTCAATTTACAATTTTACAATTTTCAATCAATTCTCTAATTATTAATTTTCAAAATCAGATATATCAGGAGATTGCTTCATCCCGATAAATCGGGATTCGCAATGACGTTCTGTATTTAACTAAAAACTACAATTAACACTCAACACTCAAATACTAAGACTTCTAAAATAATTAATTACTGTTTCAATACTTGTTCCTGTTGCAAAAGCCGCATCAGCGCCTAATGCTTTTATTTTTTCAACATCTTCGTCAGGAATATTTCCACCGACTATCCATGCTATCTTTAGCTTTCGTTTAGTCAACTCATCTTTCAACTGCTCACACAAAATCAAATGAGTTCCTGATAGAATTGACAAGCCGATAACATCAACATTATTCTCAGTTGCCTTATCAACAATTTGTGGAATTGTCTTCCGCAGTCCTGAATAAACAACTTCAAAACCTGCATCCACAAGAGCATGAGCCAATACTTTCACACCGACATCATGACCATCAAGTCCCGGCTTTCCTAACAATATCCTTAGCTTTTTCTTATCTTCCATAATTTTTTCCTGAAAGAGTTTTAAATTTTAAATTCTAAATTCTAAATTATTTCAATTATACAATTACATTTTTTTGAGATGTTTTGATAATACTTGTTATTATTCGTATTATCTCATCAATTAATAACAAATATTTATCTACATCCAATTTTACTAAATCACTCTGCTTTAACAATCTCAACCAATATCGGGTTTCCCGAGCTTCCTTCGATGCTATCGACACTTTATTAATAAAATCTTTTCTAGACTGGGCAGCACTTGCTTCTGAGATATTTGCACCGATACTTGTCCCCGATTTTAACAACTGTTTTGATATAATATATTCATTATTTTTTATCAATAGTTTATATAATTTGATAATCTCAAGAGCGAAATCAAAGCTCTTTTCATCTATAACTGATTTTTTTAATTCACTCATATATCTTTCCCATTTAGAATTTAGAATTTAAAATTTAAAATTTTAAAGTCCCAGTTCTTTCGCAATATTCAATTTCAAAATCTCATTTGTTCCGCCACCAATCAACGTAAATCTTGCATCACGCAAATACCTTTGCATTGGGTATTCCATTGCATAACCATATGAAGCCATTATCCTCGATGCTTCATCGCATATTGAATTAGCACATTCGGAAGCATACAGCTTAACAATTGCCGATTCTTTATGTCTCGGTAAATCCTTATCACACAGCATTGCAACATGATAAATCATCTGCTTTGTTGTTTCAAGCTGAACAGACATATCCGCCAATTTCATTTTTATTGCCTGAAAACTTCCTATGGGTTTACCAAACTGAACTCTCGTTTTTGCATATTCAAGAGCATCTTCGAATGCAGCAAGTCCTACTCCATAAGCGAGAGCCGCAGTCATTACCCTGATTTCTGCAAGAATTTCGAGCAATGCCTTTGAACCTTCACCAATTTTTCCGAGAAGATAATTCTTTGGAATTTTTACATTTTCAAAAGATACTTCACTGGTAACAGAACCTCTGACACCAAGTTTCTCGATGTTTCTCCCAATGTGTACTCCTTCCAAATTTGTTGGAACAAAGAAGAATGACAACTTATCATCACCTTCCGTCTTTGATAAAATGGTCATAAAGTCGGCAACAGGAGCCGAAGTAATCCATATTTTCTGACCGTTAATAATAAAACCGTCATCAACAATTTTTGTCATTGTTGTAATATTTGTTAAATCGCTTCCTGCATTTGGCTCGGTCATGCAAATAGTTCCAATTTTCTCACCTATTAGAGCCGATTGAAAATAATTCGTCTTAATTTCTTCATCGCCAAATCTATAAAGAAAATATGTAGCCATGAGGGACTGCATAGAGCAAGCTGCTGCAAGCGACATAGAACCTCGTGCTAATTCAATCACAGCAAGGCAATATGAAAGGATGTCGAGTCCGATTCCTCCCATATTTTCGGGATAACGCATACCAAAGAATCCCAAATCTCCGACAGCATGAAACAATTCTGATGGAAATTCCATTTTCAAGTCAATTTCCTCAGCTTTTGGCTTAACTTTTTCATCAACAAAATTTTTAAAAGTTTGTTGAATCAACTGTTGTGTTTCATTTAATTGATAATCCATCTTTCCTTTTACATTTAAAATTTAAAATTTCACTTAACACTTAACACTCAACACCCAACACTATTAATAAGATTCCCATAATCCTCTTTCGCTTTTTCAACAGATACTACCTCATTCCTTACATCAGCAATGACTTTGTCTTTTTCTCTCTCTTTCGGATTTCCATACCCGCCGCCACCTCCGGCAATTTGCCTGTATACTGTACCTGTTGGTATTCCGCTAATCAGGTCTTTGCTCATTGGAACCCGCTCCTTCCCATCAGGATAGGTAATCGAAATTTTATTTAATATACCCTGCTTCCCTCCTTTTAATCCATAAGGAGGTTCGACATCACCATCCCCAAAAACGACCATTGTTGTATTGTCAGCACCAAGTTTAATAGCAGTTTCCACTCCCAATCCACCTCTCCATTTACCTGCTCCTGCTGAATCTGTGACATATTCATGTTTCAAAATTAAATGAGGTGTCTGCCTTTCAAACATTTCGTAATCTTGGTCTAAGACACCACCGGAAGCATCTATCATACCGATATGGTCATAACCGTTGTCGCCTTCCAATGCACCCGAACCACCTTTCAATCCCATGAAACAAATATCAACATATTTTCTTTCTGTTCGTGGATGAATACCGGTAAAGAGTGAACAAAGAAGATGATTCCATCCGGCAGTAACCCTCTCAGGAATAGCAGCCGACAATGCCTTGAAAATTGTATCTGCAACTTGCGGACATAAGTGATTACCAAAAGTAGTTGCTTTTGGATAAGCCGCATTCAGAATTGTCCCAACAGGAACAATATATTTTAATGGTTTGAGCATTCCCTCATTATGAGGGATGTTTGGATTAACCATCTGTAAAAATGTCAATGTTATTGCTGAACAAGTTGATGTATAGGTACCGTTAACAAATCCATTTGTCTGTGGTGATGATTCCGAAAAGTCAAATGTAATCGCTTCATCCTCTATTGTAATTTTTGAATGAATATTGAAAACAGTACCTGGATGTTTTCCGTCATAATAAACTTTACTGTCTCCTTCATATACTCCGTTTGGAATATTTCTGATTTCTTGTTTCATCATCTCTTCTGTAGAATTGAAAAGCTCAAGTTTATGAGCTTCGAATGTTTCCATACCATACTTATCAACAAGAGCTTGCAATCTTCTTTCTCCAAGTGTACAAGCACCGATTTGAGCCATGATGTCTTCCTGTACCATTTGAAGTCGTATGTTTGCAAAAATCAAGTCCCAGACATCTTTTCTTTTCTTTCCTTTTTCAAATATTTTTACGGCAGGAATTCTCAAAGCTTCTTCCCAGACTTCAGTTGCATTAGGATTGTAACCACCCTGAACGGCACCTCCAATATCTGCCTGATGCCCTTTTGCAGCTGACCAGCCAATTAACTTATCTCGGTAAAATATCGGTTTAAAAATTGCGACATCATTATTTTGATTACCCATCGAGAAAACATCATTATGAATTATAACGTCTCCCGGAAAAATTTCATCTCCAAAGTAATCGAGAATAACCTTGCAAACAGGTCCCAAGGAGAAAGACAGAATAGGCAGGTTCTCCGTCTGTTCGAGCATCTTCCCTTTAGCATCATAGAGTCCTGTTACGAAATCTTTTGCCTCGCAAAGAATCGGTGACCTTGTAGTTTTTGTTAGGGATATGCTCATCTCATCAGTTATTGCCTTGAATGAGCGTTGAAAAATCGAGACTAATATTTTATCAATTTTTTTCATAGTGGTTACCTTAATAATCTTCTTTCTAATAAATCACTTATATTCCTTCGACCGTCTAAAACACAATGAATAAAAACATTATCTTCAATTAATTGGTAAATTATTCGAAAAGGTTTATGGTGAACTTCCCTGAAATCGGAAAATCCAGTATGAATAAGCTCAGGAGGAATATGTCCTCTTTCAGCCATTTTAGAAAGACTTCTTATTTTCTCTTCAATATGATGGATAATATTTTCTGCATTTTCAATAGAGTCATTACAGGAAACGAAATCGAAAATATCATCAATATCTTCCCTGGCGGGTTTTAATATTACTATACTATTTTTCATTTTTTTTGATTCGTTCTATTCTTTTTCTTATGTCTTGAAAAGCATCATCAACAGATTGATATTCTCCTTTTTCTATACTTTTTTTACCCATAGCTAATATTTTTAATAATGCTAGCGTCTCTCTTGTTTGTTCATAAACATTGATATCCTGTAAAACTGCTTTCGCTTCACCATTTTGAGTAATTATCATAGTTTTTTGATTTTTTGAAACATCGCGAACAATCTCTGAGGCATGAGATTTAAAGTAACTTATCGGTTTTATTTCACTGCTATGTATCATATTTTTTTCCTTTATACATTTTTATCAATCTTTTGACCATAATTTAGTCATAATTTAGGTCATAACCAAAAATTCTTATAATTTATTTTTCAAATTTAATCCCTCAGGATACACTTCCTTATTATACACAATAAACGAACAGTAATCATGAACTAAACAATTATAACTTTTGTAAATGAATAGTATATTAAGCATACTCATAAGACTTTGCCTCTACTCTTTCAGCAGGTGATTTACTATTATAAATCATATACATTATTCTATCATGAATTTCCCCGGAAAAATATTTTTCTCCACAATTATTACAGACCATTGCAGGAATACTACGAACAATAACAGGGCTTCCGTCAATTTCGTAGATTTTATTTACATGCTGTTCTGTAAAATGCTTTGAACCGCAAATCAAACATTCATCTAAACTAAAACTGTTTTTTATTTCTTCAATTGATTTCATATCATTTTATTCATTTCAACTTATATCCATCCGGATATGCCTCCTTGCTATATACAATAAAAGAACAATATTCATCAACTAAACAATTATAATTTTCGCTGATAAATATCGAAGTATTCACCTTTTCAATTATTGCCGGTCCAATAATTTCATTATTGCCTATTTGTAAATCCCCGTCATAAACTGGAACCTTCTTCATCATGTTCGTTTCGGGAATGTATGCTTCCCGATATCCTTTTAATGCTTTTTCCAGTAAGATATTTTCAACATTCTTCGAAAGAAATTCCGGGCGGTCAATTTTTCCAATACATCTTAAACGGATATTTATTGATTCTATCTCTGCTCCTTCACGAATAGAATAGCCAAACAAACGGTTGTGTTCTTCATGAAATTCTTCAGCAATTTTTTCCAAATTTAACTTTTCAATATCTTCCCATTTTACAGGCAACTGAACTTCGTGATACTGTCCGATATATCTCAAATCCATAATTGGATAATATTCAATATTATCTTTCTTAACTCCTTCTGAAATTATTGTATCAGTTCCTGTAGCTTTCATTTGATTATACAAATTCAGTAATTCAACTTTATTGAATTTTGAAAAAGTAGCAAGATATGAATGTACATAATCATGTTTCAAATCACCCAAGAGCATTCCGGCGGCACAGAAAATCGAAGCTGTATTCGGTACTAAAAACATAGGTATTTCAAGTTCTTTACAAATTTCTCCGGCATGAATTGCTCCGGCACCTCCGGCAACAATAAACAAGAATTCTCTGGGATCATGCCCCTTCTCAATTGATACCTGCCTTACTCCCTGAGCCATATTGGAATTAATTATACGGAACATTCCTGCAGCAGTTTCTACCAGTGATAATCCAAGATTGGAGGCAAGGTTTTTCGTTAAAAATTCATTTGTTTTTTCAGTGTTCAATTTAATCTTGCCACCAGCGAAATAATCAGGATTTAAATATCCGAGGATTAAATTAGCATCCGTACATGCCGGTAACTCTCCTCCTTTATCGTAACATATTGGTCCGGGAGATGCTCCTGCACTTTGGGGTCCCATGTGCAAAAGTCCACCATTATCAATCCATCCGATACTTCCTCCACCTGCACCAATAGTTACTATATCAAGTGAAGGCAATGCAATTTTATACCTGTTGATTTCTCCTTCTGTACTTGTCAGGCACTGATTATTTACAACCAAACTGGCATCGAAACTTGTTCCTCCCATATCTACAGTAATACAATCCTTGTATCCAAGCAAATTAGCATAGAAGACTCCTGCTGTTGGTGCCGCCGCAGGACCTGAAAGAACAGTTACCGCAGGAGATTTCTTGACAATGTCCGGTGTTACAACACCTCCGTTTGACTGCATAATAAGCAGTTTTCCTTTGAAATTAATACCATCCAGTTTTGTCGTTAATTTATCAAGATAATTTGCAACGACAGGACCAATATACGCATTGACAACAGTTGTGCTGACTCTTTCGTAAAATCTGATGGATGGGAGAACATCTTTTGATGCTGTAATAAATTTATCCGGGAATTTTTTCTTCAAAAAAGCCAATGCTTTTTCTTCATGGGATGTATTAATAAATGAATTCATAAAACAGATTGCAATAGCATCTACTTCTTCTTTTTTAAGCTTCTCTGCTATTGCTTCCAACTCTTTTTCTTCAATACTCTTAAGGATATTTCCTTCAGTATCAACTCTTTCATCAACAGTTAAACGAAGGTATCTTGGGACAAGAGGCGTTACATTACGGTAATGGTTATTGTATTGTTCCTCTCTGATTCCTCTTCTCATTTCGAGAGCATCTCTTACTCCTTGAGTAGTAACAAGAGCAGTTTTTGCTCCTCTGTTTGTTAACAAAGCGTTAGTAGCAACTGTAGTGCCATGTACGATTGCTTCGATTTTTCCAATTAAATCATCCAAACTAATTTTTAAAATATCAGCAATATCTTTAATACCTTCTATAACTCCAATCGAAGGGTCTTCAGGAGTTGAAAGTGTTTTGTGGATTATAGTATTTCCGGTTTCGGAAATCATTATAAAATCCGTAAATGTCCCACCAACATCAATACCAAGTTTATATTTCATTTAATCCCAGCCAACAATTAAACACTTAAAATTTAAAACTTAAAACTAACAGTAAGTTCCACTTTGAACCTTATAAACAAAATCATCCATATCATTAGAACCTTTGGTTAAGATATCAATAACATCGCTTAAGATTGCATTATGTTCCTCGATTGGTATCATCAAACCACAAAAAACAGTAATATATAAATCTTTCTGTGTGATTTTTTTGGGATATTTTAAACTTAAACTGTAAAGTTTTTCAGTTAATTTAAGATTGTTTTTATATAGACTGATAGAATCATGTATTGATTTTGTTTTAACTTTTACTCCATTAATCTTATATATCTCATCAAGTACACCCTGAACAAAATATTGATTTAAAATATCACCAATGACCGTATGGAAGTATTGCGGAAAGTTAATATACTTTACAAATTTACATTTATCACTCAATTTATTTAAATCGTTTAATGCCTGTATAGTGTCACATCGTGAAGGCAGCAAAAAGCCATCGAAACCATTGAGTTTGCCTTTTTTCACTAAATCCAGGATTCCGCTGAACATACTGCAAGGTTGGCTCAGAGACAGGTCTATCTTTTTATCAGGCGGTAATTTAAATTCATCACCGACTATACCGACAGCAAGTCCATTGGCGGCATGAATAATTTCTCTTGGAAAAAAATTTGGAATCATGCCTATTAAAACTCTTTTCTTGTCCTGTTTTTTCCATTTCTTAGCGACAGTAAAATTAGTATCATATACGATACTTTTGCAGTTATCAAATATTTTAGAAAGTTTTTTCATAATATTTTTCTCCTTTTCAAACATTTATTCAAGAAATGAAAACTTCAAAAAAATTAAATTATTAAATATCACCTAACAATCAAAAATTAAAATTTTAGAGTTTTACCACGTTATCTCTGTATTTGGTAAAAGCTCTTTAATCCTGTTCTTTTCTTCCTCAGAAAAATTATTTTCCATTAAACTTAAATATTTCAAATTGCTTAAATTCTTTATACTATCAGGCAAACTTGTTAATTTATTATTAGTTAAAGTAAGATATTCAAGTTTTTCCAGATTGCCGATACTTTCAGGTAAAGACTCCAATTTATTAGAATGCAAATCCAGTTTATCAAGATTTGACAAATTCCCAATTTTTTCCGGCAAAACAGTTAATTCATTTTCTGCTAAACTTAACCAGTTTAAATTCTTTAACTCAGCTAAACTTTCAGGAATTATTTTAATATTATTACCAATTAAACTCAGGTATTCTAAATTTTTTAAATCTCCAATCTTTTCCGGGATTTCAGGTATACTATTGTATTCGGCTCCGAAGAATTCCAATTTCTCCAATTCTGTGATACTATCAGGCAGAGAAGAAAGATTATTCCTCTTTAAATACAACCATACAAGATTTTTCATATTCCCAAGATTTTCTGGCAATGAGACAAGCTCATTTTTATATAAATTCAAGTACTCAAGCTTTGTCAATTCATGAAATCTTGAAGGCAAAACACTAAGAAAATTTCTTTGCAAATCGAGCCACTCTAAATTCTTCAGTTCGGCAAAGCTCTCAGGCAAAGCATCAAGTTGATTCTCATAAAGGTTTAGTTTTTGTAGATTCTTTAATTCACAAATCGAAGCAGGGATTATACCCATATCCTTATAGGGCAAATCCAGTAATTTTACTTCAAGAGGTTCTTGAAGAGCTTCTTCCAATGAGAAATATACTTTGTTTCCTGCCATTTTTATCAGTTTTCAATTTTACAATTTTCAATTTCCAATCAATTTCATGTCATTGCGTGGAGCAAAGCGGCGGAGCAATCTGTTGTCAAAAGGAGATTGCTTCACTTCGTTCGCAATGACGTTTTTGTCAAGTCATTGCGAGGAGTAAAACGACGGAGCAATCTGTTGTCAAAAGGAGATTGCTTCACTTCGTTCGCAAAGACAAATCAATTCAACTCAACACCTAACACCTAACACTCCTAAGGGATTATTCTCTCGGCAAATAAATCGCTTCTTGTGGACATTGAGCAACACATTCACCGCACTCATCGCACATGTCTTCATCAATCTTCGGCTTTCCGTCAACCATAGATATAATTTCAGGAGGACATGCTTCGACGCAATCCTCGCAAGCATCACATTTTTCTAAATCAATTTTTGGAATCATCCTCTTTTAATTTCTTTATGTAATTATACAAACCTATTATCATTAGATTGCTTCACTATGTTCGCAATGACGTTTTTGTCTTGTCATTGCGAGGAGTGAAACGACGAAGCAATCTATCGTATCTAAATCCAAATTCTCCTAAGGCAACAATCATCACCATCGGGTAATGCTTTGGTTGTTTCGATTTTAACATTCGTTCCCAATTTCTCATTAATATAATCAACCGTTTTGAAGTACCACATATCACATCCCGGTCTGTCTTCAGGAAGCAAATCAAGCCGTTTGTGCCAGTCAAACCAGGGGCATCCGTCATGCCTTACGAAATATTCTTCGCCTTCTCCTTTGATTATCTTAGCATCTTCACCCATTGTGATACTGCTTTTTACAATTGATTCTGCAATTTGCCTAGGAATGGAATCATTCGGGTCAATCATTTTCACATAAGCTTTTCCAGTATCCCGAGCCGACACTTCCCACATTTTGTTTGTAAATTCAGCAGTGTCTATTTCAGGGCACATCTCTGCACATGCCTGCCTCCATGCAAAATGCTGTGCTCTTGCGATTCCGCATAGTATATTAAACTTTTTTTCTAATGGAATTTCTATTGACATAGATTGTAACCTCAACATTAATTATACATATATCTATTAAATTACAAAAAATATTTTAATTCTACCTTATCGGTCTTTGTTTGATGCCATGTATCTGCTTAAAAAGCTAAAAATACATCAAACAAAAGACCAATCAATTCTTTTTATAACCCACAATGACAATATGTTTTCAAACCAAGGATTTTTGCCGCAGCTGAAATTGTAACACCATAAAACAACGCAGGCTTCTCCCGGTTTAGAAAATTCGTGATTGTCCCGTTTATTAAAGTTGACCCGGTTACGAATATAATATCACACCATGTAATGGCATCTTCTGTCATCTCAGCCGGTTCAATTATAATTCCATAAACTTCTTTGCCAATGTTATCCTTGTCAAGGTCAACAACCCTGACATTGTACTCTTGAGACAGATACTGAAGAAATCTTGGCTGGTGACCAACCAGAAGAACCTTTGATACGAATTTGATAGCATGCTTTAAATTTTCTGCACATTCTTTTGGTCCGGCGTCTTTGCAGTGAACAGTTTTGTCGCAAAGACCCAAATACCTGTATATTGCATTAAGACCGGATACAAAACTGGCTCTCTTTCTGTTGGAGTCAGTCTCTAAATTCAAAAGTTCATCCACAGTGTAATCCGCATTTTCAAAATCATCTGCAAATGCCTGCCCGCTTGCTCCCTCAAAGACTGCTTCCACCATAACTTCCCTGCCCTTTATAATCGGATAATCATTATGTTCAGGTCTTCCGATTGCCTCTTCGGCTGAAAGCACTTTACATCTTATGCTTACTTCCTTGCCTGAAATAGCATACTTTTGAATTGTCAGTCTTAGAGCATCCTTCAATTCATCATATATATTTTTAGTGTCCATTTAATTTACCCTCCTGATATTTTTTACTCTTATATCGTGTATAAAATATCTGGAATAAAAATTTACATGCCATAACAAATAAAAATAGACCGAATAATTTTTTGAGAATCAAATCAGGTAAATAGCTTGCTATCATAGCTCCTGCTATTGCTCCAAATAAAGCCGGTAGGAGCAGGCTTTTTAATGGAGCAGTATCTAATGTTTTTAATTTACTCTGAAAAACAGTTACCGACAGTGTAAGAAAAAACATTGTAGTAAGAGATAATCTTATTGCTTCGTGTATGTCCAGACTTATAGCAATCACAAAAAAAGGGACTATGAGCAGTCCGCACCCTACTCCTAAGAACACAGCAATGATACCAATAACTAAGCCGGTTACTATTAATTTTAATATTTCATTTCCAAAAAATGTTCCGTAAAGGTCTACATAAATCAGATGAGTCAGGTCAAATACATTTAACATTCTCAGACTTACAATAAGTAAAAAAATAGAAAAAACCGGTTTTAACCATACGTTCTTGTATTTATGGACAATTGTTCCTCCAGCAATTGCTCCAAGCATACACATTGGAATGAAGATTACATAATATTTAAGTTGTGGAATGTCGGAAAGAAAAATGAAATAGCTGATTGAACCGACAAAACTAATTGGTATAATGGCTGCCAGGGAAGTATTTGCAGCCTTTCTGAAATCAAATCCAAATTTCGATATAAGCAAAGGAACATAAAGGGTTCCGCCGCCGACACCTATACCGGAGCTGAATAAAGCTACAAAAAAACCAAGTATTACTAATCCTGAATTCAACTTATCTAAACATTATTTTAACAAAATTTAAGCCTGTATATCGTGAAGACCTTTCTCACATCTTGCTTGTAAATTCAGCAGTGTCAATTTCAGGGCACATCTCTGCACATGCCTGCCTCCATGCAAAATGCTGTGTTCTTGCGATTCCGCAAAGAATATTAAATTTCTTTTCTAATGGAATTTCTATTGACATATTTTAATTTCCAATAATTAATTAAAATTTAAAACCTCTACAGACACATTGCAATGTGTCTCTACACTCAACACCTAACACACAACACTTAACACTTTTAATTTGGAATTTAGAATTTAAAATTTAAAACTAAATCTTAAGTCCTGTCCTGTACCCATCCATCGTAGCATTATGAGCCCTTCTGGGTTTCATTGCATCACCAATCGTATAAAGCTCGCCGACTGCGTATTCCAAATGTTCGGCAAGCTCATTGTTCGAATGAACAGGATTAGCTAATATTACAGTATCATAAGGAATATTTAATTTTTGACCTTCCGGGTCTTGAACAATAACGTCAGCGTCTGTAATTACAAGAATCTTACTGCTCTTGAAAACATTAACATTACCTTGTTTCAGCTTTTTCACATAACGCCATATGTATGAAGGATTGACATCCCTGCCAAGTTTTTTCTGTTCTTCGACCAATGTGATTTCATAGCCCTCTTCAGTACCTAAAAGGAATTGAGCTACTGCAATTCCCAAACCGCGCCCGCCGGCTATCAATACCTTTTTACCGCATTTCACCTTTCGGTCAATAACATCATGAGCAAAGACAACATTCTCCCTGTTAGCTCCGGGAATATCCTTTTTATTCAAATAAGAACCGCTTGCGAGAACTACTGCGTCAGGAGCTGTCAAGGGGTCAGCAAAATCTTTTTCTGTCATTATCCTGTTTAATTCGACCTTGACATTATTCTTTTTCATTTGTGTAGCAAGGTAATCTATTAAACGCTGAAATTCTTCATCACCGAAATAACCATTAGCGGCTGTTGCAAGCTGACCTCCAAGTTTATCATTCTTTTCAAATAATGTTACATCATGTCCTTTCTGAGCGGCAACCACAGCCGCCTGCATTCCTGCGGGACCTCCGCCAACTACATGAACTCGTTTAACTTTATCTGCTGGTTTAATTATCCAGTCGGGATGTTCTTCGTATCCAAGATTTGGTCTTACCATGCACGTAATCGGTTGGTCGCGGAATAATCGTGCCAAGCATAAGTTACATGCCATACATGGAATTATATCCTCCTGCCTGTCCTCCAATACTTTCAAAGGTAGTGCAGGGTCAGCTATCATTGGACGGCACATTTCCCAAAAGTCGAGATTACCTTTTGCTATTGCCGCTTCAGGCAGTTCAGGTACAAATAATCTGTATGCCATTGCTACAGGAATTTTTAGATTCTTTTTCATTCTTTCAGCAATAAACAACCAGTTACCCATTGGAATATCCCGAGTAATAACAGATACAGCAGATTCCTGCCAGCCGATTGTAACGCTTAATGCATCAATACCGGCTTTCTCGGCAATTTTAATAATTTCAAGACATTCTTCGGGTGTATTTCCGCCCCTGTCATCTAATAATTCTTCACCGCAAAGGCGAATTACAACAGGAATATCAGGACCAACTTCTTTCCGTATTCCTTCGATGATTTCACGCATAAACCTTGCCCTGTTTTCGACAGGACCACCATATTCATCAGTCCTTCTGTTTGTATATTTTGAATTGAAATTTGAAATCAGATAACCAACGATACCGGAAATTTCGATAGCATCAAAACCTGCCTCAACTATTCTCCTTGCTCCGTCAATATGTTCTTGTATTGTAAGTTTTATTTTTTCCTTTGACATTTCGACAGGTTCGCGGAATCTTGGTATCGCTTGTTTAACTACAGACGGTCCAACAGTATAATCCAATTCCACACCGCCGACACGTCCGCAATGCATCAGCTGACACATGCTTTTAGCACCATTCTCTCTTATAACGTCGGCAAGTCTTTTTAATCCCGGAATGAATTTATCATCCCAGATAGCCATCATACCGACATAACCTTTTCCTTCACCGGCAGGGTCAGTAAAAGCACCTTGAGTAGTAATAAGGCCGGCACCACCTTGTGCCTGTGCACGCATATAAGCGACTTCTGTATCGGTTACAAAGCCGTCTCTTCCGTTAAAATTTGTTTCTGTTGAACCATATTTAATCCTGTTCTTTAATTCCATTTTCCCGATTCGACCGGGACTGAATATATGAGGATATTTCTCCGCACCCAAGTTCATTATCATTCCTTTCGTTTATACAATAATTATTTATTTTGAATTTTTATTTATTTCTAATTCAGTCCCCATATCTTATGCGATTGCTTCACTTCGTTCGCAAGAACAGCTCCTGCTTGTCATTGCGAGGAGCGAAGCGACAAAGCAATCTTCTATCATATTGAGCTTGTCGAAGTATACTAACTCAACGCTCAACATTTAAAATTTAAAACTTAAAATTTCACTTAACACTTAACACTTAAGAAAAGTTGTGTTCATTAAACAATTTAAGTCTATTTTCCAATTCGCCAAATTCGCTTCTTTTAACTAGAGATACGCAAATCCTTATTCCTTCGGTTTTTTCGCTTCCGGTAGGATATAAAGGTATCGTGCTTATTCCATAATATAAAAGCCGTTCGGTTAACTCGTCTCCCTCGAGACCGGGATAAGATACAGTAAAATAAAAACCGTCGGCTATGAGTGCTTCCCCATCCATATTATAAGCAATATTAAAACCATTATCGGTAAACATTTTTTTTAAAATTATTGCTTTCTTGCCATATTCCTTTAAATCTTCGACAAAATTATATTTCCCGTCATTCGCTGCTTTTAAAATGTCACAAAAACCGTACTGTACAGAATGAGTTACACCGGCAGTGGAATTAAGTATAGCGCTATAAACAAGGGCTCTTCCAAAAACACCCATGCCAAAAAAAGATTTTAAGTTCTCGTATCTTGTATTATACAATTTTTCGGATATTGCTAATACACCAATTCTTTGACCGGCATAGCTGAAAGATTTTGAACCAGAAATAAGTAAAATGTAATTATCGCAATAATTTGCCGCAGAGGGCTGATAAGGTGGCTTTCCGGGATGGGAATAATCTTTCCTGAAATCCATAGCAAAATAAGCCAGGTCTTCAATAACGATTACATCATACTTTGATGCAGTTTCTGCGATAATCTTTAATTCTTCTTCGGTTAAACAAATCCATGATGGATTATTAGGATTAGAATATACCAAAGCCGCTACTTTACCGCTTTTTAAAACCTCGTTCAATTTATCCCTAAGTTTTTCGCCTCTGTAACTATAAACATCAAAAGCTTCTTGTTTGAAACCAAGCATTCTGTTCATAGTATTATGATTTGGGAAACCGGGTTCGAGGAATAATATAGTGTTTTTTTCCGGGTCCCTTCTGCATGCAGTCATTAATGAGACAAAACAACCATGGATTGAGCCGCATGTCGGGACACAATATTCCGGATTAATATCAATATTAAGGAATAATTTAATAAATCTGGAAATCTCGTATTTTAATTCAGGTATGCCCTCAATTGGAGGGTATAAGCCGGCAACATCGTCTTTAAGAGCACGGATTTCAGCTTCTAATCCGATTTGAGATGGCTTCAGTCCGGGAACTCCCATTTCCATACGGATGTATTTTTTACCGGTATCTCCTTCAATCAGGTCAACAATTTTTCTTATTACCCTAATATTTCCTGAGTGTATGTTTTCTCTCCCGTAGGAGTCAATTTTCATTTTGACTGTTTCATAATCAAAAGGCGTATCTTTTCTTATATTTAAATCCATAAATAATTAATTACATCTAATATTTAAAACTCAAATTTTTACTTATATTTAATAGTACTTGTTTTCTGTACCATTCCGAACCTCTTATGTCGGATATTGGTGAAGCATATTCCATAACTTTTTCTGCAAAGGTTTCCATTGCAGTGTAACTTAATTCTTTTAAATTCTTACCAACTAAATATTCGCATGCAGATTCAGTAAACATAATAGTCGGGGCGGCAGAACCAATTGCTATTCCTGCTTTGGTTATAGTATTATCTTTATTGAGATATAAATGATAAGCCAAAGATATTACCGAACATTCCATTGACTTTCTTATACCTATTTTTATATAATCCGATATTATTTTATTAAAATCCGTGGTTAATGGGATATTGATGCTTCTCAAGATTTCATTTTTATGTAAATCCGTTTTCCTGACACCTTTGAAGAAATCACGAATTTGTACATCCCGTAACTTATTTTCAGAGGAAAGAACTTCGCATACCGCATTGAGAGCAACGAGAGCGGTTGACATATCTCCTGCGGGGGATGCCGTGCATACATTTCCTCCAATTGTTGCAACCTGTCTAATCTGTTTTGAAGCCAATGTTTCTGCGGCTTTATGCAAGACTGGAAACAATTCAATAATATCTTTGTTAGTAACAATCTCCGAAGCAGTTACTAGAGAACCTATTTTGATAAAATCATTATTTACAGCAATTTCTTTAAACAAAGAGTCCTTAATATTTGCTAAATTAATAACTGTTACAGGTTCACCCGATAGCTTTTTGAACTCCATTAACAAATCGGTAAATCCGGCGCCAAATCTGAAACCATTATCCAGATGCTTCTCAATTTCGTTAAGAAGTTCTTCGACAGTTTCCGGTGATATTACATTAAAATCAATCATTCAACTTAAAACTCATAAATTAAAATTTAACACTCAACACTTCCCAGCAATAGCTCTCAATACTTTTTCCGGAGTAACCGGTAATGAATTAATCTTGACTCCTAGTGCATCAGAAACAGCATTTGCTATAGCAGCAGCAGTAGGAATCAAAGGTGCTTCACCAACACCCTTAGCACCATAGGGACCCAACGAATCTTCGGTTTCGATTGGATAGAAATGAATACTTGGTACGTCCATAGCTGTCGGTATTTTATAATCATGAAAATTCGGATTCAAAATATATCCATTTTCAACCTGCAATTCTTCAGATAAAGCATATCCAAGTCCTTGAACAACACCACCCTCAATTTGTCCGGCAAGTCCGAGAGGATTCAAAACTTTTCCTATATCCTGGGCAACATGGACGTTGAGAACATTTACATTACCTGTATAAGTATCAACCTCGACTTCAATTGCCTGTGCAGCAAAGGCATACGTTCCCGAGACATTTCCTTTAAACTCTTTGTCGGCAAATTCACTACTTGGTTCAAAGAAATATGTTTCTATACATAGCTCGTGCTGTCCTTTGAAATGAATAGTGCGGATTACTTTATCCAAAGCAATAGAAGCTCCGGTTTTAACAGAAACTATTTGCCCTTTTTCATAATTAAGGTCTTCCACATTAGTTTTTAATATCTGTGCCGCAATGGGCGATATTTTTTCTTTAAGTTTTCTAACAGCACCAAGAACAGAATTTCCGGCTACAAAGCTTGTGCGTGATGCATGAACACCAACGTCCCATGGTTTTATGTCCGTATCGGTATTAATAACTTTTATTTTGGAGATATTTATTCCAAGTTCTTCAGCAGCTATCATAGCCAACACCGTTTCAGAACCCTGCCCGATTTCACTTGAGCCGGTAATTAATGTTAAATATCCAAAAGGGTCCAATTTCAATGTAGTACCGCACCCGTCCGATGGATATATCTTAGCTCCACCGCCAACATGCAGCATAGATGCAAAACCCACACCTCTTTTATATCTGTTGCTGTTATGTTCTTTTAAATTTTTATTGTACTTCGAGATTACGGTTTTCAGGGATTCTTTGTGTCCGCAAGTATTGAAAATTAATCCCTGCTTAGTAACTTCTCCCTGTTCATTTGAATTTAATAGACGTATTTCCGTTTTACCCATGCCAATTTTTTCGGCAAGAAGGTCAATATTTCTTTCTAAAGCAAATGTTGCCTGTGGATTGCCATAACCCCTGAAAGAACCTGCGTAAACATTATTAGTATATACTGCCGTAGAATCAAAATTACATGCCGGGCATTGATATAGAGACGAAAATGTTTGCATCATTACAAATGGGGTAGTTGCTCCCCAAGATGTGTATGCACCGTTATCAAGAATGATATTTACATCCCTGAAAGTGAATCTGCCTTTTTCATCAACTCCGCTTGTAATGTCGAACACCATTGTTTGTCGTGTTGGAGAGGCAATGAATTCCTCTTCGCGGCTGAAAATTAATTGAACCGGTTGTCCGCTTTTCATTGATAAAAGTGCAGCAATAGGCTCATAAGGATACATATCTAATTTACTTCCGAATCCTCCCCCGATTACAACCTGGATTACCCTAATATTTGAAGGTTCCATTTTAAGAACCCGGGCTAAATCCCTTTGATAAAGAAACGGCACCTGTGTTGTACTCCATAATGTTAACTTGCCGTCAGTTTTTGAATAGTCGGCTGTTATATTACTTGTTGCCATACAGCAATGAGTTACTCTTGGGAGGGTATATCTTTCAGTTACAATATGTTTGCTCTTTGCTTTTTCCTCTTCAAGGTTACCATGTTCATAGTGGAAATGTTCTGCGATATTTTTATTTTCATATTTTCCATCTATGAAATCATTAATTTGAGGGGCGTCCTCTTTAATGCTCTCGAATGGGTCAAATATTCCTTCTAATATTTCATATTTAACATCAATTAATTCAAGGGCTTTTAAGACAATTTTTTTTGATGTCGCAGCAACAGCAGCAATCTCATCCCTGATGCAATTGACTTTTCCCTTTTTCAAAATTGGATGGTCACGTCTGTAACTTATATTTTCGGTATCAACATCGTCTGCCGTTATAACACATTTTACTCCCGGCAAAGCTTTTGCTTTTGATGTATCTATTGATAGAATTTTTGCAACAGGATACTTTGCCCTTAAAATAGCACCATAAAGCATTTTTGGCAATTGAACATCTTGACCGTAAATAGCTTCACCTGTAACACGTATGTTTGCGTCAATTTTTACCTGTGGTTTCCCTATTACATTCAAATTTCTATTCATTACTTTTTTTTTACTTATCACTCAATACTTAACACTCTCAGAAAGCAGTTCTTCTGCTGCATCAATAATTTTAACATATCCTGTACATCTGCATAAATTTCCTTCAATAGCTTTTTTAATTGCTTGTGAATCTCTTTTAATATTGGGATTATTTTGGCATTCTTTTTGGAATGCTTTTATTGACATTACCATACCAGGTGAGCAAAAGCCACATTGAACAGCACCATGTTCAATCATTTTTTCCTGAACCAAATCCAAAGGTTTTTCAGTTAATGAAAGACCCTCTATTGTAGTTAATTCCTTTCCGTCAATATTAATTGCTAAAAACAAGCATGAAAGGATTGCCTTGCCATCAATTAAAACAGTACAAGCCCCGCATTCGCCTTCACCACATCCGGATTTAGTACCTTTTAGGTTCAATATATCCCTTATAAGGTCAATTAATAACAAATCCTGTGGTATAATAACAGTTGCAGGTGAGCCGTTAATATTAAAGCAAATTTCTTGCATTTCAGTTTTTGAAGGAAATAAATTTTTACTGTACATTAATAATTCCAATAAATAAAAGTCAATATACCTGTTTTAACCCTTACTTCTAAAATACACCGTTTTAAAATAATATCCAAATTTTATATCATATAACCAATCCTTAAGATAATGGGCTGATTTGTATAACAAAAATCCAATGAAATATAAACAACATTCTGTTTAAACATTTATATTATTTTCCAATAAAAAGCAAATATTTCATCTATTTATGTTCTTACTGGAAATTAAATTCTTATTCGAAAATCGAATGTTTATTCTCTTTTTTCCTACAATGACTTTATTAATTCATTGAATTTTTTCAAAGCATTACTAACAGTATTTTAACAAAAAAGTTTGATTTCCCAATAATTTATATTAATTTGCATAGCAGCATTTTTTAAAATAGAACAAATCAAATATGGATAAGTTTGTTATAGAAGGCAATCATCGTCTTGTCGGCAGGATAAAAATATCCGGTGCCAAAAATGCGTCATTGGCGTTAATGCCTGCAACGATATTAGCTCCCGGTACATATAATTTCTCCAATACACCAAATTTGAGGGATGTATGGACAATGTCTCGTCTGCTCGATTCAATGGGAATTTTCTGTGAATTAAATGATAACGGGCTTTTTATAGACTCCGGCTTTATAAAAAGTTTTGAAGCACCTTACGAACATGTAAAAAAAATGCGTGCTTCATTTTATGTTCTTGGTCCTTTAATTGGAAGGTACGGAGAAGCGAAAGTTTCTCTGCCAGGTGGCTGTGCTTGGGGTCCCCGGCCTATTGATTTACATTTGAAGGGTTTGGAGAAACTTGGTGCTGTTATCAATATGGAAAGCGGATATATTTTTGCAAAAGCGGAAAAGCTGGTTGGTGCAAAATTTCATTTCGATATATCGAGTGTCGGAGCAACCGGGAACATTTTAATGGCAGCAACTTTGGCGAAGGGGACTTCATTATTGACTAATGCGGCAATCGAACCTGAAATAACTGCCCTTGCCCGTATGCTCGTGAAGATGGGAGCAAAAATTGATGGTATAGGAACTACACAGTTGGAAATAGAGGGAGTTGATGAACTCCACCCTGTTGATGAAGAAGTTATTCCTGACAGAATCGAAGCGGCTACATTCCTTATTGCTGCGGCGATGACGGGCGGCAAGGTGGAATTGGAAAATACTAATCCTTATCACCTTACTGCTGTTCTTGCCAAACTCGAAGAATCCGGATGCTCAACAGATGTTACAGGAAACAGTATTTTGATAGAAACCAACGGAGAAATTCATCCTGTTGACATTACAACATCGGTTTATCCGGGAATGCCGACCGATGTTCAAGCACAGTGGATGGCTTTGATGTTAAAAGCAAAAGGTATTTCAAAAATTACGGATACGATTTATACGGACAGATTTAAACATGTGCCTGAATTGCAAAGATTGGGTGCCGATATAGAGATGGCTGACAACACTGCAATCGTTCATGGGGGGAAAAAACTGAGCGGTGCAACTGTTATGTCATCAGATTTGAGAGCAAGTGCCTCGCTGATTCTGGCGGCTATGGTTGCCGATGGAATTACTGAAGTGCTTAGGGTTTATCATATTGACAGGGGGTACGAAGAAATCGAGAAGAAATTAATGTCACTCGGAGCTTCGATTAAAAGAGTCAAGACTGACCTTATTTAGGCGGTTAGCTTATTTGTGGATTAGGATTAGATTTTAAAATCTACTTTCAGTTTTTTTAAAGAGGAAAATTTTTAATGAAGTGGGTTGCAAAAATATTAATATTATTTTTTGCCTTAATCGTAATTATACCTTATGATTTGGGTTCTGAAGATATTGCTTCAAAAGATGTTAAAAAGACCCAGAAAGAACTGGACAAACTTAACAAGTCCATTAACGATACAAGAAGAAAAATAAATAATTTAAATAAGAAGGAAAAAAAGACCCTAAAAACTTTACAGACAAATCAAAAGCATAGTCTTGAAGTCAACAGATTTATCGTGTTGCTCGAAGCACAGTTGAATGAGCTACAAAAACAAATCACTTTAAGAGATTCTTTGTATTATGGATTGAGTAATAAATTAAGTATTTTACTTCGTGAATACGCCGAATTGGCAAGACAAGTTTATATTGATGGCATGACAGAAGAAAGCGAAGTGGTTTTTACAAGAAAATCTTTCGACAAAGATATTAACGATGAAATATACTTTTCAAAATTGACACATTACCTTGATTCCCAGGCAAAGAGCATTGATTTGATGCGTATAAAGGTATCGGGTGAAATCGGACAATTAAGGGACAAATCCGATTATCAGGAGGAATTGAAAGGCATTAAAAGGAGAGAACAAAATTATCTGGCTCAATCCATAAACAAAAACAAGAATATTTTAAGCCAAATAAAAAATGATACAAAAGTTTTGCAAAAGCAACTCAACCAAAAAATGCAGAGTGCTTCGAAATTGAAAAGCATTATTGCCGAGTTAATCCGAAAGGAAGCTGCAAAAACAGAAAAGACTACTCCAAATAGTACTGCAAAAATTAATCCTGCCGGACAATATCCGTGGCCTGTTGATGGCAGGACAATCTTTAGGGGGTACGGACAGCAAAAAAATAAAGCAACAGATACATATTTTGATAATCCGGGAATTGATATTGCGGTTAGGAGCGGTTCGGCTGTCCGAAATATTGATGATGGAGAAGTATCAATGGTGCATTGGCTGCCGGGATACGGTACATTAGTCATTATGAATCACGGGAACGGCTTGCGTTCTGTTTATGCCAACTTATCATCTGTTGCCGTGAAAAAAGGCGATAGGGTGAAAAAGGGTGCCGGTATCGGAAGAACAGGGGAATCTGTCGAAGGCGAGTTCCTGCACTTTGAGCTATGGCAGGGAAGCAACCGGTTGAATCCAAGAAGTCATTTGAGGTGAGGGGAATTCTATTTTGGTGATTGATAAGTTATATTGTTTACTTGAGGAAAAAAATATGGATTTTATAACATTGGATTTTAATTATGAAAAAAGATTTTTTTAAAAAGCCTCCACAGCATACTCAAGCGAAACTTGAATTATACAATAATTACTTGGAAAAGTATCTTAGGATTTTATCTTTTTCACCTTATGTTAATAAAATTATTATTTTCGATTTATTTTCAGGTTCAGGAATTTATGATGATGGAACATTAGGAAGTCCAATGATTGCATATGAAGCTATTAGTAATACACAGAAGTTGTTAAATGAATCAAAAAGACCAAACAAAGATATCCAATTATTTATCAATGATAACGATATTCTATGCTATGAGAAATTGAAGAATAATATTAATAAACTACGTGATATTGAAAAATTAAAAATACATATTGATAATAAAAAATTTTCAGAAATTATTGTTAAAATTATTGATTTCCTTTCAAATATCGATAATAAAACGAGAGTTATAATATTTCTCGATCCTTTTGGATATAAAGATATAGATATTAGAAAAATTGAGGAGATGCTAAGTAATGAAAAAACTGAAGTTTTTTTATTCTTGCCCACCTCAGATATTCGTAGATTTATTAAACCCGCAATTAAATCAAATAAACCAGAATATGAGCCCCTAAATAAGCTGTTAAAGGATTTGTTTGTATTAAATAATCATGTGATAAATATTGATGATGATATATCTTTTATAAATTCGATAAGGTTAGCATTGAATTTTAGGTTGAAGTATTATTCAAGTTCTCATTATTTACAAAAGGAAAACAAACATTATTATTCATTATTTTTTATAACTAGCCATATCTTAGGGTTGGAAAAGTTTTTAGAAACAACATATGAAAAAGATCCCGAATTGGGAAGAGGTAGTAGAATTAATTCAAACAAGTCCTTATCTTTATTTGACATGACAAATTATAACCCATTTGAATCTGATATTCAAAATACATTAATGAAAATCATACCCAAAGATAAAGTTATTTCAAATAGGGATTTATATGAACAAATTCTTTTAAATCAATATTTACCAAAATTTGTTGAACCGTTAATTGAGAAACAAATTAATAATTCAATTGATATTTATGATAAAAACATGAAAAAGTTAGAAAAAAAACCTAGGAGTTTTTATCTAAAATTTGATTATTTTAAAGAATCATTGCCAAGAATATATTTTAAAAGAAGGAAACAATAACCATGGCACAATCTAAAATCGAATGGACTGAGATGACTTGGAATCCGGCAACAGGTTGTGATAAAGTATCGTCAGGTTGCAAATTCTGTTATGCAGAAGTTATGGCTCGAAGGTTACAAGCAATGGGAGTTGATAAATATAGAAATGCTTTCGATTTAACTTTGCATGAAGATTCGCTACGAGATCCATATTCTTGGAAAAAACCTCGAATTGTATTTGTTAATTCTATGAGCGACCTTTTTCATGAAAAAATCCCTTTGTCATTCATAAAAAAAGTCTTTAAAGTAATGAATGATACTGAACATGTATATCAAATATTAACCAAGAGGGCAGACAGACTACTCGAACTCAGTAAAAAATTGGAATGGGGTCATAACATTTGGATGGGTGTTACTGTTGAAGATTACAAAGTGGTTGACCGTATTGATAAATTAAGAAAAACAGGTGCCAGGGTTAAATTTTTATCATGTGAACCTTTATTATCATCTTTACCAAAATTAAATCTTAAGAAAATTGATTGGGTGATAGTAGGCGGTGAGAGCGGAAGAAAGCCAAGACCAATGAATGCAGATTGGGTAATTGATATAAAAGAGCAATGCGAAAAAGCTGAAGTCAAATTCTTTTTTAAACAATGGGGTGGTACGAATAAAAAGAAAAATGGCAGAATGCTTGAAGGAAGGACTTATGACGATATGCCATTACCAAGTGATGCTTTAAAATTATTAGAGAATTAATGATATTGAATCCGGGGAGTTATTTAAGATAAAGAGATTTTTATCTCCTTCTTTTTTTCCCAAACAAATTTTTGCCAAATAGAAACAAATCAAATATATTTTCGTTTAATACAATTATTCAAAAATTTGGTTTTGTTATGATTGAATTAAAGAATATTTCAAAAGTTTATAAAACACCTGAAGTAACTACTCAAGCGTTGGATGGTCTTAATATTAAAATCAGTGAAGGAGAATTCGTTTCTATAACAGGACCTTCGGGATGCGGGAAAACTTCTTTGTTGAACATTTTGGGACTTCTCGACTCTCCTACAAAAGGTATTTACCGTTTTTTTGGCGAAGATGTTGAAAAATACAATGAGAGGAAAAGAGCTCAAATCAGGAAAAATAATGTTGGCTTTATTTTCCAGAATTTTAACCTGATTGATGAATTAAATGTTTATCGTAATATTGAGATGCCTTTGCTCTATCACAATCTGTCCCAGAATGAAAGAAGAAATCGCATTTTCGAAATTATTGAAAAACTTGGTATTCAGCATCTGAAAAAGAAATTTCCCCAACAGTTATCCGGTGGAGAACAGCAACGTACTTCAGTAGCCCGCGCTATTGTTGCCAAGCCAAAATTTATTTTAGCAGACGAACCGACAGGTAATCTTGACAGTAAAAATGCAGATGAAGTAATGAGTATTTTATCCATGCTACATTCGGAAGGAAGCACAATCATTATGGTTACACATTCCCCTGATTTTGCCGCTTTTGCAAAAAGAACGATAAAACTTATAGACGGAAAAATTATTGCCCAAAATTAATGTTTAAACACTACATAAATATTTTTTATAATAATCTGCAGAGGAACAAATCGTTCACCTTGATTAATATTGTTGGATTAACTCTTGGAATTTTATGCTGGATATTCCTTTTACTCTGGATTGATTATGAAGATGACAGCAGAGGTTATTCGGAGAATAAGGATAAACTTTATAGAATTGGAAGATTTGATAATGAATCTTCTGAGTTAATTATAAGAAAAGGTAAGTCCGAAAATCGTATCCAGTTTCCTGAAACACCTTTGGCTTTAGCCCGTTATCTGGTCAAAACGTTCCCTAATATTTCTCATGCTGTAAGATTTGGATATGACGGTATGAAAAAAGTTAAATATCAGGATAGTATATTTGAGGAAATAAGATTTGGCTTTGCCGATGAAGAATTCCTAAGAATATTCAACTTTAAGTATAAAGAAGGGAATATTAAAACAGCTTTGAGTGGTGAAAATGGAGTAATAATTACTCAATCTACCGCAACCAGATATTTCGGTCAAGAAAAAGCTTTAGATAAAATACTTTCTATTGATAATGTTGAACAATTGGTAGTAAAAGCAGTTATTAAAGATATTCCTGAATATTATAGATTTCAATTCGACTTCCTTGCCAATATGTCATTGATAGACAATAAATATCCTGAGGATTGGAAATTGGATAGGGTAAACACATACTTTTTAGCAAAGAAAGATGTTTCAATACCTTTACTTGAGGAGCAAATTAATTCTACATTAAAAAACAGGAATTGCGGAATCCTGAGAATTTGGAGATTACCTCAATTATCAGTTTATGACAATTTAATCTCCTATAGCGATAGGAAAGAAGATGATAAAATGTTTGAATTCCTATCGTTAGCTGTGATTTTTATTTTATTGACTGCTTGTATAAATTATTCAAATCTTTCAACGGCTATTTCTTCTAAGCGGGCTGTGGAAGTTGGTATAAGAAAAGTACTGGGTGCAAGCCAGTGGCAATTAATAACTCAATTTTTATGCGAAGCAGTTTTTTTGTCATTAATTAGCTTATTCCTGTCATTAGTATTGACATGGATTTTTCTTCCGGTTTTTAATGAATTGACAGGTTACGAACTTAAATTAAATTTAACAATTAATTTTATGTTAAAACTACTGAACATCGGGATATTTTCAGGAATTCTTGCCGGAATATATCCAGCTTTGTTTATGTCCGGTTTTATCCCGATTAAAATTCTGAAAGGAGATTTCAGAAGCGGTCCAAAAGGGGAAATATTCAGGAAAATATTAGTCGTTTTTCAATTTTCATTTTCCATAACTTTAATCATTTCGTCTTTATTAGTTTTCGAACAATTTGAATTAACAGATAAGAAAAAGATTGCTTATGATGCTGAATATTATGTAAGCATACCTTTTAAATCAGATAAAAATTTCAATAAATTCAAAAAAGAGATACTTGTTGATGAAGAAATTGTTGATGCAGTTTTATTGAATGATGAAAAAGGTCAAAATTCCGGTAATAATAACAATCGCAAGCGAGCTATTATCACTATTAAACCTATGAGCTTAAAGGAGTCTTTGAAATTTATTGAGGAAAAATGGAAAAAGTACAATGCTAATGTTGAATTTGAATACTCATTTTTCAATGAAGGTTTTAGTGAAATATTTGAGAAAAACGAATTGAAAGCGAATTTACTGTTTTTCTTTACGTTTGTCATTATCATAATATCTTATATAGGTCTTTTTGGTTATGCTGCTTTTATGGTAAAACAAAAGACAAGCGAAATAGCTCTTCGCAAAGCGTTCGGTGCTACTTTTAAGGATATTTTTCTATTGATGTCGGGTGAATATGTAAAACTTGTTTTTGTAGCAAACCTGATTGCTTTTTTCTATGTTGTTTATCCGCTTAATACCTGGTTCACAAGATTTTCCCACAGAATAAACATAAGTTACAAGTATTTTCTTTATACCTTGATAATAACAGTTGTTCTTACAATTTTTACTCTTGCCTATCATTCAATTAAAGCATCATTGACAAATCCCGCAGTAAATTTGAGAAGTGAATGAATATACACTAAATAAATATTACTTGATACTTCTTTTTTGTTTTAATATTACAGGAAATTCGGTTTACTTTTTCCCGTCTTCGTAAAACTCCTTAAATGCCTCAGTAATTCTCATAATGTTATAAATCATTCCCTGTGTATCATCCAATATATTCAAATAGAGCATACTACGTCGCTTATTGAGTGTTGATTTCTTGATTCTTTTCAACTGGTTTTTATTGTATTTATTTATTAATCCTTCGAATTCTTTAGCCGAATACTTAATTTGCACAAGGTCACCCAGATTCTTATTTTCATAGGATTGAACCGAGAGATTAACAAGCTTGTTGAAATGCTTGTTGATGTCTTTTAATTCATCAATTTGTTCCTGTTGGAATTTGTTGTGGTTGTTGTCGAAATAATCGAAGTTTTGTTTTGTAATATACAATAATCTCGATGATATTTCATGTAATGCTCCGAGTGCTTTAGCGTAAGAATGTCCCGATTCGAGATTCTTTTCATTTGCAAATTTTAGCACTTTCAAAACATCGCCAACAAGCAAATCCGCTTTTTTATAAATTTTCTTTGCTTGTCTCCTTGCTTTGTTCAATACTTTGAGGTCTTGATTGAATATACCGGTGTAGCTTGATGTTAAAGTATTGGCAATTGATTTGAAATATAATGTCAGATTTTTGAACAGATAATCATATGTTTCGTCAGCATTTGCATGTGAAGGAAGAAATCCCTTTTCTATTTCCTGTGTTTCCTTTTCCCTATTCTTATGCAAAACATTTGAACGGTAAATTAAGAATGCAGATAATAACAAAAATCCGATAGTAGCATAAACTCCGCCAAAGTAACATATTACAGCTATTATCGAAGCAACTATTGTTGCCATGATTCCTGTGAAAAACCACCCGCCTATGACCGTCAATACCCCTGAAACCCTATAAACTGCTGATTCCCTGCCCCATGCTTTATCAGGCAATGCCGTGGACATAGCAACAATAAAAGTAACATATGTTGTTGAAAGAGGCAGTTTCAGAGAAGTACCGTAGGAAATCAAAGCCGCCGCAACAACAAGATTTACTGCCGCTCTTACGAAATCAAAAGAAGGTAGTTCTCCGTTCTCATCCGGTTCGGGATGGTACTTTGATAAATCAAATCTTTCGGATACTTTTTTTTGTATCGCTGTCGGGATAATTTTTTTAATAAAATTTACAAAAACAAGGGACATTCTAACAATTACCCGCGAGCTCATATACGAGTCGAAACGTTCGTATCCTTCATCCTGCCTTCCTAAACTTATTTCGGTTTTGCTAACTGTTCTTGATTTTTTTGATACAAATAATACGAAAACCATTATTGTACCGGAAGCCAATAAAATTAATGTATTGGCTTTGAATGGCTGAGATAAAGCTCCCATTGTTGTAGTTTCCGGATTGTCGAAACCTAAGGCAATCGTATAGGCATTCAAACCTGCCAAAGGAGCACCGATAAAGTTAACTAAGTCGTTGGCTGCAAAAGCCATGGCTATAGCAAATGTACCGGCTAATACTACAATTTTTAAAACATTTACTTTAAAAAGCCACATCAATGCCTGCAAAATAATTAACCAAGCTATAAAGCTTCCGGCAAGAACTTCTAATGTGTGTGTTTTAATCCAAAGCACAGTATCTTCAGTCATGAATGAAGCACCTTTAGCTCCTTTGATTATAATAAAGTAAGCTATGAAAGTAAGAGCAAAGCCGCCCCATACTGCACCGTACCGTTTTATTCTTTTATCAAAATCAAATGTGAAAAGCAAACGTGATAAGTATTGAATTAAAAAACCGAATACAAATGCAAAAACAACCGATATGAAAATCGCTGTAAAGATTGCCAATACTTTGCTTGTATTTATATAAAGAAGAATTGAGTCGAGACTTTGTCCTGTGTCAAAGATTTTTATTAATGCCATTGCTACAGAACCGCCGAATAGACCAAAAACCATAGAAACAGTTGTAGATGTCGGTAATCCAAATGTATTGAACAAATCAAGCAGTAATATATTTTGAATCATTACAGCAAAAAAGATTATTAATATTTCAGCAAGTATAAAATGTTCGGGATTAAATATGCCTTTACGAGCGACTTCCATCATTCCGCTGGAAAAGGTAACTCCAAAAAGAATACCAAGAGCGGCGATAAACAAAATTGTTTTAAATGGAGCAACTTTTGAACCAACAGAAGAATTTAAAAAATTAACAGCGTCGTTTGCTACACCGACTGAAAGTCCTGCAACTCCTAATAGTAATAAAGCGATTACGGTAAATAAATGTATCTCCACAGTACCTACAAGTTATTTTAACATTTTTTAAATAAGGTTTATATATGTAATACAATTTAGCAATTTTTTGTTAAAATTCTGTTAAATTTCTTAATACAATCTTAACAATTTATTAAAAATGAAAAACATGTAATTTTCAGAAATGGTCAATTTATTATAAATTTTTAACTAACTGGTTTATCAAAGAATTGCATATAAAATAACCTTTGTGGGTTAACTTAATGTACTTGTCATTGTAATCGCATAAATCATTGATTTTCCATTCATTAAAGAGCAAATTCCTAATTTTTTTTAGGTCAATATCAAATTCCTCTTTAAACTTTTTAAAATCAATCCCTTGCGACCTTAATCCAAGCATAATTCTTTCATTAATTTCATTTTCTCTTGTTAAAATTTCACTTCCTGTTTCAGGAATTTTATCCTCATCAATCATTTGATAATACTTTTTTAAGGACTTTACATTCCAATATCTTCTACCTTTTGAGTATCCATGGGCAGAGGGTCCAAGCCCTATATAATAACCATTTTCCCAATAATTCAGGTTGTGCCTGCACTTGTATCCCGGTAAAGCAAAATTTGAAACTTCATAATGCTCATATCCCAAATTTGATAAATATTCTGATAAAAATTCATAGAGTTCCGCATCCGCGTCATCATCAATCTTTTTGATTTGTCCTTTTTTATATGCTTCGTATAAGGGTGTTCCCTTTTCGTATATTAAACTGTAAGCAGAAATATGTTCGGGTTTCAGTTGCTGAATTTTTTCGAGAGTAAGAGCTAATGATTTTTTTGTTTGTCCTGGAATTGAAAATATCAAATCAACATTTCTGTTGTCAAAACCTGCTTTTTTTGCATCTGAAATCGCATTGACAGCTTCATCAGAATCATGGATTCTTTGTAGAAATTTCAATTCGCTTTCAACAAAAGATTGAACACCAATACTTATTCGGTTTATGCCCAATTTGCGGTATTGATTTAACGAATCCAAATTAAGCGTTCCCGGATTTGACTCGACTGTCCATTCGGCATCGTCTGAGATTGAGAAAGTGCTTTTTAGTTTAATAATTATTCTTTCAATTTGTCCGGGAGTCAGAAGCGATGGTGTACCACCTCCAAAGAAAACAGAATCTATTATCCCAATCTCAGTTTGTGATTTTTCATATTTCGCTCTCAACTCGATTTCACGAATCAGATAATCCAAAAATTTATCTTTATCGGTTAATTTCTCAACAGAATAGAAATCGCAGTAAAAGCATTTTTTTACGCAAAATGGTATATGTATATAAATTCCCGGCATTTAGTTTGTAAAGTTTAAAAGTTTAAAAAAGCATATTACAAAATTCAAATTTAATTCCAAAATAATTTATTAATTTTTTTATTTTGCTTTTATAATGATGTAAATGTAAACAATGGCAGAAGTCCGAAAAGTTCAGGTTATGGCGATTATTGTTTAAAGGAACAAATTAATATTCTTTTGATAGCTGAGCCGGTGAAATGAAAGGTGAAATTCAGGGATTTTGTAATTCGTTATCAATCTATGGATTATCGGAATTTAAAAAATTAGTTTCACCAATTTCACCGCAATTTAACGATTTTATTTTTTGCTATCCTTAATCTTTTGTCTGAACTTTGACTTTAGAAAACAGGAAGAACACACCCCTACCCCTCTCGAGAGGGGATTTTTTTATTATTACGAAATCAATTTGCAAAGAACGGGCACCACAAATATAATTGAGTGTAATGAAACGTAATTTATTTTATTTTGAAAAGGTTTTTATTTTAAATCGTGAAACAGCAAAAACGTGAAAATGTGAGAACGTGAAACTAAAGACAGTTACACGGAGTTCCGCAGAGGATGCACAGAGCTACACAGAGAATTTACAGAATAATTAATTTGCAAAGAACGAGCTAAACGAAATTACAGGATTGGTGCGAAATGTAATTTTTTTTATCTTTTTTTATCTTTTTTTATCTTTTTTATCTTTTTTTATCTTTTTTTATCTTTTTTATCTTTTTTTATCTTTTTTATCTTTTTTATCTTTTTTTATCTTTTTTTATCTTTTATTTTTTTTTATATGTCGTAAACGTCGGTCATTAGTTTTAAGCAATGACACTGTAAGTAGCTGTTGTTTCAGTGTATAACAGATTGTGTCTTAATTGCCGTATTTTTTTTCTATCGTTATCTGTTTTTCGTTGTCAGTTATCAGTAAAAAATTTTAAACTCAGAGGGTACCGAGCAGGCACAAAGGACTCAAAGAGAACTTCACTTCGATTTGCAAAGAACGAGCTGGACGAAATTACAAGATTGGTGCGAAATGTAATTTATTTTATTTTGAAAAGGTTTTTATTTTAAATCGTGAAACAGCAAAAACGTGAAAATGTGAGAACGTGAAACAAAAGACAGTTACACGGAGTTACACTGAGAATTCACAGAGAGCCACAGAGCCACACACCCCCTAACCCCCTCTTGATAGAGGGGGGACAAGCAAGCACAGCCAGACAGTCCCCGAAACGGGGGGGAAAAAGAGCAGTGCAGAGTTTTGCTGATTGTTGGATTTCGCTGATTTTTGCTGTCAGTTGTAACAAAGACAGAACGGGGAAGACTATTCATTTAATTGGATGTTAGTTTACATACAACAATCTTCCAAGTTAAAGTCTTAAAAAATCAAATCCAATGCCGATGGATAAGCCAATATCCGTATATAAGTAATACATCTTTTCATTAAAATTGATTGATGTCTTTATACCAATTAAAAACGGGGATCTTGTTATCATAAAAGTTACTGGAAGATTAACAATTTTTATCATTTGTTGATTGATTTTTGAAGGCAGGTATGAATATCCTATGCCAATTCTAAAAAATTCCTTGAAGCCAAAGTTAAGGTTAATTGTTTGGAAATATCCAAAGTTTGAAATAGTTTCAGTCTCAACCAAGCTTTTAAATGTATATGAAAAACCGACTTTATTGACACGTTCATCTTTATTATCAATATCTTTATTTATATCAAATCTATAAAATAATGATAATGTTAAATCTATTGCACTATTTGCTGATGGTTCCATATCAACAAAATATGATACATTCCCCATTAAATCTAATGCGAATCTTTCCGGGTATATATGCTCTGCGTTTTCAATATCTTTCTTTAAACGCTGTTCTCTTCGTTTTAGAGAATTTTCAAAATTATTCAACTCTCCTTTTTTTGTTTCGTAATTTTTTTTTAAAACTGAGATGTCGTCTTCTTTTTCATTAATTTCAGATAATTTTTTATCAATCATATTTTGAAGACTTTCTGCAGTTTTTAATGTTTGTTGAGCATTATTGTACCTCATTTCAAAGTTTGACTCAGCTGACTTTAAAGATTCCTTTTTTTCATTAATTTCTTCTTTTTGTATGGATAACTCAGTTTTTTGTTTGTCAAGATATTTTCTTTCATTTTTTAATTCGAGGTAAAGTTTATCCAGGTTTATTTGTTTTTCGTCAAATTCTTTTTTTAATTCAATATAATTATAAACGCTTATTAAAAATGTATCTCTATTTTTATATGGACTGTTTAAAGCTATGTTTATCTTTTTCAATGAATCGCAAAAATGCGTTAGTTGGACATTATCATTTTTCAATTGGAGTATATAATTGTTCAAACTTTCTATTTTTCCTTCATACTTATTTTCTAAGTAGCTTAGTTTCTTTTCGCAATAATCTTCATTAACTTTTGATTTACCGGTTTCACAATAAAAAGGATTGCCACCACAGACTTTGCAAGGTCTTCTACCCATGTTTAATGCTTCTTTAAGTGTTACAGTTATAACACCACCTCGACAATTGTTCAATCCCCTGCAATTAGCTGAGCTATGATAAACTTTGGCATATCTCCCTTGACAAATTACAACGCATTTTTCTTTTTGAGCAAAAACTGTATTAGTAATTGAAGATAAAAACCATAGGAAAATAAATATTCTAACAATTTTAGGTATATTTTTCATAACTCAAGATCCATATTAATATTTAACATCAAATACTATAGTTAAATTAAGTTTCATTTTTTATGTTGCCAACAGTATCCACTGGGGTCATCAGTCATCCTTGTACATCGTTTACCCTTTTTAGTCCTTCCCTTACACTGAACCTTTGTCTTTACTTTGGTTTTATCATTTTTTATTTTATCGTCAGAATTATCCTGATTAAGTGAATCAACAGTTTTTTGAGTATCAATATTTTTTATTAATGCACTTAAATTATCAAGCTTGTTTTCTAAAATAAGGATTCTTTCCATTAATAGATTGATTAATTCTTTGTTATTTTTAAGCTCAGTTTCCAGTTTATCAATCTTCTCTTCAAGCGAACCATCTTGAGCATTAGAATAGTAAGTTATTACAAAAATGCTTGCTATTAGTATCATTATAAACTTTTTCATTACTGCTCCCATTTTAATTATTTATTTTATAAGTATATTACTCACAATTTTCTGCTGCAGATTTAGCATCATCAGCTTCGTACATGGCTCTTTTAGCATACCTTTGAACATCATCCAAGTCATCGGAGCGATAAGCTCTTCTTAAATAATCATAGGCATCTTCAGCATGACTTGCTGCTTCATCACATTCACATTCATCAGCTTCTGATTTTGCTTCATCGGCTTCATTCATTGCTTTTTTTACATATCTTTTTGCTTCTTCAAGGCCATCTGAACGAGATGCCTTCCTTGCATATGTATAAGCATTATCAGCATGCTCAACAACTTCGCTACAATCTTTACCGTATAATATTTGTGAAAGAAATACTATTAATAATAATGACACTAAAAAATATAGATTCCTTTTCATGACTCCTCCCAAAAAATAAATACATTATCTACTCAAATACTCTATAAAAATCCGGCTGATTCAAACCTACCAAATATAATTTAATTTTTTCTTTATGATACTTAAAACTAATACCATATTTGTCTTTACTAGAGCATTTGTAAACCGTATTACTTTATAGCCATAATCTTCCAAATCTCTTGTCCTAATTGGATCACGTTCTTTATTATATTTAGAATAGTGAATTTTACCATCAACTTCTATAACAAGGTTCTTGTCCAAACATACAAAATCAACAATATAATCAAGCTCATAAACCGGATATTGCTGTTCAAATTCCCATCCCAATTTATTATCACGTATTTCTTGCCATAAAAGATTTTCCTCTTCTGTTGGGTGGTTCTTATTCTTCCATGAATAATATTTTAATTGTTGCCTTCTATCAATATCAACATTATTTTTTCTTATAATAAAATGATTCATATATATCCTTAATTCTAATTTACAAAATCTAACCTTAATTTCAAAAAATATATTTTGATAAGTTCTTAATATTCAACTATTCCCTTTCTCTTCCTTGAACATCCTTTTATGTACTTTCGAAATTGCTGAATAAACAGCTATGCTGGCAAATAGAAAAGCCAGATATCCCGCAAGCAAATTTTCGTCAACGTACCACTGCAAAGTATTGATGATTGCTATGTGTGCTGATAATATTATTTGATACATTTTAATACTCTCCTTCTTTCGTACATATTTAACATAGTAGTTTATACTTACATTTCTGCACAAATAATGCCAGATAATTGCGAAGTGAGGAATAAAGCGAAATATCAATCAATCAACTGTAAATTGGTAAAAAGTATTACAAAGTGGCTATTTATAATTCTACAATTCTGCTGAATAAATTCCCAAACCTGCCACAATTGCATAAACTTGTGATGTACATTAAGATTGACACTGTGTAACAATCCTGACAAAAACTCTGTTCAACTACCTTCCATTCTACATTTTACATTCTACATTTTACATTCTACATTTTCACGTTCTCACGTTCTCACGTTTTCACACAAAATTCTGTCTTCCGTCCTCCTGTCTGCTGTCTGCCGTCTGCGAAACGTAGTTAAAATTATTTCAAAATCCTTTTATAATGCTTTTCTTGTGGCTTGTTTTTCAGCCGTTAATTTCGCACCATAAAAGTTTTTTTAAACAGAAAATAAGGAATAAATTATGTGGCTCGAAGTATTTAAAAGTGGTGAGCATAAGGACTCATCGGGCAAGCTAAGAAAATTTACTGATGATATGCTCGATAAAATTGCGGCGTTGTACAACGGAAAAGTAAAAGAATCTTCTTCTTATGAAGCACCTCTCGTTAAAGGACACCCCAAAACAGATGACCCGGCTTACGGCTGGATAAAAACTCTCAAAAGAAAAGGAAATACTCTTTTAGCAAAGCTGAAAGATGTTTCAAATGATTTAGTTGATGAAGTGAAAAAAGGTTTATTCAAAAAGATTTCAATTGCTTTATATCCTGATTTGATGCTTAGACATGTCGGTTTGCTTGGAGCTTCTGCTCCGGCAGTTAAGGGATTGAGGAATGTGGAGTTTGATGAGAGCGAGGAGTTTAATGAATTAATAATTGACAATTCACAATTAACAATTGAAGGAGAAGGGAAAAAGGAGAAAGGAGAAGGGAGTTTAATTACTAATGATGAATTACTAATTACTAATGAAAACGGAATGACTGAAGGACGGAAAGACAGAATGACTGAAGGACGGAATGACGGAAAGACGGAATCTAAGGCAAATTCATCCTTCGACAAGCTCAGGATGACTGATGAAAGGATTTGTGAGTTAGAGGACGAGAACAGGGAACTGAGAATGAGGAAAGATGAGTTGGAAAGAGGTATTAGGATTAATGAGTACCGGGAGTTTGTAAATTCTTTGATTGAATTTGAAGGAGGTGGTATTATTACTCCTGCTCAGGGAGAAGAGTTGGTTGATATTCTCATTCTTATTGATAGCGACGATCTGGAGTTTAACGAAAGACGGAATGACGGAAAGACCGAAGGACAGAAAGACAGAAAAACAGGAGAACGAAAGAATACTATGGTTGAAAGATTAATAGCGTTGTTTAATGGGATGAAGCCTAGGGTGTCGGGTGATTTGTTTTCGGATAGTTTCACGGCAGACAGCAGACGGCAGACAGCAGACGGAAAAGTGAACATGAACATTGAAACTGATTTTTCTAAAATTGGAAATATAAATCTTGATAGGTTGGAATTGCATAGGAAAGCTCAGGAATTGCAGTTAAAAAATAGTTGCCTGACTTACGAGGAAGCGGTTAACCACGCTCTAAGTTTATAAAATATTAGTGAAGATTAAAATAATGGACAAATATCCCTTTGTGAACTTAGTGAAAATACTTTGTGAGCTTAGTGTTAAAATGACTTCTTCAAAAATTACACAGAGTTTCACTGAGAAGACACGGAGATACACAGAGAGAATTAAAATTAACAAATAAATAAAGGAGAAAATAAAATGCCAAATAGGTTAGATGAATTAAGAATGATTGACCCGGTGCTTACGACTATTGCACAGGGCTACAGCAATACGGGATTGGTCGCAGACTTTTTATTCCCGCATGTGCAGGTTTCGAAAATGAAAGGAAAGGTGCCTGTATTCGGAAAAGACGCTTTTATTGTTCGCGATACGGACAGGGCAATAAGAGCGGCTTCAAACAGGATACCGCCTTCGGATATTAGTTTCGTGGAATTCGAAACAGTGGAGAAAGATATTGAGATTGCTCTCGATTATCTCGAAGAAGAGGAAGCATTGTCCTCTCAAAAATATGAGCAGAGAGTAACCAAAGAATTAATGGATATTCTTTTGCTTGGCAAGGAAAAAGAAGCCGCAGATATGGCTCAGGATGCAGGCAATTATGCTGCAGGATTGAAAAAAGTTATTACTGCTTTGAATGCATGGGATGATTATACTATACTGACAGTTGACCCGATTGCTGATATTAAGGATGGCATGAATGCCGTTCGGCAGTTGATTGGAAAATTCCCAAATACAATGCTCATCGGTGAGTCAAGCTATCGTGCATTGATGAACCATCCTGCTGTTCTTGAAAAAGTTCAGTATTCGGGATTAACAAAAGTTACAAATGACATTCTCAGAGAATTGACCGAAATCAAGGATATTCATGTCGGCTTGTCGGTATATTCAACGGATGGTGAAACGATTTCTGATGTTTGGAATGATAACGTGATTCTGGCTTATGTTGATAAAAACGAGAAGCACAACCGTTCCGAATTTAATCCGAGTTACGGATATACATTCCAAAGAGAAGGTAAACCGGAAATTGATACATACTACGAAAACGGCGGTAAAATCAAGGTTATCAGGAATACTGACAACTATTGCATCAAAGTAACAAGCAGTGATGCGGCTTATTTAATTTCAGATACTAATCATTTATAGGAGGAAAAAACATGTCAACACATAATAAAACATATCAACCCTTGCAATTGCTTACAGTAACAGCCGGCGAAGATTTACCTGCATGCAGATTTGTAAATTATTCCGGTTCGCTTTGCGATGAAGATACAATGGCTTTTGGAGTAACCGAAATAGATTGGCTCGACGAAGAATTAGCTTCTGTTGTGAGTCTCGGGACAGTCGTTGTCGAAAGCTCGGAAGCAATTCTCGCCGGAGCAAACGTTGCGGCTGATACAAACGGCAAAGCAAAAACAGCAGGTGAACTGAGCGTTATTAATGGGAGAGCCATTGATGCTTGTTCCGGTGCAGGATATATTAAAATTAAACTTGTACCTTAAACGAAAGAAAGTAAAATGAGTTATTCAGTTGATAATGACCTATTGTTTGAGTTCTCAGAAAGCGAGCTTGCAATTTTAACAGGCGACCCAACGGGAACAACAATTGATTGGGACAGGGTAGAGTTTGCAAGGATTAATGCTGACAGAACAATTGATACTTATTTGTGGGGTGTATATCAGGTTCCTTTTACCGAGGAACCTGTGCCTCCATTAGTAATTAAACTTTCAGTTGACCTTACTGTCGTTTACCTTTATGAAATTGCATATAAAAACAGTTCTGTTCCCAATTCAATAATATGGAGAAGAATTTATGCAATTAAAATGCTTAAGGACCTAAGAGAGGGAGTAATAACATTGATGGATTTAGAACATTCAACAAATCCACCAAAGACAATTTTATCTAATAAGACAGATAATCAAAGATTATTCTCTGACGATGTTTTAGATGAGTTTTCATAGAATAAGACGACAGGTTTTTAGACTGTTGGACGGGAAGAAGGTCAGAAGCAACGAAAGTCTGAGAAAATATATAGCCACGAGCTTTAGCTTATGGAAAAGAAAACAGATTTTTCAATAAATGTCATTCTGAACGTAACGAAGTGAAGTGAAGAATCCAGAAATGATATGGATATTGGATTCTTCGCTTCGCTCAGAATGACAAAACATAAAATAAATTTTTATAAAATCAGAAAGAAATAAAATGATATCAGAAGTAATAAAAAATCATAATATGGTACTGAATCTGGAAACTTACTGGATTCAACTCCGGCTCGACGGAATCAGCAGGTATAGTAAACCGTTTGAAGCTGTTTCAATCCAGATAATTTGGGATGATGTATCACCCATTTACGATGGTGTTATTGAATTGCATGGTACTAACGACCAAAACAGTTCGACTTTACTTACATCATTTAATGTAAATACGTTAAGCAACAGAGCAAATTCAATTTTGTATGAGTTAAGCCCGGCTTACGAATTTTTCAAATTAAAATATATCAAGAACAGTATCCTAACGGGTAAGTTAAATGTGATAGTAAGGTACAGGGAAAAGGAATGAAAGATATTGTGATAATATCGATACTTTCATATCTTTTGGGATTGTTGACGGCAATCGTTTTTGTGCTATTCGAAATAAATGTAGATAGTGGGTGGGAAATTCCTGAAATAGCCGTTGCAGGTGTTGTAATAGGTTATTTAATAAGAAAATATACAGAAAAATAATAAGGTGAATTATGCAAAACAAAAAATATTTAATCAGTGAATTAATTACAAGGGAGATGCAGTCTCCTTATTCAAAATTTATTGGTATGCTCCCAAATCCCGACCGGGTATTGAGAAGGACAGGAAAAACAATAGAAGCATACAGGGAATTGAAAAATGACCCGCATGTCTGGAGCTGTATTCAGTCCCGGAAAAGTGGTACACTTTCTCTCGAAACAAGAATTGTTCAAAACAAAGCGGACAGCAAAGTTGTTAAAGATGTCGAAGAAATCCTTAAAGCTCTGGATATACAGCAAATCATCCGGGATATACTTGAAGCACCGCTTTTTGGTTATCAACCGATTGAAATAATTTGGGAGATAACCGAAGGAAATAGAAAATATATTGTACCGAAATCTTTGATTGCCAAACCGCAGGAATGGTTTTTTTTCGACAGTGAAGGTAAATTGCGATACAGGATACCGGGTGTTTCAGAAGGAGAGATTATACCCGATATGAAAATAATCTGTGCAAGATATGAATCTTCATATTTGAATCCTTACGGTGAATCGCTGTTGTCAAAGTGTTATTGGCCCGTTACTTTCAAAAATGGCGGTTTGCGTTTTTGGGTGAACTTTACTGAAAAATACGGAATGCCATTTTTATTAGGTCAATACACAAGAGGAGCAAGCCGGGAGGAGATAGAAACTCTCGCACAAGAGCTTGCGAACATGACAGAAGATGCCGTAATCGTATCGCCAATGGACATCAAGCTGGAACTACACGAAGCTGTGAAAAGTACATCTGTTGAGCTTTACAGGGAACTAATCAAATACTGCAATGCGGAAATATCAAAAGCGATATTATCGCAAACGCTTACTACCGAACTTGACATGGGTTCTTATGCCGCCGCAGAAACTCATTTCAAGGTTAGAAGAGAAGTAATTTTATCAGATATTCGTTTGGTCGAATCAGTATTTGATGAGTTGATTTCTTACATTGTAAGATTGAATTTCCCAAACAGTATCCCGCCGAAGTTCAATGTGATAATCAGCGATGCTGAAAATTTGCAGAAAGTCGAACGGGATTTGAAGCTGGCACAAACGGGTATGCTGAAATTCACAAAGAAGTATTGGATGGAGAACTATGGATTTAAGGAAGAGGAGATTTCTTAATTGTCAATTGTTAATTGTTAATGAAGGGAGAAAGAATTATATTGTGTTACTACTTTTAAGTAGTGGATATATTTTAAAAATTGGTTTGGGTTTTATCCCTAAAGTTTTGGACTAAAGTCCATACTTGTTTTTTGAATTTAATTTCTTTCCAATTTCAGAAATTTTATGTAATTTATCCACTATTAATAATGAAGAACCAAAATAATTCTTAAAAAGTTTAATGTTATTATTATTTATACTTGGAGTAAACGTTATGAAAAAATTATTATTAATCATCACAACCATTTTATTGATATTATCTAATTGTGAGAATAGTTCAAATAATCCACATGGGGATAACAATGAAAAGTATATTATCCCTTTAGCAATCGGAAATACTTGGAATTATAGTTTTACAAAAGAAGATATTGAAGTTTACAAATTTGAGAGGATAATAACTGAGATAAAAACTTTTCCAGTTATTTTACCGGATTCTTCTGAAATAACCCGAAATATTTACATTTGTAGGGCTATATTAAAAGATTCCAATAATGTTATGGATACTACTTTTGGAGGTTTTATAAAAGATATTGATGGTATTATATTTGTCCAACTTAATGAAAATCATTCCAAAGGCATCTACAATTTTAAATTACTTAATGACCTCAAGATTGATTGGATAGATACGCTTCAAGCATGGTACAAATGCATAGGTACAGATACAATGACAATACCAGCAGGAACTTTTAATTGTATAAAATATCAATATAAAAATAAACAATCTTTTATGTATTTGTCGAAAGGTATTGGAATCGTAGCTGAAACTCATGACGATGATTTTAAAGCATTTCTTGTATCTTATTCATTAAAATAAAAAACATGCTTTGTGCCTTTAGTTTATATAAAGCAGTTTTGAATGAGCAAAGAAATTAGCTATCCTATTTGAGAGCAGAGTGTGATTTCGATTTTTAAAAAGTTGGTAGTGTATAGTAATAATATTTTTGAAAACGATAGAACAAACAAATCAAATTGATAATAAAAAATTGACTCCAATTCTTTCAATTTGGGGCTAGCTATAATCCAATTATTTTTGTCAGGAATGTCTTTTTTGTTACATCCGTTGAGCTTCATGAACTAAATAAAGTAAATTGCTGTCAGGTGTAACACCTGACAGAATAGATTATCTGTCCATTAATATCTAATTGTGATTCTTCAAACTATTGTTGATACTTTATTCATTCTTGTTTTTTAAATTAAAACTTTCTTGAAATTCCGCTTTTAGTTCTTCATTTTCATCTCTGGTAAAAATGAAGTTGTCGGTATTGTTAAAATCAACAATTTGATTTTTATGAAATGGATCGGTAAGTTTACATTTACCTTTTACATGAATTTTCAATAGCCGGTATTTTCTATCTATATTATATTTACCTTGCTGTATTATTTTAAATGATATTATTTCACCTTCGATACCACCCATATATCCAACCCAGGAAACAGGAATTTCTTTTATAAATAGTTTTTTTAATGCAGTTTCAATTTCTGAAATATTCAAATTATTATCGGGTTGAAAATTACTGCTATCATTATTACCTTCATTCAATTTACCCTTAATAGTCTTAGGTTTACTATCTGCTTTTATCTCTGCTTTAGTTTCAGGTTTAGTTTCAGGCTTAGTTTCAGGTTTTACTGCAGATTTAGTCTCCGCTTTTTTCTCTGCTTTAGTCTCAGTCTTAGTTTCAGGTTTAGCCACAGCTTGAGTCTCAGCTTTGGTCTCAGTCTTAGTTTCAGGTTTAGTTACAGCTTTTGTTTCTGCTTTTATCTCTGGTTTAGTTTCAGGTTTAGTTTCAGGTTTAGTTACAGGTTTGGTCTCTGCTTTAGATTTTGTAATTATTGAGGGAGTAATAATTTTAATATTTTTAGCTTTATCAATAACTGTGTCCTGATTTGTTTTATTGTTTTTTTGAGATAATTGTTCTTTTAATGATTTGATCTCACCCTCTAAAGTTGTGATCTTAGATAAATATTCTTCATTTGAAATTTTTATTAATTGGTTCTCTTTTTTTAATTCCAATAATTCTTGATTTTGACTTTGATTAGTTATTTCTCTCTTTTCACCGAGTGAATTTATTACATCATCTATTACAGATTTGCTCCCATCACTTTGTCTGATGATTTTATCATAAATTGATTTAGCTTGGAGTAAAAATTCCTTAGCTGATTCATTGTTCCCAATATCCCTTTGAAGGTATCCATGGTATTCATATCCAACAGCTATCCAATAACTTTGATGATATTTTTTTGCTAAATTAATCCCTTTTGTTAAATAATGATTTGCTTTATCATAATTTTGTGCTTCTCGATATGTATTACCCAGTTTTAAAAATCGTTGTGAAAGCTCTTTGCTGTATCTTGTTTTATCAAAATCACTATCCTGAGCTATAGCGATAAGTTGTATTATAAACAAAAATAAGGTTGTAATGTAAATTTTTTTCATAAGTCTGTTTTATTATTATGATTAAAAATGATTATCTTACAATTTTCTTTTAATAAATATAAAAGCTCAAAAAATAAATTACAAATAAATTTATAAATATGAAATATATTTTTTCGGTTGAATTTCCCAAACAGCATCCCACCAAAGTTCAATTTAATAATAAGCAATGCTGAGAATTTGCAGAAAGTCGAACGGGATTTGAAATTTGCACAAACGGGTATGCTGAAGTTTACAAAGAAGTATTGGATGGAGAACTATGGATTTAAAGAGGAGGAGATTTCATCAATGGATAATTGTTAATTGTTAATTGTTAATGAAGGGAGCAAGGAGAAGGGATAAAGGAATATATTGTGTTGCTAATTAAAAAGTCTAATTATTAGCTTTAATTAAAGCATATGATAATGATAATTATTATTAGTGTGGGAATTTATTTCTTGCAGGTTAGAGAATTATAAATTATTTTTGAATGAATGCATAAATTAATGATTTATTAACATAATATGAAAGTCAGAGAAATGAAAAATATTTTTGTCAATTTTCTTGCACTTGCCATGGTTTTAATCATCATTACATCTTGTGAAAATCAGGATGCCGACAACACAAAAACAGATTATTATGGATGGGCGGTTGGCAGTAACCGTGATTATGGATTTGTTTTACATACTAAGGATGGCGGAAAAACATGGAATACGATATCCGACTCAACTCAATTAAAATCTTATTTCTTGGATTTGTGTATTTTCGATAAAAACACTCTTTTAATAGTTGGCGGACCAACACCGGACGGCTCTCCAAATGTTATTAAATCTATAGATGGCGGGTATAATTGGACTGCTACAGGAGTTGGCACTTTGCCCAACACAACATACAATGGAATATTTAAACTGAACGACCAGAATGTTTACATTGTTGGAGATTCCGGGAATATTTACAAATCGAGCGATATGGCTGTTAACTGGACAAAAATAGAAGTTCCCCCGATGTATCAGGAGTGTAACTTTTTAAGAGTAGCCGCAAAAAACGCTAATGACATCTGGGTAGTTGGTGAAAATTTCGAACAGGACTCTACTCCTATTATGCTGCATACAACCGATGGCGGTTTAAACTGGATACGTCCCGATATTATCAAAGAATTAAATTTTAAACAAGCTTATGGAGGACATTATCTCGGGATAAAAATTTTAGGAAACAGCGTTTGGGTTATTGGAGGTTTTGGAAAGTTTGTATTCAGGTCAAACGATAATGGCAACACATGGACGGATGTTACTCCTAATGCAACGCTTGGTGATGCGAATGATATTTTTTTAATAAGCGAAACCGAAGTCGTGGTAGTTACTGATTATGGTGGTGTTTTTTATTCCGGTAATGGAGGTGTTGACTGGACACAGCGGGATATATCAACAAATGATTGGCTATTAGGCATAGATATAATTGACGGAAATAAATTATGGTTATGTGGAAGCCCCGGTTCAGGCAATGAGCATACTGTGATTTTTTATTCCTCTAATAAGGGCAGTACCTGGCAAGAACAATCACCGGAGATGTTTATGAATAATCCTTTTCTTTCTCTTTACAAAATCAGATTTTTAAAAGTTGAAACACGGTTATGATTATTTATTGACCAAAGGCAATACAACCGTGATTATGATTCAAGTAATCTTGTTCCAGGGAATTATTTCTGCACCCTTCGTGCTGATGGATTTGTCGAGACAGTGAAGATGGTGGTGGTAAGGTAGATTTTATGAGACCTTTAATTTTCTAATGTGTCTTAAAAAGAAAAGAAGTACTTAAATGAAAATAATTATAATAAAACTTGGATTATTAATAGTAATATTTTTACTCAAGATTTCTTATTTGTTTCCGGAAGAATGGATTCAATATACTAATGGCAATTATATAACGGCAATTGCTGAAGAAGGTAATTATTTATGGGTAGGGACTAATGGTGGATTAGTTAAATTAGATAAAGAAAGTGGAGATAATATTTTCTATAATAGTGCTAATTCAGGCCTGACTTATAATAGAATTTCTGAAATTGTTATTGACTCAAAAGGGAATAAATGGATTGGTACCCATGGTGGTGGACTATTGAAGTTCGATGGAGCATTATGGCAGGTATATAATACCTCAAACTCTGAAATTCCTTCAAACAATATATCAGTAATGGCAATTGATAAAAATGATAATCTATGGATGGGCTGTGGAGAAGGTGTAACGAAATACGATGGGAACAACTGGAGAGTTTATAATGATACTAATTCAGCTTTCCCAGGTTATATCATTACTGCAATAGCTATTGATGAAAAAGGAATTAAATGGTTTGGAATAGCTTGGAACTTTGGTGTTGCAAAATTAGAGGATACAACATGGACATTTTATAATAGAGATACAACAGATTTGCTTAGATATGAAGTTAATGCTATTGCTATTGATAATGAAGGTAATAAATGGTTTAGCATATCAAGGAAATTGGTAAAATTTGATGGGAATAATTGGATTGAATTTGATACAACAAATTCTGGTTTATTATTTAAATCTTCAAATAGTGTCAAATCTATAACTTTTGACGATGCTGGAAATATGTGGTGTGGAACAAAATATGGTAGAGTATATAAATATGATAGTTTTAATTGGACATTAATTAATACTGGATTTACAGAAGCATGGGAAAATAATATAAATGAAATAATTATAGATAATGATGGTAATAAGTGGTTTGCAACTTCAGGAAACGGATTAGCAAAATATAATGATGAGAGTTGTAATCATTATCCAACATCAAATTCCGGCATACCTGATAATTTGGTAAAATCTATTGTGCATGATAAAGAAAATAATCTATGGTTTGGCACTATTCAAGGTTCTGCGAAGTATAATAAAGGAATTTGGTCTGTATTTAATACAAATAACTCGGGAATTCCTGAAGATAATGTAAACGTCATTGCAATAGACAGCTTGGGGAATAAGTGGTTTGGAACTGCTGGAAAAGGTATTGGAAAATATGATAATTCTAACTGGAAAGTTTATAATGCATCAAATTCGGAGTTACCTTGGGATTCTATTAAGTCTATTGCAGTAGATATTGATAATTCGATTTGGATTGGGACAGGGAGTAATTATTCTACAGGAAAAGGTGCCGCTAGATTTAATGGAGTTAATTGGACAAAATATCACAGTGGAAATTCAGGTATACAAGATAACTATGTTACCGTAATTGCAATAGATAAAGAGGGAAATAAGTGGATTGGTACAGGATATTATTATGGAGGAATATCAAAATATGATAATAATAACTGGACAGAGTACAATTCTTCAAATTCTATATTGCCAGGTGAATTATACAATGCTATAGTCTTTGATTTAGATGAAAGTAAATGGTTCGGAATGAGTAGGGGAATCGTAAATTATTATGATAAAAATCTTACAGAAAATTGGACTATATTACAAACGTACAATTCAGAATTACCCGATAATAATATACTCTGTATAGCAATTGATGAAAAAGGAAATAAATGGTTTGGAACTGATAGTTATGGTGTTGCTAAGTTCAATGGGAATGATTGGATAGTATATAATGCATCAAATTCCGGTTTACCAGATAATGAAATTCATTCCATAGCTATAGATAAAGATGGTAATAAGTGGTTTGGAACTTCAGGAGGGATTGGAGTTCTACTTGCAGATGAAACTTCTGTTAAGCAAAAGGTTAAATCAATTAATGTTACAATTTCAATATCTCCCAATCCATTTTCAGAAAAAGCAAGAATTACATTCAATCTTGATTCTCCCGATAATATCAAATTAGTCATATATGATTATTTGGGTCAGCAGATAGAAGAATTGTACAACGGATACTTAGATTCCGGACAAAACAGCATAGGTTTCGATTCAAGTATATTACCTTCCGGAATATATTTCTGCACACTCCGTACAAATGGATTTATTGAGACAGTGAAGTTGGTGGTGGTAAAATAAATTAAAAATAATTTTGGTATTATCCGGCAATTTATTTAAATTCGTTTCTATATATTAATCTGGAGGCAATTATGAAAATATTTACCGGAACATTAGTGATTTTCTATTTCTTAGTTACATCATTTCTCAACTCTGCAATTATAATTGACCATAATTGCATCAATCTTGCAGACATTCCCGACCAGTGGATTGACTCTGCCAAAGCAAATCTTCATATAGGTTACGGACACACTTCTCATGGAAGTCAGTTAGCTTCAGGTATGGATGCTTTGGAATCATATTATACAAATGGCAAGTATAACTGGAGCCATTCGGGAGGAGCCGGTGAATTGCACATGTTTGAAGGTGACGGGTATGGGAGCGGTTACCTCGACCATGATTGCGGCTATACCTCATGGGTTGCTGAAACAAGAGAATATCTGGATAATTTTCCGACCTGTAATGTAATAATCTGGTCATGGTGCGGTCAGGTGAATGATGTTAATCTCACAACACATTATCTTGAACCTATGACACAACTGGAAAGCGATTATCCTAATGTGAAATTTGTTTATATGACAGGTCATCTCGAGGGACTTGGTCCGGACGGCAGTCTTTACCATGCAAATCAGCAGATACGCGATTACTGCAATAATAACAATAAAATTTTATTTGATTTTGCAGACATTGAAAAATATACACCGGATTGTGATACAAATTTCCAGCAGTATTATGCAAATGATGCATGCGACTACAACCACCCACAGGGAGGGACGAGGAACTGGGCAAATAACTGGCTTGGAAATCATCCGGGAGATGTGCTGACACAGATATCACAATACTGCTCGAGTTGTGCTCACTCTGTTAGTCTTAACTGTACAAAAAAAGGAATTGCCTGCTGGTTCCTTTGGGCAAGACTTGCAGGATGGGGGCAGGCACCACCTACTAGAACAATAACGACAGGAAGCATTTCCGGTTCTCCCTTTTGTGCAGGAAATATAACAGATATACCATTCACAATCTCCGGTACTTTCAACATCGGAAATAAATTCATTGCTCAAATATCCAACGAAAACGGAAGTTTTTCAAATCCACTTAATTTGGATACTCTTCCGGGAACAAGTTCAGGAGTTTTGGAAAATGTTGTTCTGCCAAAAACACTGACAGGAGGCACAGGATACAGAATAAGAGTAATTAGTACAGACCCTGTTGTAACAGGTACTGAGAATGCATCCAATCTTATTATAAATCCATTACCCATTCCGTCAATAAGCGGAAATGAACATGTATGCACCAATTCGGATGAAACGTACAGCGCAAACAATACTTCCGGTATTCAAAATAGTTGGTATGTTGAAGGAGGGAGTATTGATGGGTCTTCTTCTCAATCAACAGTAAATATACATTGGCTCGGGGTAGGAGCCGGAAAGCTGATACTTGAGCAGACCTACATAGCAACAGGGTGTAAAAGCTCTGATACAATTCTTGTCACAATATATCAGAAACCCGAACCTCAAATTTCCGGAACTAATTCAATTTGTGAGAATACAAGAGCTCTTTATACATGTACTTATATTGCCGGACATTCGTATAAATGGGTTGCTGAAGCAGGTGATATAATCGGAAGCGATTCCGATACATTGATTATCGTTGAGTGGGGCGATGCTGCTGAAGGTAAATTACAGCTTATTGAAACAATTGATGTTTCGGGATGCAATGACACTGCTTTTTACAATGTGTCTGTCAATGCCAAACCAATGCCAAATATTATCGGTGCTGAGTTTGTTGTAAAGGATTCATCAAACATTTATAAATCACAAATAAATGAGGAAATAACTAATCATTGGAGTATAACAGGTGGTGAAATAATTGGTTCTTCGACAAAAGATTCTGTCAATGTTAAATGGACTGACATGGAAACAGGTTTTTTGACATTAGTTCAAACTAATGAGGAAACCTCTTGTTCGGATTCAATTACTATTCAGGTAATTATTACAGAAAAACAATTTCCTTACGTAACAGGGAAAATTAATACATGCGAAAATGGAACGGAAAGATATACTACTACCAATAACAGTCTGATACTAAAGGAATGGTTTGTTGAAGGCGGTGATTTATCTGCAGGTGCAGAGCAAAATTCTGTTGATATTGTATGGAGTGAACCGGGTACTGGAATTGTAAAAATTATTTTTAGAATTGAAGAAAAGAATTATGTTGATTCATTAGTTGAGAATATTCTTATAAATCCAACACCTATTGTCAGTTTTGCAATTAATAATAGTGAAATATGTTTTGACGAAGAACAGTTTGAATTGACAGGGGGACTTCCCTTAGGTGGAGATTATTCGGGAACAGGCATTGAAAATAATATATTCACACCGGCTCTTGCAGGAGTTGGTGAACATATTATAACTTACAGTTATACCGATGAGAACGGTTGTTCCAATTCAGCAGTAGATACGATTATCGTTCACCCCTTACCTGAAAAACCAATTATAGAAGAAGAAAATAACGGGCTCTTCACTCTCGCACAGGCAGTTTCGTATCAATGGTATCTGGACCTAAAGAGACTTGAAGGAGCTAATAAACAATATCTTGATTGGGAACCTAAGACCAAGGGGGATTATACTGTTGAGATAACTGATGAACATGGATGCAAAAATATTTCAGAACCTTACGCATTTGACCCGGTTGGAATTGATGATATGATTAACAATGGTAAAAATATATCTGTTATTCCAAATCCTTTTTCGGGGAATGCTACCATTTATTATACTTTAAATAAATCGGATTTTTTAAGTATGTCAATTACAGATTTAATGGGAGTAGAAGTATTAAAGCCGCTTGATATGGAATATTTAACAGCCGGCAGGCACAGCATTGAGTTCGATTCAAGTATATTGCCCCCCGGAGTATATTTCTGCACACTTCGTGCAGATGGATTTGTTGAAACTGTTAAGATGGTTGTGGTGAAGTGATTAATATTACTAATATTTCTTGGGAAAAAGATGAAGAAAATAATTTTGCTTTTGTTTGTTTTGCTGACATCAACAAACTTTGCTAATGACTTGTGGACACCTGCAGAAGGGCTATCAAAAAAAACAGGCATTCTTGAAATAATAGTTGATGGATATAATAATATTTATGCTACAAATTTTTACGAGCTTTTTAAAAGTTCAGATGGAGGGAATACATGGAATAGTATTTTATTAGATAATAATAGTTTTACCAGTAGGTATTTTCAAAATTTGAATACAGATAAATCAGGTAATCTATATTCTTTCTATTGGAGATATTTTCTAAGACTCCCTAAAAATGAAAATTATGCTAAAACATATTTTACTGGAGTTAATTCCTTTGACAAAATATCAAACTGTGATTCTGAAATGATAATTCAGTCTGGTGCAAGTCTATATTCTTTATTGAATACCAATGAATTTCAAGTTCAAGAGAAATGTATTTATAGCCCTTATCATCCATATTACGGAATTAGATATATATCATTTGATTGTGATTTCGGTATTATAATATCTTTAGAAAGAATTTACAATGTTAGGGGAGGAAAGCGGAATCTTGTATATCACTCTACAGACTATGGGGATACATGGAATGAGCTTTCTACTATTCCCGGAACTGATATACCAATATCTTCTGTCAAAGTTATCAACAACAATCTTTGGGCTGTTAATACTGACACTATCTTCAATAATAATTATGTTAGCCTTTATAATTTTGAGCAAGATACTTTGATTGAAGATCTTCCATCACAAAGGGATGGTATTCGTGAGGGCAATGAATTTTATTCGTACAAAGATGATATATATTATCCCGATTACACTGCAATTTTTTATTCCTCAAACAATGGTTTGTCCTGGATAAAAGCTGCTGATCAAATCTTAGGGTATTATAATATAATTAGGGGATTTGCTTTAGATAGTTTGGGGAATCTATACGCTGGAGATAATAATCATAGTTTGATAAAATCATCTGATAAAGGTAAAACGTGGACACCACTTCAAATAAATACTGAAAGTGACTTTTATTTCTGGGATATACAGGAAGCAGATGGTGAATTATTTGCGTATGATTATGCAATTAATATTTTTACATCCAATGATAGAGGCAGAACATGGGGGGGACTAAAATTGAGTGCTGAACTTCCTTATGTTAAAAAATATGATGTGAATTCAATTGGTCAGTTAGTATATACGGATGGTAATAAAATAGCTTATACAAGTGACAAAGGAAGCAGTTGGAGGGTTATAGAAAAAGGTATTCCCAATACATTGTATCAATATATAAATGATGTTCAAACTTTAGAAACAGGAGGTATAATTTGCCAGCATGGTCTAAATTATTACTATGCAAGAAGTGCAATCGATTCCTTTGTAAAAATAGATCATTATGGATATCAAATGACTATGCTATCAAATGGATTATTTTTCGGATTCAACGATGATGAGATGGTTCTTTTGGATACTACTATGAATATTATCAAGACTTTCAATGTCAGTCAATATATTGAGAGGATATACAACTATTCTATTTCTAAAGATAGTACGATTTATATTTCAACTAATAAGGGTATTTACATATTGAAACTTCATTACAATGAAGCAGTATTATTCTCTTTAAAAAATGAGGCTGTGTATGCAGTGTATGTAGATGATAATGGCTTTCTGTATGCATCAACAGATGAAGAATTGTTGTTTTCTAAGGATCAAGGACTCACATGGATAAAAATTAATTCTAATCTCAATCATTGCAGAGAGAAATCTTTTTTTGCACACGGAAATGGGAATCTTATCGCTCAGGGTAAAGAGGTTCATTATGCGAATGTTGATAGTTTGAATTTTCTCCAAACTCAAATTTCTTTTGAAGAAGTAATTATTAATAGTAATGAAATATGGTCTTGTTATTTTTCCGTAACTGATAATGACGGTAATCCTGTTGATGGAGCTGATGTATATGTACTAAATTCATTAACAAACACTTATGACACAATCAGAGCGAATGATCAAGGAATATCTTATTACACTTTTAGTACAGAAAAGTATTGGATAAATGGTCAAATTGATTTTTTATTATACTACTTTTCTGACAAAGATGGATACTATAGAAGTACCACAAAGGAACAGAAATTAACGTTTGAACCTTTCTTAAAAGATATACAAATTGTTAACCAAAAAGATGATGATTATTTGTTTCGAACAGACACAACCGTAAGTTATCTTTTAAAAATAGTAAATTCTGAGAAACTAAATATCCCAGGAACAATATTGATAGAAAACAATATGCTAAATAAATATGATACCGTTGTTTATAATGGTAATGATTATTGCCAATATTCTTTTTATATTGATACTAAAGTACAAAATGGGATTTATAAAATGAAGTTTATCGGTATCACTGAACAAAATGATACCACTGAGGTTTATGAAAATTATGTTATAGTGACAGATTTTGTGGATTTTGATGTTGAAGCTTGGGAAAAAGTAAAAGATGAGAAAAATTTCTTATTATTTTCTATTTACCCTAATCCTTTTACAGGAACAACTAATATCAGGTATGCCATAAACAGTCCTGGTGAGATTAGTATAATTGTTACTGACATAATGGGTACAGAAGTAGCAAGATTGCTGTCCGAGGAGTTAACGGATTCCGGACAGCATAGCATAGATTTCGATGCAAGTGAACTTCCATCCGGTATATATTTTTGCACACTTCGTACAAATGGATTTGTTGAGACAGTGAAGTTGATATTGATAAAATGATAATCCCAATTTTATATTAATGGAAGTACTATGAAAATCATGAATATTTTATTTTTTTTGGTTTTAGTAATAATGTTTCTTTCAAACGAATTAAAATCCGGAGAAGAATGGATTCAATATACACATTGTTCCAATGTAAATGCAATCGAAGAAGAAGGAGAATATTTATGGATAGCAACTAATACAGGTCTTGTTAAAATGAACATTTCAAATAAAGAAAAGACTTTTTATAATAATGCTAATTCAGGTTTGCCTTATAATATAATAACATGCCTAAGTATAGATAGTGACGGAAATAAATGGGTAGGGACTCAAAACACTAAAGTAGCAAAATTTGATGGACAAAGTTGGACATCATTCGAATTATTTCCTGATTTTTTCCTTCATGAAATTACTTGTATTAATAAGGATAATAATGGGAATATTTGGTTTGGAATTTGGGAACACGGCCTAATAAAATTCGATGGAAAAAACTATAGTCAGTATAATTTCGAAAATTCTCAGTTGCCAGGTCTTTATATTAATTGTATTTCCTGCGACATCAATAATAATATCTGGATAGGAACTGATGGAGGTTTAGTTAAAATTTTGGGGAATGATTGGACAATATATGATACATCAAATTCAGGATTGATATATAACGGAATTACTAATATTACAATTGAAGATGAAAAGAATATTTGGATTGGAACTTATAAAGGTTTAGTTAGATTCGACGGTGAAAATTGGGTAGTATACGATTCCTTAAATTCGTGTATCATGAACAAAGAGATAACAAGTATTGAAATTGATAAAAATAAAATTATTTGGATTGGGACAAAAGACACCGGTCTGGTTAAGTTTGACGGGGAAAGTTGGATGATATTCGATACAAATAATTCAAATTTAACCAGTAATTACATCAAATGTATAGCTATTGATAATGAGAATAATAAATGGATTGGAAATAGCGAAGGATTATTTACCTTTGATGAGCAAAAATTTAAATCTTTTGATTTGTCAAATTCCAAGTTAAGTAATAACTGGATTACATGTATTACAGTAGATAAAAACAATAATAAATGGATTGGAACTTATGACGGTGTTTCTGTTTTCGATGGAGAAAGCTGGATTGTTTATAATACCCAAAACTCCTTATTACCACATAATTATGTTTTTTCAATTACAATTGACAAAAACAATAATAAATGGATTGGAACATATAAGGGAATGGTTAAGTTTGATGGACAGAATTGGTCTTTGTCTGATATTCCAGACATAGGATTACCAAATTTTCAGATTGGAGGTTTTACTATTGACAGTAATGACAATTATTGGATAGGAATACCAAAAGGGATAGCAAAATATGATGGACGGAATTGGTCACTTTACTATATCCCCGATAGTGTTACTTCTTACTACTCAGTAAGTTGTATTACAATAGATAAGTATGATAATAAATGGATTGGCCTGGATCCGGGAGGAATTATAAAATATAATAATCAATCATGGACATTATATGATAATACCAACACCAGTTTACCAAGTAAATTTGTTCAATGTATTACAATTGATAAAAATGATAATAAATGGGTAGGTACAAGTGATGGTATGGCAAAATATGATGGACAGAATTGGACAATTTATAACCCGGGGAACCTACAATTTTATAACAATGATGTTAAGCAAATAGTAATAGATAAATACGACAATAAATGGTTTGCAAATGATGGAACAGCATTAGGAAAATATGATGGACAGAATTGGACAATGTTTAGATCATCCAATTCCGGTCTACCTCATGATCTTGTTACTTATATTGCATTAGATAGCACTGGTAACAAATGGATTGGAACTTATTGGGGTGGTATTGGAGTATTGATTGATGATGAAACTTATACTGAGGAAAAAACAATCGGCAAAAATGAATTGATATCTTGTTATCCCAACCCCACAACAGAAAAAACAAACATCAGTTTCAATCTTGATTCTCCCGGTAATATCAAATTAGTCATATATGATTATTTGGGTCAGCAGATAGAAGAATTGTACAACGGATACTTAGATTCCGGACAAAACAGCATAGATTTCGATTCAAGTATATTGCCCGCGGGAGTATATTTTTGCACACTTCGTACAAATGGATTTGTTGAGACAGTTAAGATGTTGGTTGTAAGATAAAATGAAAAATATTATATTGGTTTTAAAAAAAATTATAAAAAACAACTTGTTCATATAAGGAGTAAAAATCATGAAAAAATTAATAGTACTTTTTATAGCATTTTTTATTGGCATTAATGGCAATGCTTTTTCACAACCGGCGACAGGGTTGTTCCCGATGCAATACACAGACAGGGGAGTAGTTAGCCAGATTTCTTTTGCCGTACCTGAAGATTATGATTCTACAAAATCATATCCGTTTTTGCTTGGCTGGCATGGTTCGGGAGATTCCGGTAACAACATGAGAAACATTTTATATCAGTTGCTATCATCGAGAGTCGGAGCAATTTTGGTATGCCCCGATGTAAATAATGTCCTGAGTCTCGAAAGTTCTTATTTCAATAACCTGATAAATGCATCTTTGGACTATACTTTTAATACCTATAATATTGATGCAAAAAAGGTTATAGCAATTGGTTTTTCAATGGGAGGTGGCATATCTTACCAGTTAGGTTTATTGAATCCCGAAATCTTTACAGGGATTATAGGACATGCTCCGGCAATTGGAAGCGGGCAATTCAACCAAACGATGTGGGACAACATAACCAAAATTAGAATGGCGACCATTCTTGGTACGTTAGATTTTAATTGGACGGCAGTAAATGCTCTAATGTTGGAAATTCAGAACAGAGGCGGAGAATTGCTATATTTAGTAAAACCCGGTGTCGGGCATGTGGACAATAACTACTTTAATTCGCAGGAGATATATGATGATTATATGCAATGTTATAAATTTGTTATTGGAGAAGTAACAGGTGTTAAAAACCTACAGAATATGTCTTATGACTTGCTGATTACACCTAATCCCGCCACGGATTATATTTATATTAATTCAAAATGTCCTTCAGGTGAATATCATATAATTATTTCAGATATGCAAGGTAACAGTGTCTTTGAAAGCAAAAATTTTACAATAAATAACGATTCACCGATTAAATTGGATGTAAATAATCTTTCTGATGGGTTGTATTTTTTAAGACTTTACGCAAAAGAGAAGATATTCACCGCTAAATTTATTGTCCTGAAATAGAGTGAAATTTTGACTAAAGATATTAAATGTTTGATTCCGATTATTTGATTTTGATATGAATCATTTTTTGCTTTAAAAAACAAAATCGTTCAGCCGGGATAAAAAAACCGACTGAACGATTGTTCTAATTTACTTGTCTTCCGGGATTGCAATTGCGACAATCCTGTTTGAATCCTTATATTTTATGTGTAATAAAATACCGTCACCCGCTGATTTCGATTTTATTATCTTTTTCAAATCAGAAGGTGAATTAACTTCTTTTCCGTCTGCTTTAACGATAACGCCATTAGGTGACAATCCCCTTTGTGCTGCTTCGCTATACCTTTCGACACCGGTAATCAAGGCACCTGATTTAACTTCCAGGTTTTCTTTTGCATCCTTCGTTACATTTCCGACAGTAAAACCGAGTTTATCAAATTTAATTTCGTCGGTTTCTTTTTCGGTTTCATTGTCTTTTCCGTTGTCACCTTTTTCTGCAAACTCGGTTTCTTCTTTATTTCTTGGTTGCAGTTTGACCTCTTTTGTTATCTTCTTTTTGTCCCGCCATACTGTAAGTTTTACTTTGTCTCCCGCTCTGCGAAGAACTATCTGGCTTTGCAATTCATTGGAGGATGATACTTTTTTCCCGTCAATTTCGAGTATAACATCTCCTGCTTCCAAACCTGCTTTATCGGCTGCACCATCTTTTATAACATCGGCAATCCAAACGCCATCAACGGCTTCAAGACCTACTGCTTTGGCTTCGGTTTCATCCAATGTTCTAATATGTACTCCTATGTAACCACGGTCAACTTTTCCATCGTCCATCAAATCTTCGATTACGGATTTGACCAAATCTACGGGAATTGCAAAACCATAGCCAATATATGAACCTGTCCTGGTTGCTATGGCAGAATTAATTCCAACCAGACTTCCTTCAAGATTAAAAAGTCCCCCACCGCTGTTCCCGGGATTAATAGCCGCATCTGTTTGAATAAAATTCTCAACTGCATAACCGCCTGTTTCCTGGCGAGGCAATCCAAGTCCGCCTCTACCTATTGCACTGACTATACCGCTTGTAACGGTTGAATTCAATTCAAGAGGATTACCCACTGCTATTACCATTTCACCGATTTTCACATTATTTATATCTGCAAAATGTGCAATTGGATATCCCTTGGCTTCTATTTTAATAACAGCTAAGTCGGTCAATGGATCGGAACCGACTAACTTAGCTTTATGACTTTTTTTGTCGAAAGTCGTTACCGTTATTTCCTTAGCATTTTCCACAACATGGTTATTAGTTACAATATAACCACTTTTCGTAATCAGTACGCCTGAACCCATTCCCTCAGAACGTCTTGGCGTTTTATCGTCAAAAGGTTGCTCTCCAAAGAATTCAAAAAATTCCTTCCATTGGTTTCTGAAAGGACTGGAAATGTTCTTGTCTTCAACGACTACATTCACACTTACAACGGTTGGCAAAACCGCCTCACTTACGCTTACCATTGCTTCGTTCAAAGCTCTTATTGTTGGACTCATCGTTACAGGTGGATTGTCCGCACCGATTTTTTCATTGGCAAAAAGTCCCAAGCCGGAATTTGAACTGAATGTCATGACAAGCCAGACACCCAGCGTGATGCCTACTCCCAACAAACCAATTGCCGCTAAAATATTTCTTTTCATTATATTAATCTCCAAAAAGGTTTTTAATTCTATTGTTTTGTCAGTTGTTTGAGCTGACTGTTTATTCAAATGCTGTGTATAAAACGAAAAAAAAAATAAATTGTTGCAAAATATTTTTTAAAAATAGGCAAGAGTATTAAATTTTATATTAAAATATTACCGCTATGTTATTGTATTTTTATCAGTATAGCTCTATGCCTGCTCTGTGAAACTCCATAAAATAAATGTATTCTGAAAAAATAATAAAACAGAGATAAATAGAGACAGCACGGTTAACTACTGAGACATAAAAAATTATTTTTTTGGTTTTTCGCTAAATGAAGTGGGTAATTTTAAGTTAATATACAAATTCACTTAAATACTAAAGATTGCTTCATCCCGAATAATCGGGATTCGCAATGACTTGTGTGGATTGTTGCTGTCCTGCGGACAGTAAACCGATATAATCCGTCATTGCAAGGAACGAAGTGACGAAGCAATCTTTTCAATTTTACCCACTATGAATAATGAAAAATTAATTTTTTCAAGTATAGTTCACCTGCAGACATCCTGAATCTTATCAAAGGACTTCATACAGAATGACATTTCAGAATATCCCTTTTTAAAAATGAAATTCATCAATTTATAATGTCCAGGGATATGAAGTTCTGCTAAAACCAACGGTACCATCAGCACCTTCTTTCAAGTCAACATCAAAGATAATTGCTGTATCATTTTCGGGAAGATACGGCTCGATGATTTTAACCTGATATTGACTCGGAGAAATCCCGTCAATATTGTAATAAATATCTCTCAGACATAGGCAATAGCAGTTAGGTTTTATATCCTTTTCTTTTATGAAAATGACATTATCCTTGACTTCAATAACGACTAAAATGTAATCGAAGCAGCAATTGAAACCGGCTGATAGATGCTTAATGGTCAAAACATTATTTGAAAACGAATATTCAATAATCGTTTTGGAAGTATCACCTTCGACTGCCATTACTTCGTTTTCAAGACAATCACCAAAGTTTGCCATAACTTCGCTTACTGGATTCACGGGAGTATCATTTGTTTGTTTACATGAAAAAACAAAAAATGATAGTATGGTTAGGAAAGTTAAGTTGATAAATAATTTCATCAGTTCACCTTTTAATAATTACATAACAAGTAAAATAAATTATAATTTTTTGAATCATTATTAATAATAAATACACGTTTAAATTGATTTTGTTCCAAAATATATCTAAATTTTTAAAATAAATATTTGAGAAAATTGTGACTTAAAAATCTTTTCATCTGATAATCACAATAGGTTTAATGAAACATTTGTTTCCGATATTAATGTTAACATAATATAATCTTTGTAAAAGATTATTTGTGCTTACTTTATATTCATTAGCACCCGATTCGCAAATACCCTCAAACACATTCATTATTTTATTACCCAAAACATCAAGTAAAGTGATAGTTACTAAACTATTTTGATTGAGCAAGAGATTGATTTCCGCAAAATCTGAAGCCGGATTAGGTGAAATTGAAATAATAGAATTAGTTTCAATACCTTCTTCTACCGGAACAACCGATGCTGTTGTGCGATAAACACCCCTGCTTGTAGCCGCATAAATATATCCTCCGGAATTGTTGTCAAATGAATATACGAGGTTATTACCAAATCCTTCTTTTACCGGAGCCCAATTCAATCCTTTGTCTGTACTTAAATACACTCCAATATCCTCATGGTCCAAGTCAACTGCAGCTAATAAATCAATATCGTTCATAACAAATACACTTTGAATACCCATATTAGATTTTACTAATGACCAACTGTTACCATCATTTATACTTGTATATAAGTCGTTGGTAGCTGTAACGGCAAAAAGCTCATCTTGTTTATTAACGGTTATAAATTTGACTGCCTGCTGCATTCCGTTGGTAATTTGAGTCCAGGATAATCCATTATTTGTGCTTCTTACAGGTCCATAAGTAATCGTTCCTGCAAAAAGTAGATTTCTTGAATTGACTACAAGAGATGAACATTGAATGGATTGATTCTGAAAAAAACAAGTAGTCCATGTATCACCTTTGTCAGTACTTTTATAGATTTTAGAAAAAGTACCTGCATAAAGATTTCCGTTTTTGTCAATAGTAAGAGCTCTTACATCAGGGTCATCCAATCCGTTATTTTTGGATTCCCATGTTTCTCCATTATCGGTACTGCGGTAAACTCCACCCCAAATCGTTCCGGCATAAATGCTTTCATCAGTACCAATAACCATCGAACTCACACCTGCACCATGAGTCTTATAAAGATATGTCCATGAATTACCACCGTCTGTACTTCTGTGAACAGCTCCATTGTCATCACCAACAAATATGTTATCTTTATTTGCACTATTTGTTTTGTTAATTAGTATTGATGCAATGCCAAGTTCGTTTATCCCTGCGTTTTTGTATTCCCAGTTTCCGGATAGATTATCAGCAAAAAGAATTCCGTTTATTGTGGCTATAAACACATTACCATTTTCTAACAGAATTGCACCCGAGCCACCACTTTCGTTTATCATTGTCCAATCATCTCCGCTGTTTGTACTGTGATAAATTCCAAACCAGGCAGACCCAACCAGCAATTCTTCATCATTAATAAGCAAAATAAACCCAACATTTGATTCCGGAAGGTCATTGACTAAATGCTCCCATGTATCTCCATTGTCGTAACTGCGGTATAGTCCGTAAGGCGTTGTTATAAAGATAGTATCTTTAGAATTTATCAGGATGTTTTCGATATTGGTTTCCAACTCTTGTTCGTCATCGTTCAGCATAATCCAGCTACTACCGTTATCAGTGCTTCTGAAAAGACCTACAAGTGTTCCTGCAAATATATCACCCTTTGAATTGACCGCACAATTAGAAATCCAATTGTCTGCTTCCTGAATCGAATATGTCTGCACCCAATTATCACCCTTATCCGTACTGACATATATTCCATCGAAAGTATTTGCATATAATTTTCCATCAGTTGAAAAATAAAGACTGTTAATTCCGGTGTTTTCCATACCTGAATTTTTCAATTGGCAGGTTGCCAAATAATCATCACTGCGATAAATTTCATTGCGGTTACCTTCGTTAAACTCTGATAAAACAAAAACGGTATTATCATCATAATAATAGACTTTCAAAGGAGAAAATCCTTCAAATGTTAATTTATTCCAATTCAATCCGTAATTTGTGCTTCGATAAACTGCACCCGAAGTGATAGCAAGAATGTTTCCGTTTGGTTCTTCAACAATTCCTCTTACCGAGCCACCGAAAGGTCCTCCTGTTGATTCCCATGAAATTTGTGCATTTAAATCAGTTAATAATGTGAAAAATGCTAAAAATAAAACTAAGTAAAATAACTTTTTCATAACAACTCCAATATAATCATAAAATTGACAATCAATATCCAAAAAATGTCGGGTATTCTTCCATAGGTATTTGGTTAATACTTCCATCTGTCTCTCTTTTAACGGCTATTTCCGGTTCTACAAAATTTCTGTTTCTAATCCGCAACATAGACCAATCGTCAGGTGGAATCATGACATGATAGCAAAGCCGTGCTTCGTAATTTTTTGTAATAAATGTACAGTGTTCAACAATTAGTATTTGCGGATATGTTTGATATACAAGTGTATTACTACTGAATATTTCACTATATTTGATACTCTTACTTGTTACCCAGTTCTTAAATTCATCCCTTTTGAGATATGAATCTGTGAAATCGTCTTGGTCCCATTCAATTATATCAACATACAATTTCAATTGTTGTTCTTTTCCGTTATGTTGAGCTTTTACAATAATTGAATGAGTATCCGGGGTAGAATTTAATGACGGGCTAATAATAATATCTGCAACGGAATCCTTATCGGTTAATTCTGTTTTATTCAATTTTGTTTCAATGTCGGATTCTGATTCAATACTCAATTTTACTGAACCTGCAAAGTCAGCACCGGTGGAAATTGAAATAACGAATATACCTCCACCCCCCGGAAAACTCTTAATAGTCTGATATTTTGCGTTCAGTTCGAATTCCCCCTTATCTTCAACGGGAATAATTGGATTATCATCTTCCTTATTACAACCAAAAGATGCAAATGCCATAAAGCCAATTGATATGACCAACAGGCGATAAATTTTAATTAGTGCTTTCATAATAATACTCCATAAATTTAATTTAACCAAAAATAAAATTTTGAGTATAACATCAACCAGTTAAATTAAACTACACATGTAATTATTTTTTGTTCCAAAAATATTTATTTTTTTTAAAATATTTTTTAGTACAAAATAAAAAAGGTAATGCAAAGTGAATGAAATGAAAATTTCAATTTTCTACAACCTTTATATTCTAAAAAAAGAAGGTGGAAGAAATTTTAATAAAATATTTGTAAATTGTAATAATTAGATAAGGCAAATAAATATAATTTAAATGACAGAAAATCGCAAATATTCAAATTCACAGATTACCGGCTTTGTGTCCGGCATTGTTTTATTTGCTTTAATTTTATTTTTCGGAGCAGGGAGCGTTAATCCAACAGCATACAACATGGCAGCCACAGCCGTTTTGATGGCTGTCTGGTGGATAAGCGAAGCAATACCTTTGGGTGCTACTTCACTAATACCTGTTGTAGTATTTCCATTACTTGGTATCTCGAGTGGTACCGATGCGGCTTCCGAGTATTTCAACAGTACAATCTTTCTTTTTCTTGGCGGTTTTCTAATAGCTATTGCAATGGAAAGATGGAATCTGCATAAAAGAATTGCCCTAATTATAATTTTGTTCTTAGGTTCGGGTTCTTCCGGTATAATCCTCGGTTTTATGCTCGCGACTGCTTTTCTTTCGATGTTTATCTCCAATACCGCAACAGCACTGATGATGTTGCCAATCGGTATATCCGTAATTCATAAAATGCAGGAATCGTATAAGGGAAAAGATGCCGATAATTTTCCGGTTTCACTAATGCTCGGAATTGCTTACGGTGCTTCTTTAGGTGGAATTGCAACTTTGGTCGGGACACCTCCAAATCTTGCATTTGTACGGATATTCCATATTAGTTTTCCCGAATCACCTGAAATCAGTTTTGGAAATTGGATGCTACTCGGTTTGCCAATAGCAATAGTAATGTTGTTCCTGACCTGGATTTTATTAACAAAAATACTTTATAAGTTAAAGAATAAAACTTCATTCGATAAACAATTGCTTAGGGAAGAATACAAGCTGTTAGGTAAACCGGGATTCGAGGAAAAATGTGTTCTTGCTGTTTTCGTGCTAACTGCTGTTCTTTGGGTATTCCGGGCAGACCTGAGCTTTGGCTCATTTGTTCTTCCCGGCTGGTCAAATTTAATTGGAAATTCAAAGTATATTGATGATTCCACTGTTGCAATTTTAATGTCATTACTTCTTTTTATTTTACCTGCAAAAACAGGAGAACGAAAGCGATTATTAAATGCTAAATCTTTCGGGAAAATACCATGGGAGATTGTAATACTTTTTGGAGGTGGTTTTGCCCTGGCAAGCGGTTTTCAAAGTTCCGGACTTTCGGAATTGCTGGGTAATCAATTAACGGCACTATCCGGTATCCCGCCAATCCTGATGATTGTTATTGTCTGCTTTTGCCTAACGTTTTTAACCGAACTTACATCAAATACGGCTACAACACAAACGCTTTTACCAATCATTGCAGCAATATCAGTTGCCATGCGGATTAATCCATTATTTTTAATGATACCTGCTACTCTATCGGCATCATTTGCATTTATGATGCCTGTTGCAACGCCACCGAATGCAATTGTATTCAGTTCAGGAAAAGTTACGATTAAACAAATGGCAACGACAGGTTTAATATTAAACCTTGTCGGAATTGTTGTTGTAACGCTAATGTTTTATTTTCTCGGAGATTTCTTATTTGGTATCAATCCAAATGAATTTCCATTATGGGCAGTCCCGAAGGAGCAGTAGCTGATAATGAAAATAATAATTAATAATATTACTGTCCGACAAAAATCAAAAAGAAAGATTTGAATGATATGAAGATGAAAGAATTGATTGAACTCAAGGATTACCTGGAAGAACAGATTGTAAAAGAAAAGAATAAATATCAGTTCTATACCGGAGAAACTATTACAGAAAGTCCGATGGATATGCCATTTTTTGATGTAAAGGAAACAGATGTGACTATTCAATTGGAGTGAATAGTTTACTAAAAGTTGTATGAAAGTTTACTGGAAGTTGTAGTCAAACCAATAGTTTGATAAAGATGAATCATACATAGAGCAAAATATATCAAATTGATATTTTTTTACAATCTTTTTGAATGATTCAACTTTACTTTTATCTAGGTTGTTGAGCCAATTATTAATATGAATATGATTTATTTTAGAATTTCCATTTGTTTCAACTGCATATGATAGAAAATTATTAAAGACATTAATCCCAATTTCTTCAACAATTTCTTTCATCATAAGGAAACTATATTTATAAAATTGTTCCCTTTTATTTGCTTCTGGAAAGTCAAAGTCCTTTGAATTATTGTCATATACTTTTGTTATTATTTCAGCCAATACATTATTCAATCCTTCAACATATGCATCAAAAATCTCAGCATTTAACAAATGTGCAATTTCATGAGCTAATATTGGAATAAATGTCTCATTTTTAAAATATGATAGATTGATAGTGAATTTACCAGAATTTGAATCTATTAATTGACAATAAGGGGGCATATTGACAACTCCTATTAATTTTAAATTTAGAACTTCAATTTTTGGTTTACCAAAATAATTTATTGCCATTCCCAAAATGTCATTGACAAGATTTTCAATATATTTCTTGTCAAGTCCCGATTCATTGATGACATTTTGCTCTATTTCAATATTTAGTTTTATATGCATTATTTTAAGAATTTTTTCAAAAAATAAAATTAATTTGTTTACTTTTAAATATTTTTCTTCATTATATGAAAATATGCAGTGAATCTTCTCGACTTTTTTCTTAAGTTTCTTTGATAGAAATTCATAATAAATTTACAAAATAATAATTAATTAAAGTTGACTATTTGTTTATTATTTATTTACCATTTGGAATTAAATCCTGAAACATATTAAACTCAACTGTTGGTTCAATGCCATGTCCCATGCAATTATCATACATAATATTTAAAATTGTTTCTTCATTTTGTTTAAGATTATTATTATATAATGAAGGTGAACATACCCAAGTTTCAATTTCTAATAAAAGCAAATCACTTAATTTTTTTAATTTTTGATTATAATCCATTTGTTGAATCGGATATAATAATCTGGATATGGATTCTTTGAATTCCTTGAGATAACCAAAAATTAGTTTTAGCTTATTATCAAAAGGTATGATATTTAATGTTATTCCAGCTATTGGCTCATATATATTATTTTTCTTTTGATCCCACATTTCTTCATTTGTGGCATAAGTAAAGTATGAAGAAGAACATATCTCCATATAGGGTAATTCAATAATTATGAATTCATAACTTTGATTGGATAAATCTAATAAATTATTTTCTATTAAATTTTTATGGTATAAGATATCTTTATAACCTTCTCTAAGTCCTTCACGAAAAGTTGATAAAAATTCGTTACCTGGATTATTGAATAGTTTTCTTTCACTTAGCATAGAATTCATTTCTTCAATGCCAATTTCCTTTTTTCTTAATTCATTAAGAAGTCCTCGATATGAAAATAGCAACAAAGATTTGTAATCCGAAAAATCAAGAACACTACTTTCTAAATCTTTAAAAATCTTGCTATCATGATTTTGACAGAATCCTTTAAATGTCAGAGCATTATTGATCCCAATTTTTTTAAAAGAAAGATGCTGTTGATCAAAAAGATTTGTTATTGATACTGCATATAAATGGTTTTCTTCACATATATTATTAATTATTCCATTTTTTTGTAGTAAGTGAGAATTTATAGCAAATTTATTGCATCCAGGATAATAGCATTTCCTATTTTTTTTTTTTGTGCCTTATCTCTAATCTTTGTACTTAAAATTAGTATTTGTTTTTCAACATCATTCACTTATTTCGGATTTATTATGTATGTAAATATTTTTATAGTGCGTTAACTCTATAAATATAAAGTAATTACTATTGTCGTACGTGGTCAGGGACGGAATTGAACCGCCGACACATGGATTTTCAGTCCATTGCTCTACCAACTGAGCTACCTGACCGGTTTTAGAAAATAGAAAATAGAAAATAGAAAATAGAAAATAGAAAATAGAAAATAGAAAATAGAAA
>JAZDIP010000001.1:0-2273 GCA_043804925.1 bacterium | reverse complement strand
ACCCTTTTCTTTTTGTAAATATTTCATGGAGTCAATGATGACTTGTTTTATACAGTACGCTTCCAACAGCGGCAGCCAATCAACGACTGTGCAAGTTACATGATATGGGTAGTCAGTTTCGAATATTTTATAACGGCTGCGCGTAATGTAATATTTTGTCAGTTATATTCTAAGTATCAAGTGTTTTTCGTTACACCGCGGAGCGATGTAACGAGGGTAGCATGACGGCCCTGCGGCCTGCGCATAGTCATACCCTCGCAAGCGCGCCGATTCACTGCGATATTTATTGTGGAAAAGGGACATGAGGAAACATTAGATACCAACGCAGGAGCGTTGAGACGAGAGTAAAAAAGAATTATTGAGAGATACCAATAATTACCAGTGGCACAGCCGGAACACCTCGTCCCTGTCGGATAACATTATAGAGTTCACCCTCATAATAAGCGATTCCCGAACTCATTTGAGATTGCAACATTTTCATAGGTAGTATTTCAACTCCAACATCGATATGATTTCCAATATAAAATGCAAGATGTTTGACAAAAAGATCATAAGCCACAAAAGAGTATTTACCAAACTGTACTTCAACAGCAATACGCTCTTTTACAAAATCAGTTTGATTATAACTAAAGATTGGAATTTCTCCTGATGACAGTATTTCTTGTTTTTGCTCAGAAGCTGTCATTGTTAAGGTTTTTCTGATCAATTTTTCATCTTTTGTTACCCAATAGCTGACACGACTCTCCTGCCAATTTTTTTCATGTAGTAATTTTGAAAAAGATTTATTCAAGTCAATCGGACTATATAAAATCTTACCTTTCATTGTCTTTTCCTTTGATACCTTTGTTTTACAAATTTCAGCATCAACGGAAGAAATGACTGTTTTAATCTCTTTCCATATTTTAGGCTTATGCACTAACAAAAATTCAAGTCCATTTAAATGAGAATATGTCTCAATGATTTTCATTCCTTTTATACCTCACACGTTTTTCCATGAATGCAATTTGTTTCTTTTTTAATTCTTCATTCCAAGGAGCGATTGTAAGACTATTACCAGCCAACTCGGGATTATATATTGGTTTTCCCATTGGACGGGTTTTAAGAGTACCTGCTATTTCTGATTGGATTCTTAGAATGGCAATATCCACATATTTTGGAAGTATTTCAGCGCCAGCGCCCCGTCGGTTATTTTTTATTGCAGCAATTATGGATGTCCCAGTTCCTAAAAAAGGATCAAAAACCCAGTCATCTTCATTCGTTAATGACAAAACCAATCTTTCGATTAGTTCAACCGGAAATTGACAAGGATGTTCAGTTTTTTCAATATGATTATTTTTTACATTGGGAATGATCCATAAATCACCAGGATTTTTACCTAATGGATTGCAAGAATATTTACCTGCATTTGGTCCTTTAAAATACTTTTTCCCAGGATATTTTTGCGGGATTCTTACGGAGTTAAGATTAAATAAATAATCATGTGATTTTGTAAACCAAATAATGGTCTCATACCTTCCGGAAAATCGTCGGGAACAGTGTAATCCATGTTCAAAATGCCAAATAATGCGATTCCGCATCTTTAAACCCAGAGCGCTAAATATAGGATAAAGCACGGTATCCAATGGGATAATAAATCCGTCATTCACATAATTGCCAACTTGCCAGCAGATACTTCCTTCAGGTTTAAGACATCTAACACATTCCTTTATAACAGATGATTGTTGTAATAGATATGATTCTAATTTGAGTTTCCTTTCATATTCCTTACCAATATTATATGGTGGAGATGTAATAATCAATTGCATTGATTTATCAGGAATAGTTTTGAGAAAATCAGTACAATTGCCCGGAAACACGACTATTTTGTTATTTATAGCGAATTTTGAATTAATTGCTGGATTGTCAAACATGGACATATAATAATATGACTTCTTTAATTTATCAACAGTTTTATTTCTGATTACTTGCGTCAGATTCTCAAATCTGACACGCTGCCTGTCGTCCGGTTTGAGGATCAGACTTTACAATCGAAAATTCCAGGCACCAAATCCCGATTTCCTCCATAGGAGTCCGGCCTTCGACGGACAAATAAGTACCAGTTACTGAATTACCAAATTCCGAAACAAACCTGTCTGTTGTCAGGCGGTTTGGAAAATTGGACATTGGAATTTAATTGGTATTTGGATTTTGGAATTTGGGATTTATTCTATCTCCATTCCCGAGCGTTAAGAAGCAGAAATATTCAAAGTCACATATTTGAGTTGCGTTAGATT